>JBHEOR010000049.1:19080-19383 GCA_046260685.1 Desulfopila sp.
TTGAACAGTCAGGTATACAAACTGAGATTTGAGCTGAGTATCCAAGTTGATTTCAATAAATTACAATTTGAAAATAGCATAAATTGAATGAGATTACATCTAAACTTGCGACTGTAAAATTACGAGAACACCTTCCAGGAAGGTGTAAGAGGCAATGAGTGGCAATGTTAACCATTACATAAATCCTACAACTTAGGACATAATTCCTATGCATCGCCGATTGAGATCAATCAATCTTCGATAGTGATCGCACCCTCTCCCCCTTCCCCCTAAAGAGCAACATGAATAGTGTAATTTTTAGGA
>JBHEOR010000005.1:0-49320 GCA_046260685.1 Desulfopila sp.
CCGGAGATTCTCGCGATCAGACTGGTGAAGCGTATCGGTCATACGTAAGCCAGGCTGATCGGGGGAAGATCTGGTGCCCTGTAAGCAGTTACCTTTATACAACAATTTGAGGGATTAGTAAATGCGGCGGCGGATGCTTAATTATCCCTCTTTACCTTTTCTGCGCGAAAAATTTATCCAGGCTGTTGGCAAAGGTTTGCCGATCGGTCTGGCTCAACACCGGTGGCCCACCTGTCTCCACACCGCCGGCGCGCAAACTGTCCATAAAATCCCGCATATGCAAGCGTGCCCCGATGGTGTCTTTGGAATACATCTCCCCCCTGGGGTTGAGGGCATCCCCGCCCTTGGCGATAACTTCGGCGGCAAGGGGTATATCGGCGGTGATAATCAGATCACCGGGCTCCAGTCGTTTTACGATCTCATTGTCGGCAACATCGAGACCTTGAGGAACCTGCAGGCTGGTGATATATGGTGACCTGGGAACCCGTAAAAAACGGTTGGCAACCAGTGTCAGCTCCACCTTCCTGCGCTCTGCCGCCTTATACAATATTTCCTTTATAACCACCGGACAGGCATCCGCATCCACCCATATTTTCATATCAAGCGGTGCAGCTCCTCAACCAGAGTGTCAAGCTGCTGCCCTTCAAAGCAGAACCGCATATCCAAAAATCTCTTTCGCAGGGCGGCAACCTCGTCTTTTAGCCGGCGGTTGTGGAGGATAACATCGGCCATCATCTGCGCCAGTTCCTGAAAATCCGGTTCGGTCATACCAAAGCGCGTCATTTCGCTGACGCCGATACGCAGTGCCGCGGAGGCGGTAAAACCCTCTTCCGCCGGCGTGGCCTGATAATTGAGGATAATATTGTTGTCCTCGAGGCGGGAGGCGATCTCCGGTCCCCGAGCATAGCCAACATCGACAATTACCTGGTGGGTATGGGTGAAATCGTGGTGCGCTTCTCCTGCAACCGACAGCCCGGTGTCGTGCAGAGCCCTGGCAAAGGCCTTGGCATTACCGATCACCTGCTGCTGGTAAGCATCTTTGAAATGGTTCATCTCATAGGCGGCTGCCAGCAGTCCCAGCAATGTGCCCAGATGATGATTACTGACGCTTCCAGGGAAAGTGCGCCTTTCCACGGCCTCCCAGAAGGGATACCGCACATCGTCGTGGCTGTAATTACCGGCAACAATGCCCCGCTGGGTGCCAAAGAATGTCTTGTGGGTGGAGCCGGTCACCAGATCCGCCCCTTCCTTGAACGGTTCCTGAAAGTACGGTCCGGCAAGCCCCAGCACATGCGCCATATCATACATGAGCACCGTCTCCAAGCCGGAGGCATCGATCATCTTTCGAACCTGGGCCACGGGTTCCGGATAGAGGGTCATGCTTTTGCCGAAAATGATAAGCTCCGGTCGGTGCTGCTGCACCAGGTTTTTGGTGGCCTCCACATCAATTTTATAGGGATTGTCGGGGATAACGGGAAAATTGACGACGGCGGGCTTGTCCGTTTTGGAATCGCGTGCAACGAAGTCGCGCAGCGCCCCCATGGGCTGAGCGCTGAGATGCCCACCGTTAAGGATATGATTGTTGATGATTTTTCCGATACGGCGCTGCTCGCTCTTGCGATCCGCCCGGTTACGATAATCAACCATGGCGCTGAACACCGCCGCGTTGGCCATCTGACCGGAGATCGCCCGCGTCTCAACGGCTGAACAGCCAAGAAAAAGGCGCATCTGTTCGGCAAGGAGTTCTTCGACTTCCTGGATAAATTCGGTTCCCTGGTAATAGAACACCTCCTCTTCGCAGAAGGCCTTGACTTTTTTATGCTCGGCATACCTGCCGGAGGGATCGGTGATGGAGAGCAGCCTGGCGACACTGGAGGCCGTCTGTTCGGAGGGGATCAAATTGATGCACTGCTGCTGTCTCCAGACAGTATTGTTGATCGTTTTTTGTAGCAGCCCGGCCATCATTTCCGGGCCCGGCTGTGGCGCCGCCGCCTCTTTTTGGGGCAGGCCCAGCTGGTCCCAGGTCACGGCCCGGGCGTAGGGAGGGGCATCGGCCCGCATATGGTAGGGCACCATGATTCCCTTGAGGGTACGCTTGCGCACCTGGATCGAAACGCTATCTCCAAGGCAGGTATCGGCATCGACAAGCGCCAGGCCAATGGCCCGCCTGGTAGTGCTTTCGGTAAATGAAGATGCTATACCTTGCCCCTCGACCTCCCAGCAGGGGACCATGGTGCCGCTGGTGATATATCCGATATGCCTGTCATCTTTATACACCGCATCACCGGCGCGAACCACGCCTTTGTCCTGCACTGCCAGGGGAAGAATAATGCGGGGGAGCGCCTGCACGTCTGAATAGTTGAAATCCATTATCCGCTGGTAGGCGGCAAACTGCTGGAGCAGTGCCCGCCGGCCGATGCACTCACCCTTTTCCGGAGAAAAACTTACGGCAAACTTGGCAAGGGGACAGGCAAAGACGGGGATGGGTCTATCTTCCGGATCTTTACCAAACTCATGACCGTAGAGGGGCAGGCAGGCCTCAAGGCGCAGCGTGTCTCTGGCGCCGAGGCCAATGGGCTGCGCTCCTCGTTCAACGAGCATATCCCAGATTTTGACGGCAGCGGCTTGTTCCATGAACAGCTCAAAACCGATGGGATCGCCGGTATAGCCGGTGCGGGTCAGCAAAACCTCCATACCGGCCAGCTCGGCACGGCTCAAGCTGTTGCGCAGTGGAGCAGGCAACTCTCCCGAGGTGATCAGCTCGGCGAGTATTTTGCGCGACTCGGGACCCTGCAGGCTTATCATACCGAAATCAAGGGTGCGATCCATGAGTTGGACATCAAATCCCCGGGACTGCTCCTGGAAATGGCGCCAATCTTTGTCGCGGTTGGAGGCGTTCACCACCAGCAGGTACTCATCGTCATAAAACCGGTAGAGGTAGGCATCGTCGATGGCATAGCCGTGCTCGTCGGCAATGATTGTATATTGGCTTTGCCATCTTTCAAGGGCTGCGGCGTTATTGGTGAGCACCAGCTGAAGAAATTTTAGGGCATCCGCACCCCCGATGACAAAGCGTCCCATGTGAGACACATCGAACAATCCGGATTGCTTGCGCGTTATGAGGTGCTCCTGCAGCACACCCGGAGGATACTGCACCGGCATGTCCCACCCACCGAAATCAACCATGGTTGCCTTGTGCGCCAAGTGCCGGTCATGAAAAAAAGTTTGTAATAGTTCCGCCACGATTCCCCCCTGAATATTGTTGCCTGACTGACATTTATGGAGTTTTTATATTCTTTTAACATTCACACTGTGTTACCCTATCTTTGTTTACCTGCTTTTTCCATATTTTTTTTCCTGGGTAGAGGCACGGCGTGCCGTGCCCTTGATCGCGGGGAGTTGCGTTCCTGACCGCGGGGAGCTCTGGTGCTCTGTGAGCAGTTATATTGTATCAAGCTGCCGTGCAAGTTCCTCCGCTGAGTCTGTCGGTGTGTCGCAGGTATAATTGCGGCATACATAGGCAGTCGACTTTGTTGCGACACTGCTGCTGTTTCCAGCCATGGCTCCAATGGAATCGAGATATCTTTCAAGCACCTTCTGGTTGTCGCCGCCATCGGCCAGCAGCACCTGGAGCTGGGGGTTATATTTTTTGTTGGCCTGCCGCAGTAGCGCCCTGGTGTCTTCGGAATCCGGAGAGCCGCAAACAACAAGCTGCTGGTGGGGCCGCAGGCTGAACTCCAGCGCTTTGAGCATGAATGGCAGCGCCATACCGTGTCTCTCAAGGATGGCACCGAAAGCTTTGATGGTTGCCTCACCTGTCGTGTACCAGTCCGAGCGGTTGAGCATCCTGCCGAGGCGAAGATGATTCATTGCAGCAACCGAGTTGCCGGAAGGTTCGGCCCCATCGGAGGTCTCTTTCATTCTGGTGAGCAGATCCGCTGATTCCTGACTGTTGAAAAATCCGCCGTCGGGGTCGGCAAAAAGACGGTTCTGTGTTGCCGTCAGGGCTATAGCCTTCTCCAGGTAGTCACCGTTATGGGTCGCGCCATAGAGATCGACAAGCCCCTGAATTACAAAAGCATAATCTTCAAGAACCCCGTCAAACCTTGCTTCTCCGTCACGCCAGCGGCGTTGCAGTTGCGCACCGCTCATCAGATTGGAGAAAATAAATTCGGCAACACGGCGCGCCGCGTCAATATAGGCTGGAGCATCGAGAATACGCCCCGCCTGCGCCAGGGCCGACATCATCAAGCCGTTCCAGGCGGTAATGATCTTATCGTCCAGGTGGGGCCTGACACGACTGTTTCTTCGTACCAGAAGCTTCCGCCTGGCCCGGGCAAGTTTTTGCCGCAGTTCTTCTTCATTTATTTTGAGCACGCCGGCGGTTTCAGCAATGGGCTTTGCCAGATAGCAAATATTTCTGCCGCTGAAATCACCTGCGGGATCAGCCAGGGCATTGCCCTGCCGGCGAATGCCGTAACAGGCAATGAAATCCCCGGCTTCGGATTCGTCCAGTACATCGAGAATTTCCTGGTCCTGCCAGAGATAAAAGGCCCCCTCACCCTTTTCATCAGGATCATAGGGGTTGATGCTGTCTGCATCTTCAGCCGAATAGAGTCCGCCATCGGGGTGCTGCAGATCGCGAAGGACATATTCGATGGTTTCCTCGGCCACGCCGGCAAAAAAATCATCTCCGCTGTGTTGATACATTTGGAGATAGCTGACTACAAGCTGGGCCTGGTCGTAGAGCATTTTTTCAAAGTGAGGGATGCGCCACTGCCGGTCCACCGAGTAGCGATGAAAGCCGCCGCCTATATGATCATACATACCTCCCAGAGCCATTGCTCTGAGTGTCTTTTCCACCATGCTCAGGGCATCATCGTTGTTGGTTCTGCTATGGTAGGCGAGGAGAAAATCAAGGGTGCATGGTCGTGGAAACTTGTTGGTGGTGCCGAATCCGTGATAGTCGCTGTCATAACTCTCGGCCAATGCCTGAAATCCGTTTTCGGACCAGCGTTGCTCGAGGTTTTCGCCGGCATCCATCCGGGAGCTTTTACGCAGAAAGGCGGTGAGCTTCTCGGCGGACTCGGCCAGTCCTTTTCGATTATCTAACCATGTTCTTGCTATGGTGTTGAGCAGTTCCGGAAAACCGGGGTGATTGTAGCGCGGTTCGGGCGGAAAATAGGTTCCGGCATAGAATGGCTTTTTATCGGGGAAAAGAAAGACGGACATGGGCCAGCCTCCTCCTCCGCTCATGGCCTGGGTGGCGAGCATGTATATTTGGTCGATATCGGGACGTTCTTCCCGGTCGACCTTGATGGAAACGAAATGTTCATTGAGAATTTTGGCGATATCATCATTCTCAAACGACTCTTTTTCCATGACATGGCACCAGTGACAGGTGGAGTATCCGATAGAGAGAAAGACGGGTTTGTCGTCACGGCGGGCGACATTAAAGGGCTCTTCTCCCCAGGCAAACCAGTTGACCGGATTATAGGCATGCTGCTGCAGGTAGGGGCTTTTTTCGTGTATCAGCGCGTTCGGGCTGGACGTGCTGTTGCTGCTGGATGGTGTCATGATGCGCACTCCTTGAGCTGTTTTCCGGGCCACAGTAGTATTGGACAGATGAAACAGATACATTAAAAAACAAAACGAGTATTTCGGCACAACATCTGCTACAAGACAGATTGTTCATACTCGACACCATATGCATACATGCTCTGCTTGTCTCATGGTAATATTGTCCAGGGGTAACTGCTCACAGGGCACCAGATCTTCCCGCGATCAGCCTGGCTTACGTATGACAAATACGTATGACAAATACGCTTCACCAGTCTGCTTGCGAGAATCTCCAGCACCCTGCAAGCAGTTACAAATACCTGGGGTAGTTACATTACGTCGCTTCCCCCATAAGCAGTTACATCTCATTTTTTTAAGGGCCTTTATTTGAACCGAGATGTGGCCGAACGTAATGCTTCACTCATGGTTTCAATGGCGAGATCAAGGCCGGATTTGAGGTCCTGTAAGGCGGCATCCCCGGTTTTCTGGAGGGTCTCCAGTTTTTCCTCCATTTCATAACGCTTGCTTTTTAACTCGGCAATCTGTGCGTAGCATTCCTGTCGTGATTCCTCTTCAAGCTCCGCTGCTTTTATGGACAAATTTTCTATTTCAGCGTCCCATTCATCGATTTTGGCATGCAGTGTTGTAATAAATTCTTCTTTATTTTTCATCGTAGTACTCTCCTTGTTCTGGTTCAGTGTGCTATTTTTTCTTGCCTTTGAATATAGTAAAAATCAGCCATAAACCGATCACCACGGATACAAGGTAGCCAATGACGCCCAGGGCGGGGAACCCGAAAAGAAATGGGCCCACCCCTGTTGTGATGATCATGGATGAGCCTATAATTATGGCGCCGGTTATAATGCCGGCTGTTAATCTGTTGGAGGCATTGTCGAGCGTGTCAACCAGTTGTTCCAATTTTTCCAGATGCAGGCTGAAGCCAAGCTTGCCCTGCTCCAGCTTACTGATGACCATTCCAATCTGATGGGGAATCTGACGCTGTGAAAACCAGAGGCCGGCGATGGAGTTTCGCATGCTGCGCCACATTACTTCGGGCGTATAGCGTTTGGCCGCCAGTGTCTGCACATACTCTTTGATTTCCGAGATGACATCGAGATCCGGATAGATAAGACGCGCCGAACCTTCGGCGGTGACTTGAGCTTTTATCATCACACTCAGATCCGTCGGTAAACGCAATCTATGTTTTCTCATCAGCTCTGTCATGCTCATCAAAAAACTACCAATATTCATATCTTTGATCGGAATTGCATGGTAATCATCGAGCATTTCAAGGAGCTCTCTTTCGAGCTGGGTCGACTGAACGTGCTCACCCCTGGCGTCGCACAAACGGAGGAAGCAGCGCACCAGACTGTCGCTGTTTTTTTCGACGATGGCCTGAAGTAGCTCTATAAGCTGAAAGCGATCTTTTTCGGTCAGCCTCCCCACCAGGCCCCAGTCGATAAGGCAGAGCGTCATGTCTTTTCTGACCAACATGTTACCAGGATGTGGATCGGCGTGAAAAAAACCGTCTTCGAGAATCTGTTTAACCCCGGCACGCAAACCCATCATGGCAATTTTTTCTTTGTCGTACCCCGAGGTGGTCTGCAGGTCCTTAAGTTTAGTGCCGTTAATCAACTCCATGATGAGGACTTTGTCGCTGGAGTATTTCTCATATGTCTGGGGAACATAGAAATCCTGATCCGTTGCATTGGAGCGGGCTATATCCATGCTGCGCAGTTCTTTAGTGAAATCAACTTCCTTCATCATGTTTTTCCTGATGATCCGGACCAGGTCCGGCAGTTCATAGGTGCGTAAATCCTCGAACTGCTGGTCAAGAAAATCGGCAATTCCTTCCAGAAT
The DNA here is from genome assembly GCA_046260685.1 of Desulfopila sp. Taxonomy (GTDB): domain Bacteria; phylum Desulfobacterota; class Desulfobulbia; order Desulfobulbales; family Desulfocapsaceae; genus Desulfopila_A. Next base: position 7,420 of record JBHEOR010000005.1, read on the forward strand.
ATCAAGGTCGAGCTTGATATTTTTTTCAATACCGGGACGTTGTGCTTTGACCGCAACAGCCTTTTGCTCATGGCGCAGAGTCGCTTTATGCACCTGAGATATGGAGGCAGCAGCCATGGGAGTGATTTCAAAGGTAGAGAAGATCTGTTGTATTGGGCTGCCAATCTCTTGTTCGATCAGCACCTCAATTTCGTTGAAATCGGCAGGCGGAACATCATCTTGAAGCTTTTCAAGCTCTTTGAGGATATTTGCAGGAAGCATGTCGGGGCGCAGGCTCATGATCTGGCCAAATTTGATAAAGGTCGCGCCAAGATCTTCAACCACTGCCCTGATCCGCTCATAGGTTTCCATGTCGTTTGTGACCGGGCGTATTTTGCGCAGCAGATCCGATCCCGGCACATCAAGTCGTGTTACGATATCGTCAAAGCCGTACTTTGCCAGAATAGAAACGATATCCTTGAAACGTTTTAATTTTCGTAAGTCGTTAAAATGCATCTTTCAACCTTATTAAAAAGTGACGACACCATCCCGGCGACGATCAACAAAAATCTTTTTGGTAACCACCTAACCTCTCTGGAGTGGTCACGGAGAAAACCACAAAGAAGAACGAACATGCAAAGTATATCCATTCCGGACAGAATTCGAAACATTTTTGCTGTTTTTCTGGTCTCTCAGCTGTTCTTGGATGCAAGTTTTTCTATCTCATAGAGGATCTCCAGTGCCTGACGAGGAGTGAGGTCGTCAATGGTCAATTTCTGCAGATAGCTGCGCAGTGGGTCGGCGGGAGGCTGGAACAGGGAAAGCTGATTGGGATGTTTTGTAGTTTTCTTTTTGGTGGTCCTGTGGAAGGATTTTGGTGATGTGCCCCCGGTGATTTCGCCTGATTCCACATGACGCAGAATCTCCTTGGCCCTTCCCACTACGCTGTCGGGGACACCGGCCAGACCGGCAACCTGAATACCATAGCTCCTGTTGGTACCGCCGCGAACCAGCTTATGGAGAAAGATAATGGTATCATTCCACTCGCGCACCGCGATGGAAAAATTCTGGATCCGGTTTTGTCGTCTGGCAAGCTCCGTCAGCTCATGGTAATGCGTGGCAAAAAGGGTCTTTATACCGCGGTCTTCTTTGCCGACCAGATGCTCCGCCACTGCCCAGGCTATGGCCAGGCCGTCATAGGTCGAGGTTCCCCGGCCGATCTCATCGAGTATCACCAGACTTTTGGTGGTAGCATTGTTGAGTATGTTGGCGGTCTCGTTCATCTCCACCATGAAGGTGGACTGGCCCCGGCGCAGATCATCCATGGCGCCGACGCGGGTAAAGATTTTGTCGACAATACCTATATGGGCTTCATCCGCCGGCACAAAACTGCCCATCTGGGCAAGTAAAACGATCAGGGCGGTCTGGCGGAGTACCGTCGATTTGCCCGCCATATTTGGGCCCGTGATTATGATGACCTCATCGGTGTGCTGGTCGAGGGTGACATCATTGGGAACAAATTTGCCACCGGGCAGCGATTGTTCGATGACCGGATGCCTGCCTTCTTTGATAGTGATTGTATCGCCGTCGTCCACCGTTGGACGTCGGTAGTTGTTGCGATGGGCAACCTCGGCAAGAGAAGAGAAAACATCAATCCGGGCCAGGAGATCGGCGGCCTTAAGCAGCCTTGAGCTGTCGGCGGCGATGGTGGCGCGCACCTCTACGAACAGTTTGTATTCAAGTTCCAGCCGCCTGTCCTGGGCGGAGACCACCTTGTTTTCGAACTCCTTGAGATCGGGGGTGATGAAGCGTTCTGCGTTGACCAGGGTCTGCTTGCGGATATAGTGCTCCGGCACTTTGTCGATATGGGCTTTGCTTATCTCGAGATAATAGCCAAAGACCTTGTTATAGCCGATTTTGAGCTTTGGAATGCCGGTGGCCTGCCGCTCGCCGGCCTCGAGATTGAGGATATGCTGCTTGCCGTCACGCAGCATATGGACCAATTCGTCGAGTTCGGCGGAATAGCCTTCCTTGATGAGGTTGCCGTCGCGCAGGGTGATTGGTGGTTCTTCATTGATGGCGCCATCAAGAAGCTGATAAAGATCCTCAAGTGTTTCCAGGTCGTGGTCGATTTCCTGGAACTGCTCGGTTTTGCAGAGGCCGACCAGCTCCTTGATATGGGGCAGTTGTGCAAGAGAGTGCTTCATCGCCAGCAGATCACGACCATTGCCGCTGCCCAGCACCATACGGCTGTTGAGACGCTCCAGGTCGAAGATGGTGCCAAGCGCCTGACGTATATCCCGGCGCAAACCAGTATCCTTGTAGAGGCAGCTGACGCAGTCAAGGCGTTTATGGATAGCTTCGGGCAGGCGTAGCGGCGAAAGCAGACAGTCTTTAAGCAGCCGTGCTCCCATGGGGGTTGAAGTTTTGTCGATGACGTAAAGAAGGGAACCTTCACGGCTGCCGCCGATAAGAGTCTGGACGAGTTCGAGGTTGCGGCGCGACGAGTCATCTATTTGAAGAATCGATTCCATGTCGATGGGGGCAATGGACTCGATATGGTCGATGGATGCCTGTTGCATTTCATGGGCATACTCGAGCAGCACCCCGGCGGCGATGAGGCCGACGCCCATGGTGTCGCAGCCGAACCCGGAGAGGTTGACCACTTTGAAATGGTCAAGCAGCGTTTCCCGGCAGGATTGCAGGTGGAACAGCTCCTCTTCACGTTCAGTGATGCAGATGCCCGGCAGCAAACTCCGGAGCAGCGACATAAGGGGAGCCAGGGCATCCTTGTCTGCAGCGCTTATCAACAGCTCGGCAGGAGTCATACGGGCAAGCTGGTCCACCACCCTGTCATAGTTGTCCGTGCTCCCTTCAAATTCACCAATACGGAATGAACCGGTGCTGAGATCGAGAAAGCTCAAGCCGAAGGTTTCCACTTTGCCGCTGCTTCGTCGTGTAATTGCGGCAACATAGTTATTGGACTTGTCGTCGAGGAGCTGTTCGTCGGTGAGAACACCTGGAGAAATTGTCTGAACAACCTCTCTTTTGACTATTCCCTTGGACTGGGCCGGGTCTTCCACCTGCTCGCAGATTGCAACGCGATGCCCGGCTTTGACAAGCTTGGCGATGTAGGTCTGCGAGGCATGGTAGGGAATACCGCACATCGGAACTTTAGCGGCATCGCTTTTATTGTTGCGCGATGTTAAAGTGATCCCGAGTATCTTGGAGGCGCGCTCGGCATCTTCAAAAAACATTTCGTAAAAATCCCCCATGCGATAAAAGAGCACGGCATCCCGATTGTTTTCTTTGATTGCAAGATACTGCTGCAGCATGGGGGTAAGATTTACTGGTTGAATCATTATCCGCCTCGTCTCAAAATGGCCATTATGCTTTGCGGCCCATTATACATGGCAGTATGGGTGGAAGCATGAAAAAAAGGACAGTTCCCAAAAAAAAGGCCACTCATCATATTCATAAAGCAGAACCTTTGACGAGCCGGCGTCTGTCTGGAAACGCCATGCAGCCTGCATTGCCATGGCAGAATAATCGTTGCTAAAAGATGCTTGAACTGGGTATATTCTCGGATTAATATTGTACGGTTGTTAAATAATTAAAGTTATCCCGGTATAGGCGGGGCCGGCGTGAAAACCCGGAATCCCGGTTGATACTGCAATACATGGAGAGAGAGTATGTTAAGTGCATCTGATTTACGCAAAGGCCTGAAGATACAAATAGATGGTGATCCTTATATCATCACTGATTTCGAGTTTTCCAAACCCGGCAAAGGCCAGTCCTTGTATCGATGCAAGCTGCGTAATATGATAAACGGCAACCAGTTTTTACAGACCTATCGTTCTAATGACAAGTTTGAAAAGGCCGCCCTTGAAGAGAGAAAGATGCAGTATTTATACAATCAGGGGGATGAATATCATTTCATGGACAATGAAAGCTATGACCAGATTTTCATACCCACAGCACACCTTGGCGAAAATGTCAATTTCATGGTCGACAATATGGATGTTGATGTGCTCTTTTTTGACAATAAGCCAATCGATGTAAGCCTGCCTATTTTTGTCAATCTGGAGGTCATCAAGGCGGATCCCTGGGTTAAGGGAGATACCTCCGGAACAGACACCAAGCCGGTCACCGTACAGACGGGCTATGAACTGCAGGTCCCCCCCTTTGTCGAAGAAGGAGATAAGGTCCAGGTAGACACCCGAACCGGTCAATACGTGACCCGTGTAAAAGAGTAGTGTTATGCTGTCTGTACAGGAGCTGCATCTTCGTGCAGCTCTTCTCAGTGCGGTACGTTCTTTTTTTTCTAGGCGCGCTTTTCTCGAAGTTGACACTCCGGTACGTCAGCCGGTTATTCTGCCGGAATCCAATATAGAGCCTCTACACTCAGGCGATCATTTTCTGCAAAGTTCTCCGGAACAATATATGAAGCGTCTTTTGGCGCATGGCTGCACCAATATTTTCCAGCTGTGTCCCTGTTTTCGTCGGGAAGAGAGAGGCAGGCGCCATCTTGAAGAATTCACCATGCTGGAGTGGTATAGAAGCGGTGCCGATTATGGTGATCTTATGGATGACTGCCATGATTTAGTGTGTCACATCCATCGGCAAACATCTGCGCTTTTCGCCGGGGCGGGGCTCAGTGGAGTGGGCCGTTATCTGTGTTTAAATGAGGACGGGGGAGCCCCGCCATGGCCGAAAATAACGGTGGAACAGGCTTTCCAACGGTGGAGTCCTATTTCTCTGATTGGCGCCCTCGATGAAGAGAGTTTCGACGAGATTGTCGTTGAGCATATCGAGCCGAAACTGGGCGGAACATCGCCGGCCTTTTTGTGCGACTATCCAGCAAGAATGGCCTCTTTGGCACGAAAGAAACACGATGATCCGTCTGTTGCCGAGCGCTTTGAACTCTATATAGCGGGCATTGAAATTGCCAATGGTTTCTCCGAGCTCACAGATGGTGCGGAACAGCGGTGCAGATTTGACGAAGAGCTCGAGCGGATAGCCTTCCTATCAAACCGGACAGCGGCAATGCCTGAAGCGTTTTTACGAGATCTTGAAAAACTTGACAGCTGCGCCGGCATAGCCTTTGGTGTGGACCGCCTCTTTATGCTAATGCTGGGCAAAGACGATATAAACGATGCTGTTGTTTTTTCTCCCTTGGAGCTATAGCTGCAGGGTATCTTGTAGGAGTGTGCTAAGGGTAGACCGAAAAGGAGACTCTAAAAAATGGATTTTTCCCAACTGCTGCAGGCTCGAAAAAGCGTCCGGTCATACCAGAGCAGGCCGGTTGAAGAGTGGAAGCTTGACCTGCTCATCGAGGCAGTGAGATTTGCCCCGTCGGCCAGCAATTCGCAGCCGTGGAAGCTGATCATCATTAACGAGCCGGAAATCAGGGATCATGTCGCCCGGGCGACCTACAGTCGGGCGGTGTCATTTAACAGATTTGCCCGTCAGGCGCCGGTTCTTGCCGTACTCACCATCGAAAGGGCTGGGATCATCACCCAGATAGGAGCCAGGCTGAAAAAGAGGGAGTTTCATCTGATTGACATCGGCATCGCCGCTTCACAGTTCTGCCTCCAGGCCACCGATCTGGGACTCGGCACCTGTATGCTGGGCTGGTTCGATGAGGATACCATAAAAAAACTCCTTGATATCCCGAAAAACAGGCGAATAGGACTGATCATAACCCTGGGCTATGAACAGCAGGGTGAAAAACAGCGGAGTAAGGTGCGCAAGAGCCGCCGGCGTATGAGTGGTTTGAACCGGTACACCTCCTGAGAAATCCCTTCTGCGCTTGCATCTGTAGAACTTCGAGATGAACGTTTACAGGTAGCCTAAAGCGATCAGAATTTCTTTTTTCTTTTGCGTTGATGGTTGCCTGCATCCGTGCGCTTGTGAAAGGCCTGTTCCAGAATTTCACGCTGTCGTTTTTTTTGTGCCGTGGAAGGCACCGGTAGTCTTCTGCCGCGTGAGTCTGTGCCGCTGACCTGCATGGCAGTGGAAAGTGTGCCGGGAGTGGGGGTGAAGTCCTGAAACTGCCTGACCGTAAGTCCTAGCCGCTGCATTTTGGCAACAAGTGCGTGGGCGCTCTTTTCGCAACTGCCGGGATGGCCGATGATGACATAGGGGGTAAGGTGTATTCCACCTTGTTTTCCATGTTTTTTCCGGAGTGCAATAGTTTCGCATTGTTTGACAAAGTCTTCGAGAATGTGATGGGACTCTTTGTGCATCAGTGTAAGAATCTCCTGCTCCGTGTGTTCCGGTGCGATTTTTAGTGAGCCTGGGGTATGGTGCTCGAGCAGTTGCCTGAGTAGCCGTGGTGTTTGGAGCAGGAGTTCCATGCGCACACCGGAAGAAATGAAGACATGTTTGACACCGTCTAATGCGGCAACACTTTGCAGCAGTTTGAGCATGGCATCTTCATCAATTACCAGATGTTCACACACCCGGGGATAGAGGCAGTCATGTTTTTTGCAACCGCCTTTTTTGCAGGTGGTGGCAAAGAGGTTGGCGGTTGGTCCGCCGAGATCCGTTACCGTGCCGGTGAAGTCCTCCATTTCCGTAATTGCCCGAACCTCTTGCATAATGGAGTGTTGACTGCGGCTCTGCACAACAGGGCCCTGGTGACGGGTGATGGCGCAGAATGAACAGTTGCCGGAGCAACCGCGCACGATGGTAGCCGAATGACGAATCATGCGGTAGGCCGGTATATCACCGGCGCAAGGATGGGGAGTTCTGGTAAAAGGTAGGCTGTAGAGGGCGTCGAGCTCCTCCCTGGTAAGGGGTGCGCTTGCCTGGTGCTGGATGACCCAGCCGCTCTGCTGTTTTTGAACAAGCGTTGCAGGTGAATTGTGCCGGGAGTGTCGGTCGATGCGCAGTTCAGCCTCCATGAAACGTGCAGGCTCCTTGCCAATCTCCTGCCAGGATGGCAGAAAGGTGATTTTTCCGCTATGCCGTGTTTTTTGCCACTCAACAAACTGCTGGTCGCTGAGACGTTCACAGCATCCTTCTATATTGGCGAGATCGCTGCCTTCAAGGCATCGTTGAGCAGCGGCAAGGATAGCTTTTTCCCCCATGCCGAAGACCAGCAGGTCGGCCTTGCTGTCGGTCAGCACCGAGCCCCGCAGCCGATTCTGCTTGTAATCAAAGTGGACAAAACGCCGCAGTGACGCCTCGATGCCGCCAAGAATAACGGGGACATTCTTGTAGGCGGCCCGTGCCAGGTTGGCATAAAGGATGGTCGCCCGATCCGGTCGTCGGCGGTTTGCTCGTGATTGCTCGCCGGGCCACCAGGGATTGCCGTCGGCGGAATAGGCGTCATGGTCGCGGACTTTTCCGCTGCCGCTGTAATTGGCGACTATGGAGTCAAGGTTGCCGGCGGTGATGCCGAAAAAGAGGCGAGGCCTGCCAAAACGCTGAAAATCTGCTGGACCCTTATGGCCTGGCTGTGCCAGTATGGCAACTCTATGGCCATGACTTTCGAGCAGGCGGGCGATAATCGCCACACCGAAAGACGGGTGATCAACGTAGGCATCACCGGTGACAAGGACAATGTCGACACTGTCCCAGCCGCGCGCGCGGCATTCCTGCAAGGTTACCGGAAGATGCATTGTTGAATGAATGACCATGGAGGAAGAGGCTCCTGAAGCAAGGTGCAGAGTGGTCGGGATGCTGTGGTCAAGAGTAGAGCATGCCATCTGTATACCGCAACTACTAACAGTAGTCACAGGCAAGAGTTTTGCAATAACAATAAAGCCTGCCTTCCCGAAAGGAAGACAGGCTATGCAGAGGTGTCTGGGATTGACTGGCAGGTTAGCTTGCTGCTGATTCAACGGGGATGTATTTCTGTAGCGGACAGTTGTCGCATCCGGCTTCCGGAAGATCGGTTCCCTTGTGGATTCTGTCGATCAGCTCGGCAACGGCCGCTTTGCTGTCGGGGAATATATGTTTTTCCCCGATGGTCTCATAGAGCCCGGTACGTTCCATGACGCTGATGATCTGGCCTTTCAGTCCGCACATGGCAAAACCTAAACCGGCGCTGCGAATACGTTTGACCAGCATTTCCAGCGCCTCTTCTCCGGAGGCATCCATGTCGTTAATGCCGCGGGCATCCAAGAGTATGTAGCGCAGGTCGGGTTGTTCGGTTCTGAACTTGAGTACCTGTTCGTCAAGGTAGCTGGCATTGGCAAAGAACAAAGCGCCGTCAAAACGCACCACGGAAATATGGCGGCAACCTTTGAGCCTGTAATATTCGGCACTTTTCAACACCTTGTCTTCATTCAAGGACAGGCTGGAGACCACAGGGCGCATGGATTTGTAGAGAAATACAGCCATGGACAGGGCAACGCCCACCATGATCCCCTTATCAAGGTGCGGTGCAAAGTACAGTGTGACAAGAAAACTGAAGATGGCGATGGCGCCGTCATACCACTGGGCCTTCCAGGAGTGGATAAAACCCTTGACATTGACCAGCCCAATGACGGCCATCATAATAACCGCGGCGAGCACCGCCTGGGGGAGATGGTAGAGCAGCGGAGTGAAAAAGAGCAGGGTAATGACCACGACCACCGATGTGATAACGGAAGATACCCCTGAAACCGCACCTGCCTGCAGATTGACCGCGGAGCGGGAAAAAGAGCCGGACACGGCATAGGATGAACCGATGGACCCCAGGATATTGGCAAGTCCCTGTCCGACAAGCTCCTGATTGGGGTCAAGCTTTTGTCCGGTCTGGGCGGCCATGGCCTTGGCAATGGCAATAGCCTCCATGAAGCCGAGCAGTGAGATAATAATGGCGGTGGGCAAGAGCTTGAGGAAGGTCTTGGGTGTTAAGTCGGGGATTGAAAATTGGGGCAGGCCTTCCGGTATCTTACCGACGATGGCGCCGCCGCCCATCATCTTGAGGTTGTCGAGGTCGAGCTTCTTGTTGCCCACCTTGAGCCGCCAGGTAGATTCATCCGTGGATATGCTGTCGGGAACATTGGATTTCGGGAAAAACCTGTATTGCTCTCCTTGGCGGTCAGCTTCAAATTTCATGCCGCGCAATTCGCTGCGAACAACATGGGCGTTGTGCTTGGCTTCTTGGATTTGCAACGTGAGCAGGGCAATGTTGCTTTTGATTTCGATGAGCCTGGCGGTGTCGCCAGGTTCCTTGCGTTCTTCGTCTTTTGCAATATTCAACTTCGCCCGCTGGGTGCCGAGATCGTCAATGTTTTGCACGGCGGCATTGAACTGCTGCATCTTGGTGGCGATATCGGGCAGTTGAATAGTTGAGACATCGACGATGGCGTCTTTGTTAAAGCCGCTGAAATAGGAGATGATCGTGGTGATGGCAACGGCAACGAGAACGTTGGGGATTCGTGGATTAATTTTCTTCAGGGTGGCCATGATGGCGACGGCGCCGACGCCATAGATCAGGGTGGGGAAATGGGTATAATCCATGGCCGACTGGGCCACCCGCATCAGTGTCTCATAGTGATGTGGTGCCTTGTCGACATAGACGCCGAAAAACTTGGAAAACTGGGATGAGGCAATGATGATTGCTGCGGCATTGGTGAAGCCGTTGACCACTGGATGGGAGAGGAAGTTGACCACCAGGCCGAGACGAAAAACCCCCAGGAGAAACTGGAAAATTCCCACCGTCAGGGCAAGCACGATCGAGTAGGAAATGAACTCGGCGGACCCCGCCGTTGCCAAAGGTTCAAGCGAAGCCGCCGACATCAGTGATACAACGGCGACCGGGCCTGTGGCAAGCTGTCGGCTTGAACCGAAAAGGGCCGCCACCATGGGCGGCAGGAAAGCAGCATAGAGCCCATAATACGCAGGCAGGCCTGCCAGCTGGGCATAGGCCATGGATTGAGGGATGAGGACCAAGGCAACCGTGATGCCCGCGATAAGATCAATCTTGAGTTTACCCGTATCGTAATCTTGGAACCACGCAAGGAATGGAAAAATTTTGAAAATCATTGGATACCTTTCCGGAAATAAATCAGTCATAAAAAAGTTGGTTGTTACCAACGAAAATCAGCCTTGGCCCCTCTACAGCTATTAGGTGATAGCCTCTACAGCTATTAGGTAGTGATATCATGTGAGCCTTTACTGCTCGCATGATGTAATGGCTGGCTGCGTCAGTTTCCTGTTTCGCGACGTCATGCTTAAAGAAGCGTCACTTTGCCGGTGGAGAAATCATAAAATGTCGGGGCAATCCGGACGCTGCCGTTCTTGACATGATCAGCAATGATCGGTTCGGAGCTTTCGAGCTGGGCGGAGATCATTCTGGCAAGTTCTTTTGCAGCGTTGTCAACAAGATCACCATCTTTGTCAACAGCTCTTTTTATAGCTGTTTGGATCGGGGCGGTAAAGGATGCCATATGCCCTTCGAGCCGAACTTCACTGGCAACCGCGCCAACCGCTCCGCAGCAGGAGTGGCCCATGACGATGACAAGAGGTGTGTGAAGGTGCTTTACGGCATATTCGATGCTGCCGAGAGCGTGATCGCCGATAATGTTGCCGGCTACCCTGATGATAAAAAGATCACCGATACCCTGGTCGAAAATATCAACGGGTGGGACCCTCGAGTCCGAGCAGGTAAGGATTGTTGCGATCGGCTCCTGGCTTTTTGATGTCAGTTGCCTGCTTTCTTCGCAGTGATTGGGATGCTCAAGTTCGCCTGCAACAAAACGTTTGTTTCCGGTAAGTAAAAGCTGTAGTGCTTCATCAGCGGTGGGGCGCTTCGTTTCTGTTCGTCCCATCGTTTGTCTCCTCTTATCTGATAAAAAGAATCTGCTTTTGCCTGACTGGAACCGATCATTTCCCTGAATGGGAAAACACGGTCCGTCAACACTGAAATGAATTGGCATTCATTTTTTTCTGTCGGCATAGTCAACGCTTTCCTGTGGTGAAAGTCAAGCGAAATTGTTTTGGGATGCTCTTGTGTTTGTGCTTTTTTAAATGATATGCACATGGAGTGCGAATCTTTCTTGACAAAATGTATGGTGGATCAGGAAAAGGTAGTAATGCTTCAGCAAAGCATGTTACATTCTGGCTGGTTTGCATTGCGTCGAAAAGAGAGACCCTGAAAGTTGCCGAAAGGCTATGGAGAGGGCTATGGAGAGGGAGAAATGGGGGGGATCGTGGTTGAGCAAAAATACAGAATTCTGCTGGCCGACGACCATGTTTTGATCCGGCACGGCATAAAAAATATCATCAAATTAAATGAACAACTTTGTGTTATTGGTGAAGTTGGTGACGGTGAAGAATTGATGGCATTTTTAGAAAGCGAGGTTCCGGATCTCCTTGTGCTTGATATCTCCATGCCTAAAATGAACGGTATTGAGGCAGTGGGGCGGGTCAAGAAAAAGTATCCCCGTATCAAAATTCTTATGCTGACCATGCACAAGAGCAAAGGCTATTTTTACCATTCGATGTCTGATGGGGCTGATGGGTATCTGATGAAGGACGATTCGGATGAGGAGTTGCTGCTTGCCATAAAAAAAATCCAGGACGGCAAGACATACATTTCGCCGATGCTGACCGATGACTTTGCCGCGGATGTCATCAGTGCCCATCGTAATCACCAGCAGATGCCGTTTGCCTGCTTGACGGAGAGGGAGCAAGAGGTGTTGCAGCTTGTTGTCAAGGGGTATACCAGCAAGGACGTGGCCGAACGGCTCTGCCTCAGTCCTCGGACCGTCGATCACCACCGTGCAAAACTGTTGAGGAAATTTGATCTGAAAAACAGTGCCGACCTGGTGAGTTTTGCTGTACGTAACGGCTTTGTTCTACCGGAGTGATGAGGGGCGGGGTGGAGAGGCGCCTCACATGAGATCCGGATTGTAGACCTGGATTGTGACGTTGGGGCACTGCAGAACAGTATCACTGCAGTGCCCTCGTTTTTTCGGTGGACTTAGGAAACCATCTCCTGAATTTCTTTTACAATTTCGGGGTTGGCAAGTGTCATGACATTGCCAACATCGCCTTTGTTGGAGATTGCCCCGAGTACCCTCCGCATGATTTTGCCGGAACGGGTTTTGGGCATATCCGGGACTATCCAGACGTTTTTGCATTTGGCGATCTTGCCGATCTGTACGGTGATGGCGTCGGCCACCTTCTGCTCGATTTCAGTGGAGGCATCGTAGCCCGGCTTCAGTGAAACGTAGATCTCCGGTTCCTTGCCCTTAATTTCATGATTCACTGGTACAACCGCCGCTTCGGCCACTTCATTGACCGTCAGTGCTGCTGATTCGATCTCCTTGGTGCCGAGGCGATGGCCGGAGACGTTAATGACATCGTCAATGCGGCCCAGAATTCTGTAGTAGCCATCCGGGGCTTCAACGGCGGCATCGCCGGTGAGGTAGGGCCAGTCGCGCCAGTCTGTGCTGTTGCGGTCGGTATTGTACATGGCGAAATAGGTGTCGACAAAGCGCTCCTTGTCTCCCCATATTGTCTGAAAGCATCCAGGCCAGGGGTTTTGGATGCAGATGTTGCCGGCCTTGCCCGACCCGGATGCGATCGGTTTACCCTCGTCGTCGAATATGATCGGATGGATGCCGGGGACGCCACGACCGGCACTGCCCGGCTTCATGGCGTCGATGCCTGGTATCGTGCTGCAGAGAAAGCCACCTGTTTCCGTCTGCCAGTAGGTATCAACGATGGCGGCCTTGCCTTTGCCTACTTCTTTCTGGTACCATCTCCAGACCTCGGGCTCGATGGGCTCACCCACTGTGGTCATGTGTTTGAAATTATAGTTATATTTTGCCGGTTCATCGGGGCCGACTTTGCGCAGGGCCCTGATGGCGGTCGGTGCAGTATGGAAGATGTTGACATCAAGATCCTGGGCGATTCTCCATGATCGTCCGGCATCGGGATAGGTAGGCACACCCTCGTAGATAACCGATGAAGCGCACAGGGCAAGCGGACCATAAACGATAAAGGAGTGTCCCGTTATCCAGCCGATATCAGCCATACACCAGTAGACATCCTCGGGATGAATGTCCTGGATGTATTTGGACATGGCGGTGACGTATGCCAGGTAGCCGCCGGTGCCGTGCTGGCAGCCTTTGGGCTTGCCGGTGGTGCCGCTTGTATACATGAGAAAAAGCGGTTCTTCGGCCAGCATCTGCTCCGGCTCGATGCGTGCGCCGTAGTAGTTCTTGATTTCACGGTTGACAACACAGTCACGTCCTTCCTGTATGGGGGAATCGCTTGACATCTTTCCCGGATAGCGCTGCCAGACAAGAAGTTTGTCTACCTTCTGACCGCCTTCTTCAGCGAGTGTGCAGGCCTCGTCGTCCACCGATTTGTGATCGAGCAGTTTACCGGCGCGGTAATAGGCGTCCATGGTGATGAGAACCCTGGAGTTGGAGTCAACAATTCGATCGGCACAGGCGTTGGCCGAAAAACCGCCGAAGACCACTGAGTGGATAACGCCGAGACGGGCGCAGGCCAGCATAGTGATGGGCAGCTCGGCCGACATCGGCATATGGATGGTGACCCGGTCACCGCGCTTGAGACCGGCATGGTCCCGCAACAGTGCAGCAAATTCGTTGACCCGGACATACAGCTCCTGATAGGTGATATGATCTACTCGTTCTTCTTCCAGTTCGGGGACGAAATGTATCGCTGTTTTGTTTTTGTTCTCCTTGAGATGCCGGTCAATGCAATTATAGCTGGCATTGAGCTTGCCTCCCTTGAACCACTTCCAGCATGGGGCATCGCTGGTGTCCAGTACTTCATCCCAGTATTTGTACCAGGTCAGTAATTCGGCAAACTCGATATAGCAGTCTGGGAAGTTGTCGAGGCCAAAACGATCAAAGATCGATTCGTCGGTAAGGTTGGCCTGCCCTATAAAGGTGGGCGACGGGTAAAAATATTTTTCTTCCTGCCAATGGACGGCAATTTCAGCTTCAGACGTCTTCTGTACATTGTGTTCATTACTCATACTGTTTGCTCCTCTGATGTATCTGGTTGACAAATGAAACTCCAGTTCGACTCCCAATGGGCTTCGCCGCTTCCTTCATAGCATCCGCTACATTGCATCCAGTACTGCCAATGAAGATGAAAAGCTGTAATCCGTGAACCGTGGTGATTGCGTGGTGTTTGCCTGTATATCGATGGTAGTTTTTACTGGTTACCACAAAAAGCAACGTTATGCAATTAATTTTAAGTTCAAATTCAAGAAAATTGATGATTTAGCCTGTTTGCACGTAAAAATTTTGTGGCATTGATTAAAAGGTTTTACTAGTATAGCCCTTGAGATAACGAAAAATGGAAGGGCTAAAATTGTCAGTGGATGAGGTATGCTAACCAATCTGATACCTACGGAGCTATGTATCTCCTGGCAACCCATGTTTGCCCGTACCTCGGGCCTTTGTGCAGGTGATGTCCTTTGCAGGTGGTGTCCTTTGTATATGTGAGGGCTTGGGGAACGAAAAGGGCAAGTGATCGCAGAGTGAATAACGGGATAATTCAATGAAGAAAACCGGTTTTTTGTATGACGACAGGTATCTGAGGCATATTACCTTTGCAGGGCATCCTGAATCTCATCACAGGCTGGCTGCCGTTATCGAGGAGTTTAGGGGCAATGGTCTGATGGAGCGCTTGCATGTGCTTCAGGCTCAGCCCGCTGCACAGAAATGGATAGAAGCCGTGCACAACATTCACTATATCGTGCGTTTTGAAGAGGCGTGTCTGATGGGGCTGCCCGATTTTGAACATCAGGATAATTCTATCTGCCGCGAAACCTATGACATTGCCCTGCTTGCCGCCGGCGGTGTGCTGCAGGCCATTGATGCGATGATGGAAGGGCGTGTCGATAATGCCTTTTGCGCTATACGGCCACCCGGGCATCATGCCGAATATGCAAAAGCCATGGGCTTTTGCTATTTCAACAACGTTGCGGTGGGAGCACGATATCTGCAAAAGCATTGGGGGGTCGAGAAGGTTGGCATCATTGACTTCGATGTCCATCATGGCAATGGTACACAACAGATTTTTGAAAATGATAATTCGGTATTCTACTATTCCATTCATGAACATCCATCGTTCGCCTTTCCCGGGACGGGGCGGGAGTTTGAGGTGGGAATTGCCGAAGGCGAAGGCTATACCCTCAACACTCCGATTCTGCCGGGCAGGGGCGATATGGACTATCGCAAGAAGTTGACCACCGACATGGTGCCTGCTTTTAAAAAATTCGTGCCCGATGTGGTATTGTTGTCCGCCGGATTTGATGGTCACAGTTCCGATATGATGTCCGGGGTTAATCTTACCTCGGAAGGATACCGCTTTATCAACGAGACGATACTGAACCTTGTCAGCAGGTACTGTGACGGCAGAGTGATCTCTGTGCTTGAGGGGGGGTATAATCTGGAAGTGCTCCCCGCTTTGGTATCAGATCACGTCAAGATGCTGCTCGACATCTGATGCAGGTGGTGCGGGCGGCAACCGGGGATACACTGAAAAGGGCGAGGCATTATACGCCGTTTTAAGAAAATAGTAATTATCGGAGGTGTATATATGTTTGTAAGTGAAACCATGGCGACGGAGCTCATCACCGTCACGTCGGAGACAACATTGGCGGTTGCCAAGGAGTTGATGCGGGAAAAGAATATACGCCACCTCCCAGTGACCGATGGCGCAGGCAAACTGGTCGGTATTATAACCGATCGTGACATGCGGGATGCGCAGCCGTCATCGTTGTTGAGTGCTGAAGATTACCGGCGTACCTATGACCATGTTATGCACCATACGGTCGGTGAGATTATGACGCATAATCCCCTGACGATAACGGTATTTTATACGCTGCAGGATACCCTTCTGGTTATGGGGAAAAAAAAGGTCGGTGCGCTGCCGGTGGTCGATGAGGATGGCTATCTTAAAGGAATCATGTCGACTCGCGACCTGCTGCGCTCATTCGTTAATATAATGGGCATTGGTGAGCCGGGCACATTATTGTGCATTCTGACGAAGGAACAGCCGGGACAGATGAAAAAAATTGTTGATATCGTCACCGAGGAGAATGTCTCTTTGGGCAGTGTTATGGTGGCCAAGTGCTGGGACGAGGACAAGCGTGCCGTATTTCCCTACCTGATGACCGTTAATGTTGGGAGAATAAAAGAAAAATTGCTGGACCAGGGATTTGAGTTGTTTGACCCGATGTCATGGTATCTTGGCCAATTGCCCAGGAAGAAGGAAGAGTAAAGAGCGCATTAAAAAAACGTGGCGGCGCGGTAAAAGTCTGCGGCGGCAATTCAGGTGGCCAAAGTTCAGCCGTGCTCTTCAGGGGGATGTTCGGATTTGCGGCGAATGTTCCAGATAACAACGCCGCACAGCACCATAATTGTGCTCAGGATCTGTCCCATGGAGAAGGTATCGAAAAGAAGGTCCAGTTGCGGATCCGGTTCTCTGGTGAATTCGACAAGAAACCGGAACACGCCGTAGCCGCCGAGAAAGAGTGCCAGCATGGAGCCATGCGGCCACTGTTTGTTGGTTTTGCCCGTCATATATGGTTTGTCTTTGACCATCCAGAGCAGGGTGAAAAGAACCAAGCCTTCAAGCAGAGCTTCATAGATCTGCGATGGGTGGCGCATTTGCGGGCCACCTGCGGGAAACACCATGCCCCACGGTACATCCGTTACCCTGCCGAACAACTCTCCGTTGATAAAATTGCCGATTCTCCCCAGGCCCAGGCCGATCGGGATCGTTACTACATAGATATCGGCTGTCCTCCAGAAGGGCAGCTTTGTGGCACGGCAGAACAGCCAGCCGGCCACAATCAGGGCAAGACAGGCGCCGTGGAAAGACATTCCTCCCTGCCAGGTTGCCAGTATGTGCAGCGGATTCTCCATGTAAAAGGAAACATTGTAAAACACGACATAGCCCAGCCGTCCACCGACAATGACACTGGCAATCAGGACAAAGTTGAGATTCTCAAAATGGTGCGCCAGTCTGGTGTCTCGGTGATTGCGAATCTGTTTTTTGACGAGAAAATAGCTTGCGCCAAAACCCAAAACATACATCAGGCCATACCAGCGTATCTGCAGAGGACCAAGGCTCAAGAGTATCGGGTCGATATCGGGAAAAGTCATGGAGTTACCGTTTACGCAGATGAACCTGCAGAATTGAAATCGCCGCCGGCGTAATACCGGAGATTCTGGAGGCCTGTCCCAGCGAGCGGGGGCGGATGGTGGAGAGTTTTTCCACTACCTCGGCGGACAGACCCGACATTGTAGTGTAATTGAGATGTTCGGGCAGTTCCAGGGCCTCCATTTTCTTGAACCGATCGACCTGCTCCTGCTGGCGGTCGATGTAGCCCTTGAATTTAATCTGGAGCTGGACCTCGCCGCCGACAGCGGAGTTGAGGAGTTGCAGGAGGCGTGGAAGTACTTCATTGTCAAGGGGCAGTGCGGTCAGTCCCTTGAGGCTTATTTCCGGCCTTCTCAGCAGGTCGGCAAGGGAACACTTCTGCTTCAGTCCTGCACTGTTCAGTGTTTGCAGTACAATGTCCATGTCGGCCGAAGGTTTGATGAATGAGGAGGCGAGAAAGTCCACTCCCGTCTCGATACCGGCCTGTTTTTCCAGGTAGCGCCGGTAGGGCTCTTCTTCTAACAATCCTATGTTTTTGCCAATGTCGCAGAGCCGGGTGTCGGCGTTGTCCTCGCGAAGAAGAAGCCGGTATTCAGCGCGAGAGGTGAACAGCCTGTAGGGTTCCTTGGTACCCCGGGTGACAAGGTCATCGATGAGCACACCGATATAGGCCTGCGAGCGGTCCAGGATGAGAGGCGCTTTGCCGCGGATGTAGTGGACACTGTTTATGGCGGCCATGAGTCCCTGAGCGGCAGCCTCCTCGTATCCCGATGTTCCGTTGATCTGGCCTGCCAGGTAGAGGCCCTGGTAGCGTTTGGTTGCCAGTGAGGGATGGAGCTCAAGCGGGTCGACATAGTCATATTCAATGGCATAGCCGGGCCGGATAATGCGGACGTTTTCCAACCCCTCGATGCTTTGCAGCATTTCCTCCTGTGTGTGCAGCGGCAGCGATGTTGGAAGACCATTGGGGTAGACTTCCACGGTGTCGAGTCCTTCCGGTTCAAGAAAAACCTGGTGCCGGTCTTTTTCCGGAAAGCGCATTACTTTGTCCTCGATGGAGGGACAGTATCTGGCGCCGACACCTTCGATCACCCCGGAGAACATGGGAGACTGATCAATTCCCCTGCGGATGATTTCATGGGTGCGGCTGTTGGTGTAGGTAATGTGACAGGGGAGTTGTTGCAGGGTATAGTCACCGCTCGAGGAAAAGGAGAAGTGGCAGGGCGGAGAGTCGCTGTATTGCGGCTCCAGTGCGGAATAGTCGATGGACTTGGCATCTATTCGGGGCACCGTGCCGGTTTTCATTCTTCCGGTACAAAACCCGGCCCGGCGAAACCACTCCGCCAGTTTAAGCGAAGGGTTGTCCCCCATGCGTCCGGCGGGAAAATTTTTCAAGCCGACATGGACCAAGCCGTTGAGAAAGGTGCCGGTGGCGACGATGACCGCCTTGGCATAGACTTTCTGATCCAGCGAGGTGGTTATGCCGATAACCGTGTCATTTTCGATGAGGATGGAATCGACAACCGTCTGGCTGATGGTGAGGTTCTTCTGGTTTTCAAGAATCGATTTCATGCGCAGGCGGTACAGCAGTCTGTCCGCCTGCGCTCGTGATGAGCGGACAGCCGGGCCTTTGCTGGTATTGAGACGGCGAAACTGGATGGAGGTCTGGTCGATGACTTTGGCCATCTCACCGCCAAGAGCGTCGATTTCACGAACCAGATGCCCTTTGGCAAGGCCCCCGATGGCGGGGTTGCAGGACATGGCGCCGATGGTGTCGACATTGATGACCGCCACCAGGGTTTTGCAGCCCATGCGCGCGGCGGCCAGGGCAGCTTCACAACCGGCGTGGCCGGCACCAATAACTATAATATCGTATACGTTCATGGAAGGTATTCTGTCGATGTTTCTCTATTCGGGGTTTTTAAAAATGAGCCGTGCCCTTTTGATGTTATGAACATTTAGCATACTGATGAGTTTGCCGCAAGCTACGTCGTGTTTGTCGGGGTCGAAATAGTTTGACACCAGCCGGCACGTGTGGTTATTATAGTTGGTTTGTTATTTTATTATTGGCCTGAAAGATGTCCGGACTTCGGGCTCGGCTGATACATCAACGAGCCATCAACCAGCGGTAATCCGGTAGAACTGAACAGGTAATTGCCGGCAGGAACAGGACGGCGGCGGAAAAACAACTTTCAGTGACTCCGCCGGGATCAAAATGAACTAGGTACCTCTCTTTAACAGAGTGGATGCAAGCAAGGGTGTGAACACATGAGTAAACGAACTTTTCAACCAAGCAATATAAAACGTAAGCGATCTCACGGTTTTCGAGCGCGTATGCGCACACGGGCAGGGCGAGCCATCCTCAGTGCACGGCGGGCACGCGGCCGCAAGAGATTGTCTGCCTGATTCATTGAAGAAGTACGGGCTTTCCAAGCAATGTTTGCTGCGTAAAGGCCATGAGTTTGAACGGGTATATAAACAGGGAAAACGTGTCTATGGTGATGGCTTTACCCTTATTTACCAGCCCAATGAAATCGGATATAACCGTTTAGGGATAAGTGTGCATCGCCAACTTAAAGGCGCCGTAAAAAGGAACCGGATCAAGCGGATCATTCGCGAGTCATTTCGCCTGGCAAGGGATCGCTACCCTGGTGAGGCCGATATTGTCGTAGCCGTGAAGCCCTCTTTTGCCATGGGCTCACCAAATGATGTCACGCGGGCTGTCTCTACGCTCCGTTACTTCGGGTGAAATAGAATGACTATAGTGATGAACCCACTATGCTGGCCCAAAAAGATTGCCCTGGGTTTAATAACGGTATATCGGTATGTCCTCTCTCCTCTTTTACCTCCAAGTTGCCGCTTTACTCCCACCTGTTCGCGTTATGCATTTGAGGCGATCGAGCGATACGGCTTTGCCAGGGGGCTCCTCTACGCACTCAAGCGTATAGTGAAATGCCATCCCCTGGGCGGCAGTGGTTATGACCCTCTTCCCTAGAGGTTGTCCGAATGGAGGTATTTTCGGATGGCTTCTTCCGCCCTCTCATATCTTTCACGCAGCTAGTAAGCGATGTAACGGGTACTCACGTCATGATACATTTTTTTGACATAACAACAACATTTATCGAGGATTCCTCAAGAGCGGGACAATTGCATGGATACCTATAGAGCATTTCTGGCGATACTCATTTCATTCGTCATTTTGATTGGTTATCAATATTTCTTTGTTGGTTTTGATTCCAAACAGACAAGCGTCGAAGGGCAAAAGACAGAGCAGCAG
This sequence comes from Desulfopila sp., assembly GCA_046260685.1. GTDB lineage: Bacteria > Desulfobacterota > Desulfobulbia > Desulfobulbales > Desulfocapsaceae > Desulfopila_A. The sequence continues at coordinate 27,776 of JBHEOR010000005.1, forward strand.
GCAACCACGCGGCAGGCGCCGGAACAGCAGCAACAGGTGCAACAGCGGACTACCCCATCACCAAGGCGGCAGACCACTGCAGCTCCGCCTGCCATGGATCAACAGAAGGCGGACAGTATTACGGTTGACACCTCGCTCTATACCGCTGTCGTCTCGGGAGCCGGTGGAACAGTAAAAAGCTTTGTACTTAAAGAGCATAGGGAAACCGGTGCCGAAGATTCTCCTGGAAAGCAGCTGGTGGAAAACGCCGACGAGTTGGGGTTTCCTCTACGATTTTCCTGGGGCAGTGTCCTGCCCGCGGAACTTTATTATACTGTTGACAATGAGACGGTATCTTTTGCCGACGGCAAAGGCCAACTGCGCCTGTCGGCGGTTGCCCCGAGCGGTTTGCAGGTGGAAAAAGTTTTTACGTTTCATAAAGATAGTTACATTATCGATCTGGCAATACGGATCAGTAACCCGACGTCTCAGACGCTGCAGGGTACGCCGCAGCTTGCCCAGGTTAATGTGCCGTTCCAGGAGTCGAGCGCCTTCAACCGCTTTCTTTTTAGCGGGCCGGTGACCTACCGCAATAACCAGCTCAAAGAATACAAGGCCAAAGAGTTCGAGGATGGGCCTCTCACGGTCCAGGGCAGCTTTGACTGGGTCGCCTATGAAGGAACCTACTTCATGACCGCCATTATACCGGAGTCCAAAGGGGTCTCGACGTTTACCATGCAGGGCAGTGAGGATTATGCCTTCACCCAGTTTACCGGTAGCCTTGACAGCCTCAATGCCGGGGCTGACAAGGTATATGACTACCGCATCTTTTATGGCCCCAAGAAACTCTCGCTGCTCAAAGACATTGGCTATAATCTTGACAAGTCAATCGATTTCGGCTGGTTTGATGTTATATCAAAGCCGGCCCTGGCGCTGCTCAACTTCTTCAACAAATATTTCAACAACTATGGTGTGGCAATTATTCTCGTGACCGTTATTTTCAAGCTGATTTTCTGGCCTATCTCTCAGAAAGGTTTGAAATCAATGAAAAACATGCAGAAGTTGCAGCCCAAGATGGTCAAGCTAAAGGAAAAATACAAGGATGATCCCACAACCATGAACCGTGAGGTTATGAATCTCTACAAGACCTATAAGGTCAACCCCCTGGGGGGCTGTCTGCCCATGGTTGTACAGATTCCTGTTTTCTTTGCCCTTTATAAGGTCCTGCTGCTCTGTATCGAATTGCGTCATGCCCCGTTTCTTCTGTGGATCAATGACCTCTCCGCGCCCGATCGGCTGTGGATCGGCTTTGATATTCCGTGGCTCGGTGGCCTTCCCGTGCTCACCCTGCTCATGGGGGCGTCCATGTTCCTGCAGCAGAAAATGACGCCTACCACGGCTGATCCGACCCAGGCCAAAATTATGATGATGCTGCCGGTGGTATTTACTGTTATGTTTGTCAATTTTGCTTCGGGGCTGGTGTTGTACTGGTTTGTCAATAATCTTCTGTCTATTCTGCAACAGCAGCTCATAAATCGGGGAATGGCCAAAAAAGCGTAGCAGTGTTTGTGTACGGTATTATGATGCAGGCCACTGGAAAGTATAATGATTGTAGGCTTTGCCCAAGTACCCAAAGTTCTGCATATCAGATGAGCACCCAGCGCGGTTACAGTGAGCATGAGGAACCTGCGCAAGGAAAGGTGTCAATGGGATTGCCATTATCGAGTAGGAGAAACATATGACTCCAAAGGATACGGATTTTTACGGAAAAGAAGTTGCAGATGCCATCAAAAAAGCCTGTGACAAACTGCAGGTTCCCCAGGAGCAGTTGGAGATCGAAGTCGTTGCAACCGGGTCGACCGGTATTTTTGGATTAATTCGGAAAAAGGCTCACATCAAGGCTTATATCAGGGCGGAAGCCCCGGAGCAGGGTGAGCCGCAGCAGGATGTTCCGCAGCAGGACGAGCCGAAGCAGGAACAAGCGGAAGTGCAATCGCACCAGGCAGAGCCTCTTGAAAAAGCACAGGAGAAAGCTTTTGTTCAAGCTGCGGAGCCTCAGGAAGAAGCCGCATCCCAACAGCAAGCCCTTGAGCAGGTCGAGCAGGCCGAGGAGCATGTGGGAAAAGTGATTGACGACGATGACGAAGATGATCTTGATGAGGACTCCGAGGGTGATTCCGAGGATGATGGGAGTGGTGAAGAACTGTCGCCTGAGACGCTCACCACTATTGAGCAGGAGTTGAGCAAAATTCTGGAACTCATGGGTTATTCCGCCCCCGTCGAGATACATTCCAAAGGTATTTCGGTTGTGTGCCATGTTGGCGGAGAGCACCATGAAGATGTTCTTACGGGTCAGGACGGCAAGACATTGGATTCGATACAATACCTTCTGCGGAAAATTGTTGCGCGAAAGGTGCCGAACCGTTTACGCCTGACGGTCGATGTCGGCAATTACCGGGAAGAGCGCCTGGTCTATCTCAAGGAGAGAGCCGCTGAGTTAGCGGAACAGGTTAAGGAAGATGGCAAGACACAGGTTATACCTGCCTTAAGTCCTTCCGAGCGTCGAGTTGTCCATGTCAGTCTCCAGGAGGACAAGGAGATTCGCAGCAGGAGTGTCGGTGATGGCCTCTTTAAAAAGATTCTCATTTATAAGCCGGGTAAAGGTAGCAAGAGCGGAGGGCGCAAGCGTGGCAGTTCGCGTGGCCGCAGAAGTAATAACGGTCGTAAAAAGAATGAATAGCACGGCTGGTTGCGCCTTTCTGTAGAGGCGGATCAGCTGAGATAAGCAGGCTCGCCATGCCGGACTATACAGCTGAAAATTCTACCATTGCGGCAATTTCAACGCCCCCCGGTTCCGGGGGAATAGGTATTATCCGCATGAGTGGTGGTGCGGCACTCGCGGTGTTACGTTCGGTGTTTTCTCCTCGCAGTTCCTCCTGTGATTTCCACAGTCATACGCTCTATTACGGCACTATTGCCGAGCCCACATCCGGCAAAATTCTGGATGAGGTTCTGGTGGTCTATATGCAGGCCCCCAAAACCTACACCCGGGAAGATGTGGTGGAGATTCACTGCCATGGCAGCTTCCTGGTACTGCAGAATATCCTCGAATGTCTCCTTTATTTCGATGTCGAGCTTGCCGCGCCCGGCGAGTTTACCAAGCGGGCCTTCCTCAATGGGCGTATTGATCTGACCCGGGCGGAGGCGGTTATCGATATCCTGGCCGCCAAAACCAGAAAAGGAGTTGATATCGCTCAGCAGCAGCTTGCCGGAGCACTGTATGAAAGGGTTGAAGCGATACGTGAGGTGGTGGCCAGGATGCGTGCGGTGGTTGAGGTCGCCATCGATTTTCCCGATGAGGATGTTGAAATCGTAAACACGGAAAATCTTCTGGCCCAGCTCAATGACGAGGTCGCGAACCCCATCAATCATCTTCTGCGATGTGCGGATCAGGGCAGGATTTACCGGGAGGGCATTTCCGTTGTCATCGTCGGGCGTCCCAATGTCGGTAAATCAAGCTTGTTGAATGCTATATTGCAGGAGGATCGAGCGCTTGTCACCGCCATTCCCGGAACCACCCGGGACAGCATTGAAGAGCATGTCGATATCATGGGTATGCCGGTGCGCATAGCCGATACGGCAGGAATCCGTGAGGGAGGCGATGAAGTCGAGGAGCTTGGTATCCTGCGGGCCAGGCGGCTGGTAAACCAGGCGGATATGGTCCTGTTTATGGTCGATGGCCATGCGGGCATCTGTCAAGAGGACCGCAGGCTTTTTGACACGGTCTGCCATAAGCCGCTCATTGTACTGGTTAACAAGATTGACCTGCTCGAAGGTTCGGCACGGTGGGATCCCGGTTTTTTCCCAAAGAATTTGCCCAGGGTGATGCTGTCTGCCAAGGATCAGAGCGGCATGGATGATCTGAAAAAGCTTGTCTTTGCCGGCGCCACCGGTGGCAGGGACCAGTGGGAGGAAGACTCCTGTGCTCCCAATATACGTCATAAAAGAAGTCTGCAGAGGGCCAAAGAAGCCTGCGCTCGCATAGCGGACGGACTGGGCATGGGAATCACCAGTGATCTTTTGGCCGTTGATCTGCAGGAGTGTCTGGACCAGCTTGGTGATATCGTTGGCCAGACAACCACGGAAGATATACTGGATGTTATCTTTGAGCAGTTCTGCCTGGGCAAGTAACTGCTCAAAGTGGCTCAAAACTTACGCCATTTCAAGAATTGCGGCGACAAGCCTGTCGACGCCCTCACCAATTTTATCGACCCTGGAGTCAAGCATATCGCATATTCTCTCCAGATGTGGACAAGCAACCTGGAAGACCATAATGTCCCTCTTTTTTTCCGGGCTGATAGCATGCGGATGGGGTGTTGCTGGAGAGTTATTCAAATTGATCTTTGTCGCACTTGCGCCTCGCCAAAACAGGGAGAAGAAGGTATATTTTCAAATTACTGGTCACATGCTGATTATTTCAAAAGCTCAGCTCTTACTCCTTACCCTTAGAAATTCGAGCTGAACTCCAGGGCCCTAAGGGGGCGGAACGATAAATAACTGACGGTGTAAAAATGTTCAATTCGGATTACTCGGAAAGCCTCATAGTCCATTTCAGAAGAGTGGAAGTCCTGCGAAATGAGGCCCTCTCCCTTGAAAATATCGATCTGACCGGCAGTCAGCAGGCCGATCTTGAGTTGTTGCTCAACCGGGGGATGTATCCCCTCGACGGCTACATGGACAGGGCCAACTATGCGTCGGTACTGGATACAATGCGCCTTGTCGACGGCAGCGTGTTTCCCATGCCGGTGTGCCTCGATGTGACCGAAAAAACAGCACAAGCTCTGGAAAAAGAGCAGCGCGTGGCCCTCAACGATCAGGAAGGGGTACTGCTCGCCATTCTTACTGTTTCAGATATATGGCCGGTGGAGCCCAAACGAGAGGCCGAGGCGGTATACGGCACCAATGATCCCTACGCTCATCCGGAAGTCTATAATCTCTTCGAACGCCGGTCCAGCTGGTATGTCGGCGGCAGATTGGAGGGTGTCAGCCTGCCTGTGCATTATGACTTTCAGGATTTACGCCTGACGCCGTCGGAGACCGTGCGGCGTTTTACCATGAACGGCTGGCGCAAGGTACTGGGCTTTCATACCGATGAATATCTGCACTGCGCCCATCGGGAGATGGTTCTCAGCGCCGCCCGTGATGCAGGCGCTGCGATACTGCTGCATCCCGTGGCCGATCTTTGCCATCCGGGCGATATTGACTACTACACCCAGGTCCGCTGCTATCAGCATTTTATCAAACATTTTCCGCCCAATATGATTCTTCTCGGGCTCATGCCCTTTGCCGGCAGGGATGCCGGGCCCCGCTCCGCCCTGTGGCAGGCGGTGATCAGGAAAAATTTCGGCTGCAGCCATTTTATGGTGGCCGACGATCATGGTGATCCGGTCAAAAACGGTACGCAAAAATTTTATCCGCGCGGTGCGGCCCAGCAGCTGGTAGCAGAGTATGCCACGGAAACCGGTATCGATATGGTGGCGGAGAAGAAACTGGGCTATCTTCCCGGTGAGAAACGATATGTGGAAATAACGGAGAACAAGGAAGATGAGATAGAGACCATCTCATCCACCGAGCTGCACCGGCGGCTTACCATGGGAAATCATATACCGGAATGGTTCTCCTATCCGGAGATTGTAGCAGAGCTGCATGGTACCTTTCCGCCTCGTTCCAAACAGGGGTTCACCGTTTTTATGACCGGACTTTCCGGATCCGGCAAGTCAACCATAGCTAAGGTTTTGCTGGTCAAGTTTCTGGAGATGAATGATAGACCGGTGACCTTGCTTGATGGTGATATTGTCAGGAAAAACCTCTCCTCCGAACTCAATTTTTCCGAGGAGCATCGTAATCTCAATATTACCCGGATCGGTTTTGTCGCCAATGAAATCACCAAAAACGGCGGCATTGCCCTGTGTGCTCCCATTGCCCCGTACCAGCGTTCGCGCCAGATTAACCGCGAGCTGATTTCACGTAACGGCGGCTATATAGAGGTGTATGTGGCGACACCTTTGGAGGTATGCGAGGCCCGCGATCGTAAAGGCTTGTACGCCAAAGCGCGTGCCGGTATCGTCAAGGGTGTGACCGGTATAACAGACCCCTATGACCCTCCGCACACCCCCGATATTACCATCGACACTTCGGATGTTACACCAATGGAAGCGGTACAGGAGATTCTTTTGTATCTGCAGCAGCAGGGCTATATTGTCTAAGCTGCACAATTTGTGAAAAGCTCGAGAGTATTGATTGACCATGGAAAAGATACCGACGCTTGCTCAGGCGGCTGCAAGAATCCGTCAACGCCCAATGGAGCCTTGTACCGAGTCTGTTGCGATCATGGATGCCGCAGGCCGTGTCTGCGCCTCGTCATATTACGCGCTACGTTCCATGCCGGGTTACAGCCAGTCGCTCTATGACGGCTATGCGGTCGGCGCCGGATGCCTGCGAACGGTGCAGGGGCGCCGGGAATACCGTATTGCCGGAGAAATTGCCGCTGGAGAGGCTGGTTCCAGAACAATTAGTGCGGGCTCAGCCTATCGTATCATGACAGGTGCCATGGTTCCCGTCGGCGCCAAAAAAATTATCCCCCAGGAATATTGTCATGAGGCGGATGGGCTGGTTGCCGTGCCGGAGCGGAAGCTGTCGAAGACTGCCGAAAATATCAGAAGAAAGGGTTCCGACGTTCGCAGGGGAGCTTTGCTTACAGCGCGCGGTCGGCAGCTTTCGCCGGTTCTTCTGGCACTGCTGGCGCAGCATGGTTTTGCAACTGTCGATGTTTACAATCGGCCTGATGTGGCCTTTTTTTGCAGCGGCAGCGAATTGGTGGCCAGTGAGAATCAGCGGGGCCCGGGCAAAAAAATCTCCTCAAACAGATTTCTGCTGGCAGGGCTTATTGGTGAGCATGGCGGCAGGCCCTGCGACTTCGGTGTGGTTCAGGATACAAAAGATGCACTGGAGAGACATCTGCAAAAAATTGCGGCAGCACGGCCTGCTATTATCATCAGTACGGGCGGCATGGGGCCGGGGCGCTACGACTTGCTGGAGGAGAGCTTTAACCGGGTAGGGGGAAAAACATTTTTCAATGCGCTCAAACTGCGGCCCGGCAAGGCAATACTTTGCGGAGTTCTTGGCAACAGCCTCTATTTCGGCCTGCCTGGGCCTCCACCGGCGGTACATGCATTGTTCCACATCCTCGTCCGGGCACCTCTGCTGGCGGCACAGGGCTATGCTGACAGCAGACCGCCGCGGCTGTGGGCGTATCTTGGAGCTGATCTGCATATGTCAAAACCCGATATGCTGCGGTTGCGTGAAGGTGTGCTGGAAGAGCGGCAGGGGCTGTGTCAGGTCAGAGCGCCGAAACGTGGAGAGCAGGCAAACTGCTACATGCTGTGCTCGCCGAAAAGGAAACATATGCGCCGCGGTGAGTGTGTTCAGGTGCAGACCTTTGCCATGAATCCCGGTATCTTTTCATCGTGAGGAGTACCGGGCAATGCTGTAGTACATGATGTAGTACAATACTGTAGTAGCATGGGGCAACTGTAGGATATGGTGCAACTATTTTTGGCAGCGGCTGCAAAAGTAGCTTGCCCGGCCGTTGATCACCATTTTTTGTATCGCGGCCGTACAGTTTCGGCAGGCGGCACCCTGCCTGCCGTACACTCTGAAATTGACCTGGAAATAGCCGCGTTGGCCGCCGGCGTTGACATAGTCGCTGATTGTTGAGCCGCCGCAGGCGATGGCATGGATCAGGGTGGACTGAATTGCCCCAATAAGCCGGCGCCATTTCTGCCTGCTCAGTGTACCGGCGGCCCGCCCGGGATGGATGCCGGCGCTGAACAGACTTTCGTTGGCGTAAATGTTGCCGATACCGGCAATAATACGGCCATTCATAATAAAGGTTTTGACGGCCTGTGAACTCGCCCTGGCACGTTTGTGCAGATAGGCCGGAGTGATCGCAGCACTGAACGGCTCGGGCCCACTTGTGCGGAAGAAATGCTGCTCATCGCGCTTTCTATTATGCTGCGCGATATATTGGACCATGCCGAATCTGCGGGTGTCGTTAAAGCGCAGCTCCATACCGTTGTCCAGCCCAAAGATAAGGTGGTCGTGCCTGGCACTTGAAGACATTCCCGGAAAAATGCCAAGTTTTCCGGTCATGCCGAGATGGATGATAAGCAGGTCGTTATGGTCGGTGATAAAGAGCAGGTATTTGGCCCTGCGCCCGATATCGGTGAAGGTTGAGCCTGTCAATCGTTTCTCCAGAATATCCATGGGAACAGCGCGACGCAGTGTTTTGCCGCTGCTGCGTATGGCGACAACCTGCCTGCCGACGGCATGGGGCAGAAGACCGCGGCGTATGACTTCTACTTCGGGAAGCTCCGGCATCTATCTCTCCTTCGGTATGATTTTTTCAACAGTGAGCGCCAAAGCATACTCTTGATAGTGGCCGCACAGAACACGAAGGTGCTGGTCTGTCTGGTTGTTGATGTGGTGTGCATGGCGCAGGTGAAAAACGTGCCACTGGTCTGCGAAAAACTCCACATCAAAGAGTTGGAGTGATAGAAAACCCGGTATGCTGGAGTAGCTGAGACACTTGCGGACGGCTTCCTTGGCCGCCCACAGCAGGTTGAGTCTCATTGTATTCTGGCGGATCCCGGGGATATGGTGTGCTGAATCTTGAGCGTCGCTGCCCAGGTGCTTTTCCAGGATGTGTTCCTCATCTTCAGTGCAGAATCGTGCTTTTACTCGCTCCAGGGTTGTGCGGGGTTCCTGGATATCGATGCCGCAGTAATGGGTAGAGGCTGCCGCCGCCGCATAGGACCCGCTGTGTGCAATGGAAATATCCTGGCGGCACAAATCCAGTGGTGCATCGCTACCGGTGGCATTGGTGACATAGGGCCTGCCGTTGTGGTCATTGACAATGGTGATCATGTTGCAGGCAGTGGGAGAGGATTCTTGAGCATTATCGGCGATTGCCAGCTTGGCACAGATCCGTCCGGCCAGCCATTCATTCCTGCGTTTGGCCAGCTTGAAGGTGGCGAGTTTTTGCAACTCTTTGCTGTCAAGCCATTGGTTAAGGTGGCGGTCGGGATGCGTCGATTGGGCAAACGAATTGTCGATGACATGCAGCACGGCGGTCGTTTGGCAGTGTGGAAAAGTGTGGCACAGAGCATGGAAAAAGCTCTGGGGGAGCAGATTTTTGCTCTGTGAGACCTTGGCGGATGTCACGGCTGATAAAAATATGTTGCAATTGCAATCGTTCCTGCTACCCTTTCCTGTAAATACTCCAGTGCGATGCAGTGCTGCGGATTGTGGTCATTTCTCAGGGGTGAATGCATGGAAACCGGGATCAATCTAACAGGATACGATTTTGTCATTGTCGGTCTGTCGATTTTATTCATAGTACGCGGTCTTTGGCTTGGTCTTCTCAAACAGGTCACCGGGTTGGTGGCGCTCTATCTCGGCTACTATATCGCCAGCCGCTATCATGACAGATTGTTCCCTTTTTTAAAAGATTTATCGGACAATCCCAATGTCGTCTTTATTGCCAGTGTCGCCATCCTTTTTGTGGTGACCTTCCTTGTCGCCATGCTTGTCGGTAGAGGGCTCTCGCATGTTATTGAAATTGCAATAACCAAATGGTTTGATAGATTTCTTGGTGGAGTCATGGGGGTGTGTAAGGCAGCCATCGTCATTGTCCTGCTTCACATGGTTCTCGGCTCTATTCTACCGCCGGAAAACAGTATGCTGCGTGACTGTCGCACCTGTGATGGTGTCGGTGTTGCGACCGATTATGCCAGGTCGATAATCAAGGACCAGGACGTGCGAAACTCCCTTAAACAACAGACTCCTGCCATCTCGGCGGATGATGTCATGAATCTCTTCCAGGGTTCTCCTCAAAAAAGCGACGACGTTTACACGGAGCAGCCTTCAGCGTTTGTAGAGTAGTGCCAGACGGCTGGGTGGCACCTTAAGGAAAAAACCGATAACCACGAGTTGATTAACAAGTGTGGTACGGAGTACACCGAGTTTCCGCCAGCGCCGTGCCGATGTCGTCACCTTTTCTCTGCAAACGATCACTTTACCGGCTTTTCCGGCTCGCCGCATAAGATCATAGTCCTCCATTATAGGCATATCTGCGAACATATCCAGGGCAAGAAAAACATCCCGGCGCAGAAAGAGGACTTGATCGCCATAGGGCAAACCAAAACAATGAGCGCGAAGGTTGGCACATGCGGCAATAAAGCGCATTGAGGGCGTGGGCTGCTCAATGGCGAGGCTGAAGGCGCCGGCAATGTTTTCGCGCCGCTGCATCACCTCCATAACGGGTTTTTCAAAACCATGGGGCAGGCGGGTGTCGGCATGAAGAAACAGCACAATTTCCCCCCTTGCTCTGCGGGCGCCGGTGTTTTGCTGCCTGGCTCTTCCCGGTGGGCTCGTCACCACGGTAAAACCAAACTGCCGTGCCAGGGGGACGGTCGCATCTTCACTGCCGCCGTCGACAACAATCACTTCGCAGGAGGTTCCAGCCAGATTCTGGGCCAATGCAGCGATATTATCCGCTTCGTTAAGCGCAGGGATGATTATGGAGATATCCGAGGTCTTCAGGCGTGTCGATGTCATGGAGTCTTTTGAGTAAGGTGTAGCGCAGTTGCATGGTTTTCGCTCTGCTCACTGTCTGGGCGAGAACGGAGGAAGTACCCCAGGAAATATCACTGAACAACATGGCCAGTGATCCCTTAGCAATGTCACCCCGTACACCGATGAGATAATAGCCACCGTCATAAGCCGGCCCGAAAACGGCATCGTGGTCATGTAATGCGTCGATGCTGTTTTGAAGAATTGCAGCGTCGAGGTCTGGACAATCCGTTCCGATAAGGATGACAGGTTTGTCTGTGCCGAGGTGGTTGAATATACCATTTGCCATGCGTTGGCCCAGGTCGTCGCCGGATTGTCGTCGGTAGGTGAAGCCATCACCGAGCCAATCATGCATTTCTGTTGGACTGCCGCCATCATAGTAGACCACGGCGTGGCCTGTTTGTCGGTTTGCTTCCATCGGTGAAAAGGGCTCTGTTTGTTTTTCGTTATCCCAACTGGTCGTTATCAGCGCTTGGCGGATGGTAGCACAGATAGCTTGCCCCATGTGGTGCTGGAGTTCGGCCGCTTTTTCTCTGCCAAGATGAGGGATCAGCCTGGTTTTCACCTTACCGGGGCTGGGGTATTTCGTAAAAATCAGGATAATTGCTTGTGTTACGTCCATAGTATATCGTATTGTAGGTGGAGACAGTCGATAATTTTTTTCTTTTCGCTGGACAGTTACATTTTTGAACAATACATAATTGTGCCGTTGCTGCAAGATATCAATTGCAATTGTTCGATTTCTGGAGGGCAAAAATGAAGAAAAGCGTTTTTTTCACGTCCGGGGCAGGAGATATGGTGACGATGAAAAGCAGTCATAGCTGTAAAGATCCCTTTTCCACTGCTCTGCGTAATTCTCGCAATTGCTGTAATGCCGAGGGCCTCATCGGAGTCCATGTCAAGATTAAGGAGACCGATCTCCTCATCCAGGCGGACAGAAATGTGCAAAGACGGGCCAAGGAACTGGTTTTGCGGGCCAGGTGCCGGCTGGAAGAATATATTGTCCGTTATCCTGCCTTTTATACATCGTTGCAGCCCATTCCCAAGGATTTTACCGCTCCTTCCCTGATCCAGAAGATGTTTGATGCCGGAAGGAAGGCGAATGTCGGACCCATGGCCGCAGTGGCAGGAGGAATTGCAGAATATGTCGGTAGCGCTTTGATTGACGAAGGAGTGGTGGAAATAATCGTAGAAAACGGTGGTGATATTTTCCTTCAGCGCAAAGTACCTGCCGTAATATCGATTTTTGCGGGTGAGTCGCCTCTGAGTAATCGGGTGGGTATGGAGATTCCTCCTGTGGGTATGCCCTGGGGAGTATGTTCCTGCTCCGGTACAATAGACCACGGTATCAGTATGGGACAGGCCTATTCTGTTACCGTTGCGGCACAATCGACATACCTGGCGGATGCTGCGGCAACCCGGCTTGGAAACGAGGTCGGGGAGCGTTATGGGCAGAAAGAAAGTGTCGACCGGGCCCTGGAGATCGGCAGGGAAATGGAGGGGATAACAGGAGTGGCGATTATCTGCGGTGAAATCCTCGGTGCGGTGGGGGATGTTAAGCTCGTTGAGCTAGAGCAGGAAGAGGTGTCATGATGAGTGCCATGACGAGCCAAGGGTATAATGAAAAACGTAGCATATCAAGAAAATATCTACTCTACTAGTGTCATGTCAAGTTTCAAGTGTTGGAAAATCGCGCCGCAATTTTGGCTTCCTGCAAGGCGCGACTGAGGGCGCATAGCAGCGCTATGTAACCGAAGGAGTAACGAAGTCAGGAAGTCAAAAGGGCAAGTGAGATCCAACAGGTGAGGCTTGACAGGACACTAGCTGCGCGTGTTTGAAAAAGAGGGGAACACTGAAGAAGGAAAAGAGAATGGCAACACCAATACCATCATGCTTTAAGGCATATGATATACGGGGCAAGGTTCCTGAAGAGCTGAATAATGACCTCGCCCATGCCATCGGGTGTGGTCTGGTGGAGATTTTTGGCCTGCAAAAGGTTGTAATCGGCAGGGATGTTCGACTCAGCGGCCCGGAAATTCTGGAGCAGTGTGCCGCGGGGATGCAGCAGCAGGGATGCGATGTGCTCGATATCGGTCTGTGCGGTACCGAGGAAATGTACCATGCCGTTTTCAGCAATGAAGATCAAGGGGTTGACGGCGGCATTATTGTTACGGCCAGCCATAATCCTTCCGAATATAACGGCATGAAAATTGTGCTCAAAGGCGCCCGGCCATTGTCTGGAGATACCGGACTCACCACCCTGGGGAAATATGCAGCCTCCCCACCGCCGCAGAAATCGGTCCAAAGTTTTGGATCTATAACACGCGTGAGTTACCGTAAAACGTTTATTGCCCATTTGCTGGGAAGTATCAAACCGGACGGGCTCGCTCCTCTCAAAATCGTAACCAACAGCGGCAACGGCTGTGCCGGGCCGGTGCTGGACGAGCTGGAAAAACAGCTGCCGTTTACCCTGGTCAAATACAATCATCAGCCCGATGGTACATTTCCCCATGGTGTTCCCAATCCGCTTTTGCAGGAAAACCGGCGCCAGACCGCCCAAGCGGTTCTTCAGCATGGCGCCGATATGGGCCTTGCCTGGGATGGTGATTTTGACCGCTGCTTTTTCTGGGATGAGAAGGGGCGGTTTATCGAGGGCTATTATGTCGTTGGTCTGCTTGCCAGGGAGCTGCTGACCCAGAACCCTGGAGAAAAAATTCTGCATGATCCCCGTCTTGTATGGAATACGGTGGAGCTGGTGAAAGAAAACGGTGGTGTCCCTGTGATGACCAAAACCGGGCATGCCTTTATCAAGGAACGTATGCGGGCAGAGAATGCACTTTATGGTGGTGAAATGTCGGCGCATCATTATTTTCGCGGGTTTGGATATTGTGATTCAGGCATGCTCCCCTGGCTGTTGGTCGCAGCTCTTCTGGGACGTGAGGAAAAGCCGTTGTCGGCGTTTGTCGACACCATGATTGATGCCTATCCTGTCTCAGGGGAGTTGAATACCACGGTGGCTGATGCCGATGCGGTGATCAAAAATATCGAGCAGATGTATAGCGATGGCGAAAAGGACTATACCGATGGTCTCAGTGTTAGCTTCGCGGAGTACAGGTTCAATATCCGTAAGTCCAATACCGAGCCGCTGTTGCGTCTTAACGTTGAGAGCCGGGGAGATCGTGCGCTGATGGAGGAGAAGACCAGGGAGCTCGTTAAGCGTATACAAAGCTGAGGTTTTCTATTACGACAAAACTGACCGATCTCAGGGGGATGGGGCTACGCGTTTTGCTGTACCGTTTATCATTACGCATGAATCCAATATTTTTACTATGCAGCTCATTCAACCGATAATTTTGGCAGGAGGAAGCGGGATGCGATTGTGGCCACTCTCCCGCGAGACCTGCCCCAAACAGTTGCTGTCGCTGACAGGCGGCCATTCGCTGTTGCAGAATACAGTGGAGAGGGTCTCCAGGCTACCGGGGATTTATCCGCCCGTTATTGTTGTTGGCAGTGAACACCGATATGTCGCCAGGAGGCAAATCAAGGAGCTCGATCCCGAAGGTGTATGTCCGGTGCTCCTCGAACCCCTTGGCCGTGATACAGGTCCGGCGATAAGTGGTGCCGTGGAATATATCCGTCACCGGCGCGGTGAAGATACCGTGATCCTTGTTTTTCCCTGCGATCATCTGGTGGAGGAGGAAGATGTCTTCTTTCTGGCTGCACAACAGGCTGTGGCGCTGGCAAAGCAGGGGCGCATTGTTACCTTTGGTGTTCGGCCGGGATATCCTGAGACCGGCTATGGGTATATCGAGGCTCGTGCCGACGGCACGGTTGCCGCCTTTACTGAAAAGCCCTGCATTGAACGTGCCCGGCAATATCTTACGCGAGATAACTTCTATTGGAACAGTGGTATCTTTGTTTTTGACGGCAAAACCTTCCGCCGCGAGATGCATCAGCATGCTCCCGTTGTGCAGCAGTGCATGGAAGAGGCTGTTGTCAACGGCATTGACGAAGATGGTTTTTTCTGCTTTGAGCCGCACTGTATGGACCCCGTGGATAAGATTTCCATCGATTATGCCCTCATGGAAAAAACCGCCTGCCTTTCGGTGGTTCCAGTCGATATCACCTGGACGGACATCGGCACCTGGCGGTCATTCTGGGGCGCCTCCCAAAAAAGTGAGGATGGCAATGTCTGCTGTGGTGATGTCATTGTCGAGGGAACGCGTAACAGCCTGGTGAGTTCGGAGGAGAGGCTGGTGGCCGCAATCGGTGTCGAGGATATGGTTATCGTGGAAACCGCTGATGCCGTGCTGGTGTCATCCATGGCGGCGTCGCAGCGGGTTAAGGAGGTGGTGAGTCGTCTGGGGGTAGGCGATAGAGAAGAATTTCATCGCCATATCACCGTCCATAAAGCCTGGGGCTATGCCACGCTCCTCCAGGAAATGCAAAACACCCGTATACGCCGGCTGATTATCCACTCCGGGGCCGGAATGTCGCTGCACAAGCATTATCACCGGCATGAACACTGGGTGGTGGTCAGCGGTACCGCCAAGGTCACCAATGGTAAGGAGGTCTTCCTGCTTCATGAGAACCAGTCAACCTATGTGCCCGCCGGTGTTTCCCACAGGCTGACTAATCCCGGTGTTATCACCCTGGAAATTATGGAGATCCAGATAGGTGACTATCTTGACGAAGATGATATCGTTTGTTACGAAGATGGATATGCAGCAACTTTGAAGGGGTGACCTCCAGGGTCGGCTGTTTGTAACCGGCGGTGCTGAAAATGATATCGGTTACACCATGCCCGTTGTTTCAATAGAACAATAAAAGCAATAAATACCTCAAGCCTGATTTCATGGAAAGTTTTGACATAGTCACCATGCGCGTATTCCTGGCTGTTGCCCGCCTGGGCAGTATCGGTGCGGCTGCCAGGAATGAGCATATCGCGGCATCTGCTGCATCCAGGCGCATCAGCGATCTTGAGCGTGAACTAGGCATCGTGCTGATTGCAAGAACGCCCGCCGGTACTCATCCGACGCCCGCTGGTCAGGCTTTTGCGCAACACTGCGAGCAGCTTTTGAACAAATATGCCGAAGTAAGAGCTGATTTGAAGCGTTTTGCCGAAGGTGAGGCGGGTGAGTTGCGGCTTGCTGCAATTCCCCGTGCCTTGGCCGGTGTATTGCCGTTTCTCATTGCCCAGTTCAAAAAAGATAATCCCGACGTCCATGTGACAGTGCAGGAGATATTCTCCAGGCAGGGCGTGAGATTTTTGCGGGAAGATGTTTCGGACATGGCCATACTCTATGACTCCGTTGATACGACGGGATTTGAGCTCAAGCCCTTCAAGGAGGATCAGGTCTGGGTAGTGGGTCATAAAGACCATCCGTTGTTTCTTGAAAAGAGCGATCCCGACACCGTGTTCTTTAAAGAAACCCTTGGGTACGAACACGTCTCTTTTCATGAAGGAGGTGTCCTGGACGAACTTGTTGTCGAAGCTGGAAAAGGGCACAGGAAATCGTTGAAATATACCGTCAGGGTGCAGCGCATAAATTCCCTGATCAGATGCGTCGAAGCCGGCCTGGGGCTTGGCATAATAGGTGAGCGAGATCTGCAACCCCATATGACCAAGGAGAGCCTGACAATGCTGCGACTGGCAGACACGTGGGCGTCCCGCAACCTTGTATGCGCCTACCCGCAGGGACAAGCCGCCACCCCGCCGCTGAAAAGATTTTTACAGTATCTTGATGGTGATGTGTTTTAGGGCCATGTTATTTGTTGACAGGTTCTTAGCATATCGGACTGCTTGCGGACCGGCAGGAATGGCAGCAGTGCAAACAACGGTCACCCCCAAAGGAGGTGACCGTTTGAAATGCTGTGTACCAACTGCTGTGTGCCAACTTCCATCCTAACTCTTCGTTGCTCTAAAAGTTGTATCCTTGGAGGTACGCGTAGGCTCCTGGGCCGATGTAGAACGGGTAAGTGAACGGAGTGAGACTCCGCCAAAAAACCCGTTTCTAAAAGGACACTGACGAGAACGTGTCGCAGCCGGCTCTTTAGAATTTCTTCGAGGATCCGGATTTTTTCAGAAGGAGTCGTCGCCCCCCCTGCAGCATGGCGGATACTTTCTTCCATGCGTACGTGCCCAGTTCTACGGCCATACTTTTAAGATGAGGCAATGCTGAAACAGACACCATTTCTTTTGTATAATTATCGGGTACGAGATTGTATTGTTGTTGCAGTGACATGAGCGTTTATCCTTGTGAAATAATTGTCGTATTTTTTTTTGAATGCCAGCACCATGGCCGGCATTCTGTTTTCCGATGAAATCGGTGAGTGAAAATCTGTTCTCCGTCAAAAGGTATGCGGCGTATCGATTTTCCTACGACATACTATAGGACATTTTGAGCGGCAGAGGTAATGCTTGCTCGGCAACTGATCTTTCTTTTTCCGGCATGGCTTTTGGTGGCATATTACCAGGATTGTACAACGTCAAACATCATGTCGATCACCTTGTCTTCCGGCAAAGAGTGCATGGATTGATTGTCTGTTTGCCCTGGTGAGCCCCCGTTCCGTTATGAGCCCGGTTACCAGGCGGGCCGGTGTAACGTCGAAACTGTAGTTCGCCGCCGTGGTTTGTTGTGCGGCAATGCGAATTGTCTCTATAGACCCTGTCGTGCCAACCCCGCTGATTGTGGTGATTTCATCTCCTGAGCGTTGTTCGATGGGGATGTCGGCGCCGTGGTCGAGTTCCCAGTCAAAGGTAGACGACGGCAGGGCGACATAAAAGGGGATGTTGTTGTCGCGTGCCGCCAGGGCTTTGAGGTAAGTGCCTATCTTGTTTGCGACATCTCCGGTGTGGGTGGTTCGATCGGTGCCGACGATGACCGTATCGACCATGCCCTGCTGCATAAGATGGCCCCCTGCATTATCGGTGATCAGCGTGTTGGCGATATTCTCCTGCTGCAGTTCCCATGCCGTCAGTCTGGCGCCCTGATTCCAGGGCCGGGTTTCATCTACCCAGACATGTATTGGAATACCATGGTCGCGGGCTGCATAAATCGGCGCGGTGGCGCTGCCATGGTCGACAAAGGCGAGCCACCCGGCATTACAGTGTGTTAAAATGTTGACCGGCCTGCCGTTTTTCTTTGCAGCGATCTCGGCGAGTATTCTCCAGCCATGTTCTCCGATATTTCGGCAGAACCGGGCATCTTCATCGGCGATGGCGCAGGCTGACTGAAAAATTGTCCGGCGTTTGCCGCTGACTGTTGGGGCATTGCCGGCGGCTCTTTGTATGCGCTGTACCGCCCAGCTGAGATTTTTGGCTGTTGGTCGGCTCGTGTGAAGATAGCGGGCAGCATTTTCCATATCCGTGGTGAAGGAGTTTTTCCCGGCCTCCAGTGCCGCCAGGTGCATGGCAAAGCCGGCAGTAGCGCCTATCAGTCCGGCACCGCGAACATGCATTTCCCGTATGGCAGTCCAGGCCGACTCCAGGCTGGTTAACCGTTCAATGACAAAATTATGGGGCAGGTGACGCTGGTCGATGATACAGATTGTCGTGTGGTCCTGCGGATCCGGCCAGATGGTACGATAATGTGTGCCGTTGACTTTCATGAGGTGACTCGGGGTTGAGTGGTTGTGGCGGGAGTTGTTGTCGTAAAAACGCGTAAACAGACTGCCGGATGCGGTGTGGTCTATACTATGATCTGTAATATTATCTGTAGTGCTGGCTGTAGTGCTATCAGTAGTACGAGCTGTAGTGCGAGTTGTAATGCTGGCTGTAGTACTGGCTGTCGTGAGAGTTGTAGTATGATCCTGCGCAAATTCCAAGGGGTAACCTTTCACAGGCGCGAGAAAAAAAATACGTTTGACTGTATTGCTTCAAGCAGCAATAGGCAATCAGACAACAAAGTGTTACAATTATGTTTATTCTTGCTCGCTGTTGCACAAAAATGTATAGTTTGGTGAAGGTTTGGTGGGAATGCTGTGCCGGCTAAGGGGCCCGTATGGCTATCAGAAACAGAAATATAATAGTATGGCATGCTCTTTGAAAAGTTCTTTGGTGTGTGGCGCCATTGCAATTGCTGTTCGAGAACATAAAGCGCATGCAGGGTGGGAGAATGAAAAAAATTGAAGCAATAGTCAAGCCCTTCAAGCTTGACGATGTAAAGGATGCTCTCGACGGTAGAGGTGTTCATGGAATGACCGTCTCGGAGATCAAAGGGTACGGTCGCCAGAAGGGGCACAGAGAGATGTATCGCGGTGCTGAATATGTCCTCGATTTTGTGCCGAAAGTGAAGATTGAGGTGGTCGTAGCCGGCGACCGGGTGGATGAGGTTGTCGATGTACTTCGCAAGGCGGCGCATACCGGTAAAATTGGAGACGGCAAGATTTTTGTGCTGCCGGTTGAGCGTGTCGTGCGGGTCCGCACCGGGGAGCAGGATGGGGATGCGGTGTAATCTATGAAGATCTCCATTAGTGCCAAAAAGAAGGCGCTTGAAGCACTCTGGCGTCAAGGCATGAGCGGCAAGAAACTACTGCAGCATCATTCCGATCTGGTCGATGAATTTATCAGGGGGTGTTTTATAAATGCCTGCAGTTCCAGTGGTGCTGCAACGGAAGAGGCCGTGGTGCTGGTGGCGCTGGGCGGTTACGGTAGGCGGGAGCTCTTTCCCTTTTCCGATATAGACCTGATGATACTGTATCGGCCCGACCATGAAGAGAGCATAGGTGCTGTTGCCGAGGAGATTCTGTACCCTCTCTGGGACAGCGGTGCAGAGGTCGGTCATGGTGTTCGCAATGTGGATCAGGCGCTTGCTCTGGCCGGTGAAGACTTCTATTTTCGCGTCGCCCTGCTTGATGCCAGGTTGATTGCCGGCTCCCGGCCCCTGTTCAATGAGCTGACCCAGGCATATCGTAGAAGCTTCGTGGAAGGACATCGGCTGGAGTTTGTGGAAACAATGGATCATGCCCGGTGTAAGCGGCGGCAAAAGTTCGGGGTGCATTCCTACCTCCTTGAGCCCCATGTCAAGGAAGGCACGGGTGGACTGCGCGATATCCAGGCCATGTTATGGATAGCCGGTGTCGTTTACGGTCTCGATGGTATTGATGGCATTGTTGATGCGGGCCTGCTCAATGAGCAGGAGCGGGACGAATTTGTCGCCTCCTGGGATATGTTGGTTAAAATCCGTAATCGACTGCATTACACCTCTGGGCGGAAAAATGACCGGCTCTACTTTGAGCAGCAGCAGGAAATCGCCGGAGCGCTGTCCTATGATGAGCGCGGCGGTGCGCTGGGAGTTGAGCTCTTCATGCAGGAGGTGTATGGCCATATGCAGAACATCGCCGTGGTAACCGATCTTTTTTTCGCCCATGTAGGTGAGGTGCTGGGGGTGCGTAACGCCGGTAGGAGGCGAAAGGATAAACGGGTCGAAAAGGGTATTGAGTTGCGCAATAATGCTGTTCATCTTATCGCTTCTCCCGCCGATCTATGCAGTAAGCCGCATCTGCTGATACGTCTGTTCCTGGCCTCGGTGCGGCTTGAAGTGCCGGTGCATCATCGCAGTCGCAAGGCGGTTTCGTCCAATCTTCATCTCATTGACAATAAAGTGAGAAGCTCTGCGCGTAGCGCCAAGTCCTTTCTGGCGATACTGAGGGGCGGCTCCGGAGTGGCTGAGGTGCTGGGGGTGATGCTTGAGACCGGGGTGCTGGTTGCCTATATTCCTGAGTTTGAAAATATTTTGACACTGGCGCAGTACGACGTCTATCATATTTATACCGTTGATCGTCACTCATTGCAGGCAGTCGAGGAGCTTGGCGTTGTCTTGAAAGAGCAGCCTGCCGCTGTTGCAATGGTTGAGTCCCCTCGAGTGCTGCTGCTTGCCGCGCTGCTCCATGATATCGGCAAGGGATCGGGGCGGGATCACAGCGAGGTCGGGGCAGAGGCGGCGCGACATGTCGGCGTGCGTATGGGGTTCAATGAAAAGGAATGTGATGATCTTTTCTTCGTGGTCAGGCATCATCTTTATATTGTCGAGAATGCCCTCAGGCGTGATCTGGACGACAGCGAATTTATTCGCCGCTGTGCCGTATTTGTCGGTACCGGCTCGCGGCTGGCCATGCTCTATATGATTTCCATCGCCGATTCCAGGGCGACGGGGCCTTCGGCCTGGAGTGATTGGAAGGGGGCCTTGCTGGAAGAGCTTTTTCTCAAGATCAAGCCCTATCTCGAGTTCTCTTTCCATGATCCATCTCATGCCGGACTGATGGAAAGTCAGGTGGAGCAGGGAGTTGTCTGGCTAAGAGAGCAGGTAGCTGGGCGGCTCGTCGGCGAAGAAGGGGTGCGGATCGGTGTCGAAGAGCTTTCCGCGGATTATCTGCTCAGCTTCACTCCCGACATTGTTGCTCGTCATATACGTATTCATCGGGACAAATATAGCTTGCTGCGGCAGAGATCCCTGGTGTTTGCCGAGAATTCGGAAGGCCGGTGCTCGCTGCTGATCATGGCGTTTGATCATCCCGGCCTGCTGGCTAAGATTTTTGGAATTATGATCCTGAACAACCTTATGGTGCTCAATGCTCGAATATTTACCTGGGGTGATGGCACGGCAGTGGATGTGATTGATGTACGGCCCATGGACGGTACTGATTTTACCGAGCAAAACTGGGCAGCGCTCAACGAAGAGCTCGACCGTGCCATAGATCACCGCCTTGGCTTGAGCCAGAAGCTTTATCGAAAACTAGGTGCCGTACGAAAGCTGAACAAGGAGCTGCCCGTCGCGCCGCAGCCCAGGGTGGAAGTCAATAATGAAGTGTCTGCGGAGTATACCGTTGTGGAGGTGCATGGCGGTACTGGTGAGGGCCGTCTGTACCGGGTG
>JBHEOR010000005.1:49330-52678 GCA_046260685.1 Desulfopila sp.
ACCCAGGTCCTTGCCGATTCTGGCATAAATATCCATAAAGCTTTTATTTCCACCGAGGTGAAACAGCAGGTAGATGTTTTTTATGTTGCCGATGAACAGGGAAATAAGATTGAAGCCTTGAGTACGAAAAAAAACATCAATGAAAAACTGCTTGTTGCACTGCAGCTGAAAAGAAATAATTAATAACATTAATGTAATAAAATTTATTTATTTATTGCAATATATGTAATAAATGATAAGGTTGTACCGGCTTGAATCATAACAGCATGAGGCTGCTTGATGAGATCGTTGATACCTGACGAGGTGCGGCCGTAATGAAAATTTATCCATGAAGGAGACAGTTGCCATGACCAGAGAAGAAATTATGAAAACCATTGAAGAGCAGAATATTCGATTTTTCCGCCTTCAGTTCGTCGATATTTTTGGATTTATGAAAAATGTCGCGCTACCGTTGAGCCAGATCGAAAAAGCGCTCGATGGTCAGATGATGTTTGACGGTTCATCCATTGACGGCTTTGCCAGGATCAATGAGTCCGATATGTACCTCAAACCCGATTATGATACGTTCACCGTGCTGCCCTGGAGAAATGTGGACGGTGTGGCGGCAGCACGCATTATCTGTGATGTTCACACGGCGGACGGCGCACCCTATGAGGGCTGTCCCCGTGTCAACCTTAAAAAAGTGCTGGCCGAGGCAAAAAAACTCGGCTACACCATGAATGTAGGCACCGAGGCGGAATTTTTCCTTTTTGAGTATGCCGAAGACGGCACGCCCAGTACCACGACCAACGATGTGGCCGGCTATTTCTCCCTGGATCCCGAAGACACCGCCAATAACTGCCGCCGTGAAATAATCGAGACCCTGGAGATGATGGGCTTTGAAATCGAGGCTTCCCATCACGAGGTGGCCGAGGGCCAGCATGAAATCAACTTCAAATATGCCGACGCCCTGGCTGCAGCCGATAACACCGTTACCTTTAAATGGGTGGTCAAAACCATTGCCAAGAATTATGGCCTGCATGCCACCTTTATGCCCAAGCCGATCTTTGGCATCAACGGCTCCGGTATGCACACCAACCAGTCGCTGTTTAACCTGGACGGCACCAACGCCTTTTTTGACGAGTCCGATCCCCTGCAGCTCTCCGAGATTGCCTACCAGTATATCGCAGGTGCCCTGAAGAATGCCCGTGGTTTCGCCGCGGTCACCAATCCCCTGGTCAATTCCTACAAGCGTCTTGTCCCCGGCTATGAGGCCCCGGTTTATGCCGCCTGGTCGGCCGCTAACCGCTCTGCCCTGATTCGTATACCTGCTGCCCGCGGTATGTCTACCAGGACGGAGATTCGCTGCCCCGATCCCACCTGTAATCCCTATCTGGCTTTTGCCATGATGCTCAATTCCGGTCTTGACGGAGTGAAGAACAAGCTTGCTCCACCGCCGTCCGTCGATAAGGATATCTTTGAAATGAACAGTGAGCAGATGGTGGCGGAAAATATCAGCGTGCTGCCGGCCAACCTCAAGGAAGCTATTGATGAATTTGAGGCTAACCCCATTTCCAAGGAGACCCTTGGACCGCATATTTTTGGGAAATATATCGAAGCCAAAAACAAGGAGTGGGATGCCTTCAGGACAAGTGTTTCCCAGTGGGAGCTTAACGAATATCTGGCAGTCTACTAAAGCTTACGTTCAATAACGGCCTGGTTGTACAGGTCCATGGTATAAAGCCCGTCAGCCGTATTCGGCAGACGGGCTTTTTTTATTTGCATCGGCCTCATCTCTTGCCATTTTTGAGCATCCACATTAAAGATTACCTGGTGCTACGCTGGCGCTACAATGGCACTGTGCTGGCGCTACGCTGACGTCTGGAGGACTATGGCATTCAAGAAGAGAACAGGATACCGCAGCATTGCCGGTGTACTGCCCGAAATAACCCGCTATCAGGGATGGGAGGCCAAACTTGACATACACTCCTTTTTCCCCAGGTGGGAAGAGGTCGTCGGCAGGGAGGTCGCCGATTGCTCCAGGCCGTTGAAGGTTGTCAAGGACACCCTCTGGCTTGAGGTGGAGCACTCCACCTGGATGCAGCAGCTCCAGTTTGACAAGATGCGTATCCTTGATGACATTAACGCGACCTTGAAAATCACCCGTCTTCGGGATATACGCTTCGTCCTGCCGCAGCACCAGAAAAAAGAAGCAGCCCCTGAGCCGGAAATTATTTTTGTTCCCCCGGAACCTGCGGAACTGCAGCGCTTTGAGCAACAGGTCAGCGCCATCGAAGACGATGAAATCCGCCAGGCCCTTGTGCGCCTCTGGTATCTTTCCAAGGCATGCCGGCGAGAAGGCGATAAATGAGTGAAGGCTGAAAGACGCCATCGACATTGAAGGAAAACATGCTTTACAACACGATTCTGGATGTTATCGGCAATACGCCGCTTGTCCGCATAAACAGGCTGGTGCAGCCGGGCGGTATAGAAGTTTACGGCAAGGTTGAGTCCATCAATCCCGGAGGATCGGTCAAGGAGAGGATTTCGCTTTCCATGATAGAGGCCGGCGAGGTAAGCGGTGAGTTGACCAAGGGCAAGACCGTCCTCGAGGCCACCAGCGGCAACACCGGCATAGGACTTGCCATGGTGTGTGCCGCCAGGGGATATCGCTGTGTGCTGGTAATGCCGGAATCGGCCTCCATCGAACGGCGCAAAATAATGCAGGCCTACGGCGCCGAGATACTGCTCACTCCCGCCAAGAGAAGCACCGACGGCGCCATTGAAAAGACCTATGCCATGGCCCGTGAATTCCCGCAGCGCTATTTTCTCACCGACCAGTTCAACAATGATGCCAACTGGAAGGCTCACTATACCCAGACGGCACCGGAAATATGGCGGCAGACCGACGGCCGGGTTACCCATGTGGTTGCCACTCTGGGAACCTCGGGGACGGTTATGGGACTGAGCACCTGGTTCAAAGAGCACCAGCCCCATGTCCATGTCATCGCCGTGGAGCCCCACCTGGGACATAAGATCCAGGGGCTCAAGAATATGAAAGAGTCGTACAAACCAGGAATATTCAATAAAAAAACTCCGGGCGAAGTGGTCCATGTCGATGATGCGGATGCCTTCAACATGGCGCGGTCGCTGGCCTCCCACGAAGGGCTTCTTGTGGGGATGTCGAGCGGTGCGGCAATGTCTGCCGCACTTGACTACGCCAGGAAGCTCGATGATGGGCTGATGGTGGTCATCCTGCCGGATAGCGGTGAGCGCTATCTCAGCACTCCGCTTTTTACCAAAGAGGAAAAAGGTGAGGATAGAAAGCCCGCCCTGCGCTTTTTCAATACCATCAGCAAGAAAAAAGAG
>JBHEOR010000005.1:52723-53027 GCA_046260685.1 Desulfopila sp.
CCCGCCGATCTTCTTCATTGCCGCCGCTTTGTCGTCACCGATCTTATCACCAGGTATATGGAGGCAAGGGGCGTGACAGTTAAATCGTTCATGAACTTTACCGACCTGGATGATAACACCATCCAGGGGGCGGAGCAGGCGGGGCAGCCGCTTGGCGATTTCACCGAAAACTATATCCAGGGGTTTCTTGCCGACATAGAAACCCTCGGCGTCAAACATGCCACAGGATACCCCAGAGCCTCCGAGCATGTCGAGGACATGCTGGGCATGGCCCGTGAGCTGATGGACAAGGGCTATGCCTATG
>JBHEOR010000050.1:0-18522 GCA_046260685.1 Desulfopila sp.
GTGCTTTGACACCGCAAAAACCATGGAGATCGCCGCCGAAATAGAAAAACTCAACAACACTCTGCTGCAGCGGGGTAAAAAGTACATGCTGATCGGCCCGGGCCGATGGGGAACCGCAGACAGATGGCTCGGCATACCGATACAATGGAGCGGTATCACCGAAGTGCATACCATCATCGAGACGACCTCGGAAAAGCTCCATGCCGACCCGTCACAGGGAAGCCATTTCTTCCACAATATCACTTCACTGGGCATCAACTATCTTGGTATCCCTCCCAAGGGTGAAAGCCGCATTGACATGGGCTGGCTGGACAGCCATGAACCGGAAATCGAAACCAAGTATCTGAAATACATTGAGACCAATGTTCCGCCAAAACTCAAAATAAACGGGAAATCGTCACAGGCCGTCATTCTCGCGGGAACTGAAGAGAACGAGACCTAATTATTTTCTCGATCCTGCTGGAGAATAGTTAGTACAGCATCGGCGGCGGCACCGATACTGGCGGCGACGCTTGGCGTCAACCCCTGCCCCAGCTGATCAAAACACTGCCCCTCGATGCCTACAAGCCAAACGGATGCCGGGGCTTTTTCCGGATAGAGTTTGTGCGCAACTTCGACGGCCTCACGGACACCGATACCATGACAGGATACATGTGAATCACTTTTGGGGAGGTCCTGCCAGTTCAAAACATGGACGGTGCCAGGCGCCACACCGAAGGCCACCGCATCAACGACCACAAGCGTCTGCTCCCCATCAATTTCAGGCAACAGCGCCATGCCTCCAAGCCCCAGCAGCCGCATTCGTACGGCGGCAGGAAGCGTACGCTGCTCCAGCTCTTTGTAAACAGCTTGACCGACACCGTCGTCGGCCACAAGATCATTGCCTACACAGACGATGAGGGCGTCTAGGAGGCCTAGTGTCATGGCTGTTTAGCCGCAGCACCAAAAGCAACGGTGAAATTGCATGTCTCACCGGTGCTGACGGTCTTCGGCCTGGCAGGCCGACCGGTGAACTCCGCCAGGATTCCACAAAGGTAGTAATGAAACATCCGGCAGGCGGCGCCGTCCAGCTCCATCCCGCGTTCGCGGCATACTGCGCCAATGGGACACTGGTTCATGGTTATTGATGCCTCCCTGCCCGCCATCTCCGCCGCAATATCCATCTGTTGGGCGGTAAAGACCCGAACCAGCTCAGCCAGCGCCTTTTGCGGAGGCGGGTCCTGGAGATATACCGGCATATTCCCCGCCATCCTGCGCCCGGCGGCAACGGCCAGCGACGGTGTCGATTTGCCGACAAATTGCTCAATGGTATCGACAAACATATCAAGCAGGAAGCAGACCTCGACAAAGGCCTTGTCATGATCTTCCGAGCTCAGTTGCAGTTCCGATGTTTCTATCATAAAAACTTCTCCATACGCCGGCTGAAATGGATATTACGGTAAAAATTGGCAACGATATGATGATTTGTATGCCCTATGGCCCCGGAAGGACAAATGTACGCGCAACTCAGACAGGCAATACAGTTTTCCACAACATCCACCTCCGCCTTTTGCGTCTCTTCGTTAAAACGGAAGCATTCCGTGGGGCATACATCCAGACAGAGCCTGCAGCCGCGACAGGCCTTCTCCTTGATTGTCATCTCAAGCATTGTACTTTCTCCTCAGTCTTCGTGTGATTTGCCCGTTTCGAGCCACGACAATATCCAGCGGCACCCTGCCCATGGCATGCGTTGAGCAGGCAAGACAGGGATCATAACAGCGAACTATAAATTCCAGGCTGTTGAGCAGAGCCTCGTCATCACCGCTTTGGAGCAGAGCGTTGGCCCCTTCTTTAAGCGAGGCATTAATAGCTGCGGTGTTCTGCTGCGTGGCGATTATCATGTTGGCCGCCCGGACAATGCCGCGCTCATCGACATCATATTCATGGATCAGGGTGCCCCGCGGCGCCTCGATATGCGCTATACCGTGCCCTCCCCTGAAGTCTGCCGGAACGCGGGTTTCACCGCGAAGCGCCGGATTGTTGATTATCTCATTGGCCTTCTCACAGGCATACACCAGCTCTATAATCTTGGCATACACCTGCAGTACAGCATTATGGTTGGGCGCTGCAAAGTCGCCGCGAAACTGCTCAAACATCTTCTGAGCCAGCGGTGTCTCCATACCATCGGCAACGTTGACGCGGGCCAGGGGGCCAACGCGGTACAGCTGCTCCGCGCCGTCAAGATTGAGATAGACCTCCTTGGCATAGGAAGTGTGCACAGCCCGCTCCGACATCATTTCTTGATACGCCGAGGCGGCAAACTCCTGCCGCATGACACCATCGCCATCCATGGGCCGCAGCTGACCGTCATAGACATTGAGCCTGCCCTCCAAGACATTGCCGAGGTACCAGCTCGGCGAATTCAACTTTTCCAGGAGCGCCGGATTTTTATCAAGGAGAGCAAAGAGAAGCGTCTTAGTCTTTTCGGCAAGCTCACCAACCAACTCCACCGCCTCGGCGGTCAACTCCTGCAGTTTTCTGAACTGCCCGTCGCTGAGTCGAAAAGAAATGCCGCCGGCAACGGCTGTCACCGGATGAATGCCCCTGCCTCCGATGGTCTCGTTGATCTTCTGGCCCAGGCTGCGCAGGCGAAGCCCTTTCTTGCTCAAATCGGGATCCCGTTCAACCATGCCGACAATGCTTTGAGTTGCCATATTGCCATCGAGCCCGAACACCAGATCCGGGCCGGCCAGGACAAAAAGCGAAAGGCTGTGTGAATGGATAAAATGGCCCATGTACATGAATTCACGCAACAGCTGTGCTGCCTCCGGCGGTTTTACACCCGCTGCATTATCCAGGGCCTTGGCCGCCACCAGATGATGAGCCGTTGGACAGACGCCGCAAATCCGCGCGGTAATCTGGGGCATGGTGGAGGCCTCCATGCCGACGAGAATGCGTTCGAAACCGCGCAGCTCATTGACGCAAAAAAAGGCATCTTGCACCGAGCCATCATCTGCGCAATCTAGAAGGATGCGGGCATGCCCTTCAATCCGGGTAACCGGATCTATGGTGATTGTTTTACTCATTTTCCTGCCTCCACATCTGCAATCCACTTATGGATCAAAAAGGTCGGTTTATTGCCAATCATTTTCGTGGCCATGGCATAGGCATAATGCGTTTTCGCCGATTTTTCCATATGGGCCATGATGGTATCCCTGTCAATGGCGGTCAACCTCGACATGCGATCACTCACCTCCGTTCTGATATCATGGTTGGGCTCTGTGAGAATCTGCATGGTCGGCCCGGCACATCCCGTACACATAATACCATGGTTGGGGCATGGCACCAGGCAGCGATCAAGAGTGACGGAACCGAGACAGATGGCACCCTGGCTGAGAAAACAGACATCATCATCGCCAACAGGTTCTCCACTCTTCATTATGGCGGACACATCAGTTTTTTTCATTACCCTGTTGCAGCCCGCGCACACAGATTCCTGTCCTGCTCTTGAAGTTTTTCCCGTCACCAGCGCGGAAAGCGACTCAAAGATAAAGTGGGCATGGGGTGGACATCCAGGCAGATAGAGGTCGACATCAATCACCTCATCAATTGGTGTCACCGAGTGCTCCAGGCCGGTGATGTTGTCCCCCGGGATGAAATCCGTCCTGGTTGTCGGTGTGGACTTGTAAACATAGTCCATAATCTCCTCTTTACTATGGGCAAGCCCCGCTCCGTGAAGTCCGCCGTATACAGCGCAGGTGCCAAAGGCCAGGATTGTCTTGCACTTTTTGCGCATCTCAATGGCGGCATGACGATCATGTTCCGTTCGAATGGAACCGGTGACAATGCCGATATCGGCCTCCGGATAATCTTTGACATCGGTGAGCACCGGACACTTTTGGATGGCAATGTCCTCCAGTACCTGGAGAATCTTTTCATGCAGATCAACGATGGCGACATGACAGCCACCACAGTCGCAGAGCCACTCCGTATTCAGGCGAATTTTTTCACCGCTCATATTGTACTCCTCTTGCGAGATATTTCCATATTTGCTTACCACCGAAACTCAGCTGATCGACCCAGGACAGCCGTGTTGTTTTCATGGGACGCCATAAACCCATCCCTGGGGGCTTAGCTGCAGCCGTCCGGGCTGCAGGATACCCATGAAAACAACACGGCTGTCCTTGCCCTTGAGTGCTTCGAGCTGAGTTTCGGTGGTAATCAGCTTTTCATATTTACTCACCCTCGACCGTCAGCATCTTGAGACACGCATTTTCGCCGGCATGCTGGATTTCCAAAGTCGCCTTTCTGCCCATGATGTTTTCCAGGGCACCGGCAAAAAATCCATACATCATATTGCAGAGCGACCCTTGCTGCGGATGACCAAAGCGAAAGAGGGTCTGGCGGATCATGCAATCCCGAAAGACAAGCTGTACCTGCGACTGGCCATTTTCATTGATGGTTATCAAGTCCTGCCGGGAGACCGGCTTAAACGTTTCAAACCCCCACAGACAGTTATTGTGCACCAGTATTTTGCGCACCTCATCAATCGCCTCGAGGAGATCGTCGGTCTGCTTTGCCTCTTGGGAAAATTTCCTGCCCAGGTTTCTGCCGGCCGACATTGTCATACTGTTGGCGCCGCGTCCAAGAATCGGTTCAATACCTGCGGACAGCGCCGCCATAAAATTCATGGTCTCCTGCAACGTACGTCGTTTCTTTAGAATCTCATCCACCTCTGCTCTCCTTTCTGCGACAGTCTTGGGGCATTGGTAAAAAATATTTGGCCCTGGTGCCGCACCATGACACTGCACCATTTTATACACGAATGGCACCCAAAGCGGTAAACGCAGTTACCAGTTATCCGCTTTTCAAAAATACCCTTGTTGTCTTTCCGACCGGGATTGATCTTCGTCATCACTTACCCGGTAGTTAAGAAGAATCGAAGCTTACAATAGCGCTCATTCATATTCAAGGATATTCACGAGACAATTCAGCGACACAACCGGGGCCTCGGCCTCTATTCGAAAAGTAACGTAGTTCGAAGCACCCAAGGGCAAGGGCTTTTTCCGTTTTTCCGGCATTCCCCTTGCTCTCTGCCTTTTATTGAGATATAACTCGCTTGGCTTGTTTACACATTACCATCACTACTCCAGGAGGACGTAACGTGACGATGAAAAAGGTTCTGATTGTCGACGATGAGGAAGACACGTTATGGATGCTGCAACGCAACCTCGACAGCACCATCCCCAATATCGAAACCTTCACTGCTCAATCCGGCGATGCAGCCCTCTCCATACTTAACGAAAGTGAAATCAGCCTGGTCATCACGGATAGCGATATGCCCGGCATAAGCGGCCTGGAACTTCTGACGGAAATCAGCAGCAAATGGCCCTCCACCGAGGTCATTATAATAACGGCTTCGCCATCCAGCGCCTCTGAAAATACAGCAACCAGGGAAGGTGCCGTCAAGTTTGTGGAAAAACCATTCGATATCAACACCATGCGCACAGTCGTAGAAGATGCCTTGAGCGCAACTCCAACCAGTAGCACGGGCAGCGGCATTGCCCTGATGGACTTGATCCATTTTAACGGACTTGCCAAGTCGACATCAGCTCTTCAAATCATTAAAGATGGGGAGGTCGGGACAATCTATTTTCAGGATGGTAACATCATCCATGCCCAAATCGGCAGCGACATTGCCGAAGCAGCATTCTTTCAAATACTTGCACTTGAAGGCGGTAAACTGCAAAATCTTGACGGAGTGGCACCCGCCAATGTCACCATGGGCAAAACCGTGGAATCGCTGCTGCTCGAAGCTGCGGTTTTACAGGACGAAAAAGCACATGCCGTCGGCAGCACCGATGCACTGGCGAAAAGCGCTTCGCAAGGCTCTACAAAAACAGCAGGAAAAGCAAACAACACAACTCTTACAGCGGTGCACGCCCCCACTTCTCACAACAGCGAAGCTCCACCATCACAAGAGGACGACAACATGACTGAAGTACAAAAAATACTGGCGGAATTCACTAACATCGATGGAGTACACACAGCATGCCTGGTCGGCCGGGACGGCTTCCTTCTGGACAGCCTTGCCAGAACGGGGATCGATGCCGAAATGATTAGCGCAATCGCCTCATCCGGCTTTGGATCCGCTGAATCCATGGGCAACCAGCTTGGCCAGGGTGCTCTTAACATGACCATGCTTGAATACACCGAGGGCCCGGTTTTATTCGCTCCCGTCGGCAGTGAAGCCTTTCTTGTCATCGTTGCCGACAAGGATACCAATCTGGGCTGGATTCGCATCGCCATCAAGAAAAACTCGATGAAGATTGAAAAAGTCGCAGCCCTTTAGTGACCTGCGGCAACAATTGACGGAATCACCCAAAAGCCGCCACCAACAAGGCTCAACAGGCTTCAGGTACTCGTCTATCGGGGCCTCGGCGGCCGGGTTTCTTCATTGGGAAAGGCAGAGCTGTACCACAATACTGAGGGATAATATTGAGGGATACAGAGGCATGATCACGGCACCAAATGATCCAGGGCCTCTTGCAAGCCGACAAATTTGGGTTCATATTTTTTTATAACCATCCTTGCCTTGGCAAGCCACTCCTCCCTGCTGGTCATCAAAAATATAAAAAAGGGCTGCTCGGGCATATGCCGTATAATGAAATGATACCGGTCCGTGGTTATCAAAATATCATCGATGACCTCACTATCAGCCAAAAGGTTGATGGCCTTGCTGTTTGACTTGACAATGGAAGCCAGATAGGCTGACGCAGCTGCCGTCTCCAGTCCTTCACGTCGCGTTGCCTCCGCTATCGACATACCATCATCCACGGTAACAACAGCAACTGCCAGGATATACGGCAACTCCCGTGACATCTCTTCAACAAGGCCCTGAATTTTCTCGATCATGATTTTTTGCCTATCTCAAATGATGACTACTTATGGGGTAAGCGATTTCACTTAGCTCATCCCGGTATTTGTCTGTGCCTGCAGGGTGTCATATATTGCCCCAGGCAGACCGATGCAGCGTAGTGATCATACCGTAATGGTTCTAATGGTTCTACATAAACCGGGCGTATCGCGTCAAAATCCGGCGCCCTGTCGGTAGTGACCTCAAATGAAAATAAAGAACGAGTATACTCCAACGCCCGGACGCTTTAAGCCACGACCATTTTGGACAAAGAATTCCCAAGCGTGCCTCGCACCTTGAGGCGACACACTACCACTTCGGCACAATAATGTTAACCGAATAATGGGGATCAGTTGAATACCCACAGAGCCTGGAGGACCACGGGGGAAAGAAGAGGAACCCGGAGTGCAAAAAAAAGACCGTGACCGGGAAGGTAGGAGACACACCGCAAAGATACTCTGTTGTCAGAGGGCATCATCAATCTTTGGAGGAGAGCATGCGATATTTTCTCTTTCTTCCGGACACGATCTTTATGCTGCTCAAGAATAGTTTCGCCAAATTCAGACAGCATGGTGTATTGGGCACGGGATTCCCAATAGTAGCCTGGGTCTTGCAATATTTATACCTGATTGCAGGAGTTCATGCTCTCGAATCATTTGCCCAGTTGTTTGCCCAGGGGTGCGCACTTACACAGGCAATAAAGCACCTCTTAAGCACCTCTTGCTAACGACATAAAATATTGCAATACAATAACATTTACTGGAAAACGCTTGCAGGCTTCGGCACATCCAGGCTTGCCGTACAGCCCGCCCAGCCCTGCAAGCCACCCCTGCAAACCACTCCCCACCAAACCAATCGCCGCCCAACAGTCACATTTTCTTGCACAGATGCGAGAATACCCCAACCAGGCACGCGGCAAATGTTGTAGGATGTCATTACAGACAGATATTTAATCCGATAAACAAGTAGTTAGTTAACGTTACAAACCAAAGAAGAGCTTTTCGCAATTGTGCAAACAGATGTGTTCAACCAGTGCAAATGTCTTCGTATTGCCCTGTCATTGATGCAGTATTTATTGTATTATCAAGATATTACTACAAATACCGTACGCTCAACAATTGCATGCACCTCTGCAAAAGCACCGCAATGCTCAGCGAAGATTATACTTTTTTATCTTCCTGTACAAGGTGGCGACATTAACCTCGGCTTTCTGCGCTGCCACTTCAACGTTATTGCCGCAGGCCTGCAGGAGTTCGGTAAAATAATTGTTTTCAAAATCCATCAAAGCATCGCTGTACTTTCGGCCCTCCATAGTTCCACGGCTCTGTTTTTTCTCCACATCCATCACATTGGCCAAACCCTGCAGCCCGACCAGGCTGTCACTTTCAATTGCCATACTGGCTTCAATGACGTTTTTCAACTCTCGAATATTGCCAGGCCAGTCATGATTGATCAGCAGCTCGCACACCTCCGGCGTAAACCCCTTCACCGCCGTGCCGAATCGGGTATTCATTTCTTCGATAAAATGGGCGGCCAACAAAGGAATATCTATCCTTCGATCACGCAGGGGCGGCATTTTGATACGCACCACAGCCAGACGGTAATAGAGATCTTCCCTGAACCTTCCGGCTTCCATCTCCTGCTCAAGATCGGCGTTGGTGGAAGCCAGAATGCGCACATCAACCCTGGTGGGGGTTGCCTCCCCTACCCTGTAAAACTCTTTTTCCTGGAGAAATCGCAACAATGCCTTCTGCATTTTCATAGGCAGATTGCCCACTTCATCGAGGAGCACCGTGCCGTTCTGGGCCATTTCCAGAAGCCCTTTTTTATGCTGATCGGCACCGGTGAAAGCTCCCCTGGCATGACCAAACAACTCACTTTCCAACAGAGAATCGGGCAATGCGCCGCAGTTAATGGCCACAAAAGGTTTTTCCCGGCGCAGAGAATGATCATGTATGGCCCTGGCAACCAGCTCTTTGCCGGTTCCGGATTCGCCACCTATGGTCACTGGAATGTTGCGCGGGGCTATTTTCCGTGCCGTTTCCAGAACTGCCAGAAGAGCGGGCGATTTGCCCACCACTTTGCCGAATTTCTCCTGGTCGGCAAGTTCCCGACGCAGTTCTCTGTTTTCCAGAATGAGCACACTCTGCCGCAGCCCATTGCGCACCCGCTGCATCAACTCTTCCGGTTCAAAGGGCTTGGTGAGAATATCAAAGGCGCCATTGCGCAGGGCGTGTATGGACATTTCCACCGTTGCATGGCCGGTTATCATGATCACCGGAATCTCTTCGTCCCGTTGCTTAATGGTTTTTAACACTTCCAGCCCGTCCATCTCCGGCATTTTGACATCGGTGATCACCATACTGAAGCTTTGCGGATGAAAGCACTCAAGCGCCTCCACCGGATTGGTATGGCTTGTTACATGATATCCGCTGTCCTTCAGGATAGCCTCGAGCATCCTGCAGAGACTCTTTTGGTTATCGATAACTAAAATGTGCGCCTTCGCCATTATATCTCTCCTCTGCTCGTGTCCGGCAATGTCACGGTAACCGTGGTTCCCGTCCCGAGTGTACTCTCAATCTCCATGGTGCCCAGATGCGCTTCAACTATCTGCCTGCTGATGGCAAGACCCAGCCCCGTGCCTTTTTCCTTTGTTGTATAAAACGGCTCATAAACCTCTTTGAGACTGGCCGGAGCGATTCCCCTGCCGGCGTCACTCACCACAATTTTGATGGTGTCCTTGTCTCTTTTCGTCATAATTACCAGCTCACCGCCATTCTCCATGGCTGCCGCACCATTGAGCAGCAGATTCATGATTACCTGGCGAAGCTGATCGGCGTCGACTTCCAAAGGAGG
The DNA here is from genome assembly GCA_046260685.1 of Desulfopila sp. Taxonomy (GTDB): domain Bacteria; phylum Desulfobacterota; class Desulfobulbia; order Desulfobulbales; family Desulfocapsaceae; genus Desulfopila_A. The sequence goes on from JBHEOR010000050.1 coordinate 9,752, forward strand.
CAGCTCTGCCGCGAATTGCTTCACCAGGCGCATCCTTTCCATCTCCGCATGGCCGGCGGCGAAATCAACTATCTGGTCAAGCAGCACATTGACATCCGTCATCTCTTTTTTAAGATTTGGAGCCCTGGCATAGTCGAGAAGATTCTGTACTATCCTGACACAGCGCTTGCTCTCCTCTTTGATTTCCTGAATGAAGTGATAGTTGGCATCGTTTTTATCCAGTTTACTCTCTATATGGCAGGCATATCCGAGAATGACCCCCATGGGATTGTTGATTTCGTGAGCAACCCCGGAGCTGACGATACCGATGGAGGCCATCTTCTCCATCCTGGCAAGCCTTTCCTCCAGGGCTTTTTCACGCTGGAGCAGATCCGACATGGTATTGAAGGCAATCGCCAGTTTTCTAAGCTCTTCGGCTTCAGGAACAGGAATTTTTTTGACAAGACGCCGTCCTTTGGCCTTGGCGATTTCTTCGGTCATCACCGAAATGGGGTCAGTAAATCGTGTAGCCGCGTAAAACGTTAACAACCCGGCCGTTCCGGAGACGAGGAAACTGAGAAAAATGACACTGGCCAGAATCTGCTTCCTGGTAAGGCTGGCGGAACCAAAGAGCTCATCCTCATAGGCCTCAACGAATACAACCCAGTCCCAGGGACGAAAATATTCAAGCCGCGCAATGCGTGCCCGCTTTTCACCATCCTCGCCACCCTCCTGAAAAGTGCGGGACCAGGTGGAATCACCCTGTTTCTCGCAAATTCGCCGAAAAACCGCCAAGCCCTCATCATCAAGCCACGTATGGACACTACGCCCTTCATACCGGGGATGAATCATCAACCGGCCGCTACAGGCCGCGGCATAGATAAAGCCGGTTTTGCCAACTTTTTTACCCTTTAAACGTTTTTTCAGTTCGGAGAACGCCCTGTTCTTGAACGGTTTTTCAGCGTAAATTTCATCAAGATAACTGCCCGCCGATATGACCCAGCCCCACTCTTCAAAATAGCGATAGGCAACCACTTTCTCCCGGTGTTGCTCATCGCCCAGCATTTTGTTCTTCCAAAAATATGTGCTATAGAGCACCTCTCCAGAGGGCGCCTGCAAGGCGGACTCGCACATCTCCTTGATAAAAAAACGGCCTTCCTCGTCTTGGGCGTCATAGATATTTTGGCCCTCCAAGGCGGGGTGAACGATGACATTGCCGACACCATCAAGGACATGGACATACCCGCCCCTGCCGACACTGACAAACTTCAGGCCGTTCCTGGCGGCCTGCTTGGCACTTTCCAGGGAAAGCTGCTCATTGACAAACTGCTCCCGATGGGTTTCCACCAGGGTATAGGCCAACTCGACAATTTCATGGAGCTTTTGCCGCACCGCCTCCTCCTTTTCCTGCTGGTACACCTCATACTGGCGATAGTGTTCGTCAATAAGATCAAGGGAAAAGCCGCCGATATGCTTGAGATCATTTCTGCTCGCTCGAGCTATCCCCTCGTAGGCCAGCTCCATGGCAATATTACTGATCAACGTTGTAACAACGAGAAGAGGGACAAGAACCAGAGGCATTACCATCATAAGCAACTTCCAGCGCAATTGTAAGTGGCGTAACCAGTGCATATCCTTTCTCCTTCCTCCTCAATGAATGGCCGGCAACCGCCCCGCGACTCAGCGATCCGCTTAACATACCAGAATGGTATAGCATACTCAACATCGACCTTACACATTGTCCTGCCCCTCCACCGCACCACACTTTGACGGCACTTCAAGCGACTACAATCACATATCATCTTGACACCATATCGCCTCGGAGGTATAAGCCTTTGGTGGGTCGGCAGTAGAGTAGATCGGTAGCATTCATGCGGTCAATAGAAGGTTAGATGCCGACCAATTATTCCCCCACAGACTGGAGATCACTGTGCAGGCTCTTACCTATCTCAGCCTCGTCTTAACCACCCTGTTCTGGGGAGGGACGTTCATCGCCGGTAGAGCACTGGCGGGAACAGTTCCTCCGGCCAGCTCGGCCTTTATTCGATTTGCTATTGCAACAGTTGCCCTGGCCATTCTTGCCCGTGTCCACGACGGCACAATCAGCATTCCGCCGCGCGACAGATGGGTTCCTCTGGTGCTGCTGGGACTTACCGGGGTCTTCAGCTACAACGTCTGCTTCTTCACCGGGCTGCAGTATATCACCGCCGGCCGGGCCTCGCTCATTATCGCCCTCAATCCCCTGGCCATATCAATGGTCGCCTTTATGTTCATGCGGGAACCGCTCAACTACAAACAGCTCATCGGCATTTTGCTCTCCCTCACAGGAGCCCTGTTTGTCATCAGCAACGGTCACCCCCAGGAAATCTTCCATTCCAGTTTCGGCAGAGGTGAACTTGCCCTGCTGGGTTGCGTGCTGTCCTGGGTGTGCTACAGCGTGATCGGCGGCAGCGTCCTCAAATCGTTATCTCCGCTTGCTTCGGTTTTTTATTCGTCGCTGATTGGTACCACGCTGCTGCTTCCCCTGGCACTTTATAACGGCCTCATCGATACACTCGGCAAAATAGAAATGCATCACTGGCTCAGCCTTTGCTATCTTGGCATATGCGGCACAGCCCTCGGGTTTACCCTGTACTACCGGGCGATCAAACAAATCGGAACGACCCGCGCAGGCGTCTTTATCAACCTTGTCCCGCTTTTTGCCATCATTCTTTCCTGGGCTATTCTTGGAGAATCCATTAAGGCCATCGTCATTACAGGCGGCATTATATTGCTGACAGGTGTCTCAATAACCAACTACTGCCGGGCAAAGTCCTAAGGGTCCGCTAAGGCCCGGGAGTCCGCCGTGTTGTTTTCATGGGACGCCATAAACCCATCCCTGGGGGCTTAGCTGCAGCCGTCCGGGCTGCAGATACCCATGAAAACAACACGGCGGACTCCTTGCCTTTGGGTGCTTCGAGCTACGTTACTTTTAGAATAAAGGCCGAGTTCGCCCGGTTGTGTCGCTGGATAGTTACAAAATCAGATTGTTTTTCGAGGAACCCGGCATGCGAGCAGTAATACAACGCGCTAAAAGCGCCTCGGTGACGGTCGGCGGCGAGACCGTCGGCGCGATAGAGCAGGGCCTATTGGTGCTTCTTGGCATCCAGCGTGATGACGGCATAGCCGAAATTCAGTGGATGGCCGATAAGATCGCCAACCTGCGCATCTTTGCCGACCAGCACGGCAAAATGAACCGTTCTCTTTTTGATCTTGGCAAGGAGATGCTTATTGTCTCACAATTCACACTCTACGGAGACTGCCGCAAGGGCCGAAGACCGGGCTATTCATCAGCGGCACCACCGGATATCGCGCAACCGCTGTATCACAGCTTTATCGAGACGGTCGAGAAAATGGGCATTTCAACCGGTACCGGACGATTTGGCGCCATGATGGACATTCATCTCATCAACGACGGACCGGTGACCCTTTTGCTTGACTCCGATAAGATTTTTTGAGGGCATCTTGAAGAAAGATCATCATTTCTCAACGTACATTAACAAGGATTTATCATGACATACACAGTTGGAAAGACATATCACGGCTTCACGCTGGAACAGCAGCAACACATCGACGAGATTGAGGCGGATGTCTATCTTTTTCGTCACACTGTACTCAACTGCCCGCTGTTTGCCATTAAGAACGATGATACCAACAAAACATTTACCATCGCCTTGAATACCATTCCCACCGACTCCACCGGTGTTGCCCACATCCTCGAACATTCAGTACTGATGGGCTCGCAAAAATATCCCATCAAGGACGTTTTCGGTGAAATACACAAGGGCGGGCTAACCACCTTTCTCAACGCCATGACCGGATCGGACTGCACCTTCTACCCCTTTGCAACCCGCAATATGACGGAATATTTCAACATCATGGATGTGTACTGTGACGTTGCCTTTCACCCACTGCTGCAACGCGCAACCTTTGAACAGGAAGGATGGCATTATCACAAAGAGTCCAGAGAAAGTGAACTGCAGTACCAGGGAGTCGTCTATAACGAAATGAAAGGCGCCTTCTCCGACCCCATTCGACTGATATTCCACCATATCTTCAACGGTTTGATGCCCGGCTCGACCTACGCCCATGAATCCGGCGGCGATCCGCGCAATATCCCCGATCTCAGCTACGAACACTTCCGCGATTTCCATAAACACCATTACCACCCATCCAATGGGACCTTCTTTGTCTACGGCGATGCCGAACTCGATGGCGAACTTGCCTTTCTCCAGCAACGATTTCTGGCCGACTACAACCGCGCGGAAGAGCGCCGCACCATCACCGGGGGCACCCTTGCCACCACAACCAGTTTCATCGAGGATACCTACGGCACCGACTCCCATGATGTCGACAACAAAACATTTCTAGCCGTCGGCACCTCCGTTTCAACCGTGCAGGACCGCGAGGAAAGTGCCGCCTTCCAGATTATCGCCAACATTTTATTCAACTCGGACGGCTCCCCCCTCAAAGATGCCATCATATCCAGTGGACTCTGCAGGGACTTCGGCGGATTATACCTCTCCTCCTCCAGCTTCCGCACGTTTATGATCACCTACCTGGTCGGCTCCGAAGCAAAAAACCGTGACGCCTTCCTTGCCCTCTACAACCAGACACTGCAATCCATGGCAGACCAAGGGCTTGACCGTGAGCTAGTCATCTCAGAGCTCAACAAGTTTGAGTTTTCCGCGCGTGAGGAAGCATCTAAGGCGCAGCGCGGACTGGATCTTATCGGTAAAGCCATGGCCGCTTTCAAGTACAGCACCGACCCCTTCGATTGTCTGGTCAATGAGGAGCTTATCCAGAAAGTACGGCACAAGGCCCTGGAAGATGGCTATTTTGAGCGACTCATCAAAGAGTATCTTCTCGACAATGACTCCTCGGTGGTTATAACCCTCAAGCCCGACCCTGAAAAGGGCAAGACCACCCAGGAGCAGGAACAGCTCAGGCTGCAGCAATACCAGGCCACCCTGGACAACGAAAAAGAAGTTCAGCTCATCGCCCGCACCCATGAATTGATGGAGATGCAGCTGGCCCATAATGATGCGAAAACCCTGGAACAACTCCCCAAGCTCGCTCTTTCGGATTTGCCGGCATCCATCGATTTTCATGCCGTCCGGCCCTCCGCCATCAAAGGACGTGAACTGCTTATAAGCGAACTGCCCACCAACCGCATCAGCTATCTTGATGTCGGTTTTGATTTCTCCGTGCTGCCGTCACGACTGCTGCCCTGGCTTGATATTTTCGGCACGATTCTTACCGAAATCGGCACCTCCAGGATGGGCTTTATGCAGTTCGCCAAGGAAGTCGCCACCTGTACCGGCAGTTTCAACCATGCCGTCAACACCTACGCCAAACGAGGCGCCCCGGAACAGTTACGACCGATATTCTGGCTCCATGCCAAATGTTTACCGGCCTATCTGGAACGTGCCATGGCTCTTGTCACAAGCGTTCTCACCGAGCTCTCCCTGGAAGACAGGAAACGGATTCGAGAGATTGTCGGCCGCGAGTTCGCCTGGGCGGAACACGCTGCCCAGAGCGAGGGCTACGCTCTGCCCATGACCAGAGTCTTTGCTCATCTCAGCCAAGCAGGTGTGTACAATGAACTCATCAACGGGGTAAGTTCCTATCAGGCCCTGAAGAACCTTGCCCTCGATTACCAGACACTTGAAGAGGAGTTTCTCAGCGGATTAGAGGAGATAGCCTCACTCCTTTTTAATCGTAATAATCTTGTGCTTCACATTACCGGGGAAGAAAATGAGATTACTGCTTTCGCCGACAAGGCACAAGGGTTGGTGAACGTACTGCCTGCCCACGAAATCTCGACCGCCACCATTACCCGGCCCAATCTCCCCAGGCATGAGGCATTCATCACCTCCGCTGAGATTGTTTTCGCCGTCCAGGGCGGCAATCTGCTCCCCAGGGGACAAGGCTACAACGGACACCTGGAGGTTCTCAAAACCTACCTCTCCCGGGATTACCTGTGGAACACCGTGCGTCAGATGGGCGGAGCCTACGGCTGCTTTGTCCAGTTTAACAATATCAGCGGCAATCTCGCCTTTGTCAGCTACCGTGATCCCCAGGTCAAAAAAACCTATGAGGCCTACAACAAAATACCGGCCGTCATTGACGCGCTCGACCTCTCCCCCGAGGTGCTGCAGCAGCTGATCATCGGGACCTACGGCAATTTTGACCCACACCAGAGCCCATCCACTCGAGCCGCCGTTGCCAGAAATGAATACTTTTCCGGCATCACCCCGGAATTCAAACAGAACAGACTGCAGGAAATTACTGCGACCACTGTCGACGACCTGCGCGGTTTCGCTGAGGCCTTCAAAGATATGACAGCGCATGCCCATCGGACCATAATCGGCAACCGTACCAGGATCGAAAGAGATGGTGAACTCTTTGAAACGTTGACTGAACTATAGCGCAATCACACACTCAAAGGACACGACATGAGCCATAACCATTTTGATGATAAAGCGGCACAGTGGGACAACAGCAGCAACCGCCTGAAACTTGCTGAAAACATAGCACAGGCACTGCAAACACTTCCTCTAGATAAAACCATGCTCGCCATGGATTTTGGCTGCGGCACGGGCCTGGTAGGCCTGGCCGTGGCGCATAGAGTCGGCAGGCTCGTAGCCCTGGACAGCTCCAGCAAGATGATCGAGGTACTCAGGCAAAAAATTGCCGACGGCACCATTGCCAATGTAGAGGCAATTTGCGGGGATATAGAACATAGTGCATTGCCGACTGACTTCGATGTCATCTTCACATCCATGTCCCTGCACCATATTGAAGATCCTGAGAGGATACTTGCCGGATTCGCCCGACTGCTCAAAGCTGGCGGCATAGTCGCCATAGCCGATCTTGATGCCGAGGACGGCTCATTCCATGCCGCAGGTGCCGAGGAAAAGCATAACGGTTTCGATCGCCCGGAACTGCAACAGTTGCTGGAACAGCATGGTTTTGCCGGCACCTCCTTTGAAACAGCCCATACCATCGAAAAAACCATGGACGATGGCAGCGTAAAGTTCTTCACCGTTTTTCTTGCCGTTGCAAGAAAAGATTATACACCCTAGAGAATGGCTTCAAAACGGATGGCTTCAAAACAGTATCGTCGTCCTCCTCATCACTCATCAGTGAGGACCGTCATTTTTTTTGGGAAAGACCACGAGATTGTCGACCTCCGGAGTTATCCCGATGGATTCGCCTATCCTGTGGTTATGATGGCTGGAGATAAGCGCCTGGCAGGTTTCGCCGCTCAGCAGCCTGAGCTGGTAGAGAATATTCGGCCCGCGAAATGATGTATGGACAACCTCGGCCCGCACGGCGCCGTCTTCGACGTGCAGGACATTCAGGAAAAGACCCTTCAGGGATAAACCCGGGGCTTTTGCAGCATACAATCATCGCAGGGGTGGCGCAAAAAGTATACCGCCCTCATTCCAGAGATTATTCAGACCACGCTGCAGCTTTAACGGCGACGACGCACCGAGGTTTCTCTCAAACACTTCGCCGTAACTGCCAACCTGTCGTATAATCTGATAGGCCCAGTCATCCTTGAGCCCAAAGCCCTTTCCGCCTGTTCCGACGGCTCCGACAAAACGCTGAATTGCCTGGTTCGGCCCCGCAGCCATATCATCAATATTGTGAGAAGTAAGCCCCAGCTCTTCACCGTATATCATGGCAAAGACAGACCACTTGACGATATCGAACCACACATCATCACCATGGCGTACCGCCGGCCCCAGAGGGACGGTGGCTATTACCTCCGAAAGAAAGGTGGTCGCCGCCGGCTCACTCATTTTACTTCTAAGGCCTTGCAGCTGTCCTCTCCCACCCGTTATAACGTTACACCTGCCCGCTTCAAAATTCTTGATGATCTGATCCGGAGTATCGGAGGCAACCCTTTTATAGTGCAGCTCACTTTCCTGGAGATACTCCTCGAGGCGCTCTCCAGATGGCGTGCCGGCCTGATAACAGACAGTAAAATCCTTGAGGTCCAGAATACTTTCGGCGTTGACCTCTTTGGAAACCAGAAAACCCTGGAGATCATAAAAGACCACAGTAGCAAAATGCAGCGGAAGAGCAGTATCGCGCGTGTAATTCCAAACATAATTACGGGACAGCAGATCCACCTCGCCGGCCAGTAATGCCGTAACCCGCTCACTGGGAAGCAGGGGCGTATATATTACCTTGGCAGCATCTCCTAAAACAGCGGCGGCCACGGCACGACAGACATCGACGTCAACTCCGCTCCAGTCGCCATTACCGTCGACGTTGGAAAAACCGGGAATCCCGGTTGAAACGCCGCAGCGCAAAGCATCCCGCTCAACCACTTCGTCCCGGGTAAAGCAGGCGGCCGCAGTGGCAACAGCAAGAAACAGAACCGTAAGACTCAGTATATGAAAAAATCTTCTCAACATTTTGAGCGAACCCTTAGGTAAGCGACTTGGTTTGGCATGCACCGCAATATCCGGCACCAAAGAATACACAAGAGACGATTCTAACAGCATACCATCTCATTGTCCATAACAAGCACCACGCAAAAGATGGTTGGCCAACATGATTACCAGGATAATTATTATGAAAGGCTGACAATTTTACTCGTCTTTTGCGTACAAATCGACAATTATGGCATACCCAATGCTCATCAACGAAACAATTATCGTAACTCTACAGCGATACAACCGGGGCCCCGGCCTTTATTCTAAAAGTAACGTAGCTCGAAGCACTCAAGGGCAAGG
>JBHEOR010000051.1:0-13035 GCA_046260685.1 Desulfopila sp.
GCCTGTCACTCCCTGGGCCTGGATCGTGCCGCCGTTTAATGCCGGGGCCGCGGCTAAGGAAAAAAGAGCACCAAGTTCAGCTGCCTTATCAATGACAGTGCCGGTAAAATTACTGCTCGGTGCAGCAGGAAGCATGCGCAACCTTTCATCAGAGCTGCAACGACTGCCGGGAACGCCGATGGAGGAGGCAATGACGTTTCGCGGTACATGATATACCGGCGTCGGTTTATCCGCATCCTCGCTGACAGACAGGTACTCTGCCTGATGTGCATCGTGCTCCTTATGGGTTTCGTAGCTGTCACCCGGACCACTGAAGGCATCGGGAAAGGGCAGATTATAAATCAGATCGCCGCTGTCCACGATTGTGACTGTCAGCGTTGCAACCAGTGTAGTAATTTGTGAGGCAAGGTTTTCAGCGGTAGTAGCGTCAGTTAACTCGATGGGACCATGACTTGTGCCGCCGTTATCCTTGAAAGTCAAATGGTGGCCGTCACTGTGAAAAGTCCAGTTGCTGTCTGCGGGGGCGACCAGAGTCACAAGGGCACGGGGGCCGGAAGGGTATCGCTGATGCTCTCGGTCGGGATCTCCCTCAAACCACATGGAGGTTTCGTCAAAGACCCTGGCAAAGGTTTTCCCCGGCCTATAGGCGGTGTCACGGCCCAGGCGTTCCATGCCAATATATTGCTGTCGGCGGTTGCGCAGCAGGGAGACCAGGTTGTCGGAACGGGCAAACGCCAGGGCGGAAAAGACACAGCCCGTGATCGCACCCACGGTCCACAGGGCCCAGAGAATCCAGAAGGCGATGTCGTTTCTTTTAATCTGCATAAGGCCGCAGAAGAGGAGATTGGCAATCATGCTCATGGCGGGTATGGTCTGCAGAAAATTAAGACGGGCATATCCCGGCTCGTCCTCGGCGGCATGGATGATACCCCTTATAAGAAACCAGATATCAATGCCTGAGGAAAGACCGAATACCGGCCAGCGCGCAGAGGCGGGAAGCGGCGTTGCGACCCTGTAGGACACATTATAAAAAATCCCGGACAGCATACGGGTGATACCGGCAATAAGGGCCTGGGTGAAATGACCGTTCTGTCTCGGGAAAAGGCTCCAGAGATACATGGAGTAGGCAAAAGGCGCGACGCTGGACATGAAGCCGGTCAGGCTCAGCACCTCGTAATACGATTTTTCATCAGGATCTCCGTGCTCTTCGGTAAAAAGTTTCCTGCCTTCGCCGAGCCCATATCGTCCAATAAGCAGAGCGATGGACGGCATCATAAAGATGGGACTCAAGATAAGCAGCCACCAGGCCCAATGGAGATTAGGGCTCAAGGTCCGGCGAAACAGATCGTACCCCTCACGCAGGTTTTCGGCGGTGGGAACATCGGTTGTTATCGCGTCAGGGTGATCACCGAACTTTTTAGTGCGCGCCGAGGCTGGATCGTATTGTTCAACCAGGGCCTGCTGGAATCCCTGGAACAGACTGTCCGGTACCGCGTCGCTTTCTGGCCACCAGTTGATCCATTCATCTTTTTCAGGAATTGAATCAAGTAGTTGACGACTGACATACGATGCGCAGGCAACTTCATCGGCGGTGAGGGCATCGTGGTCCCAGTCCTGCGGACCGTAGTCGGCCTGCAGTCCTCTCAAGACCGGATTCATGACCACTTTGGCTGCCAGGGCGTGCAGCATGCCAAAGGTAAAGGCCCTGATTTTCTTCTTGTCAGCGTCAGGGGCGGCGGCAAGGGCTATTTCCGCCATGCGAATAACAAATTCCGCTGATTTAACGGCACGGTGACTAAGATCGGTATCCACCGAGCCGCGTTTAAGCACCTTACCTACCCAGCCCTGTTCCGGCGAAAGCCAGTCCACATAATCCGCCAGGTTCCAGCCCATGCAGCCCATCATGACAAAGCGTGAAAACTTACCGTTGCACGGCAGCGACCTGTGCGCCGTGATATCCTCGGTTTCACTGAGAATGGATTTGCTGTGCAAGGCCATGGCCAGCAGCCGCCGATCCATATCGCGAAAAACGACACTGCCCCCGGATCCTTGTTTTGCTTGCAGGTTGTCGGCCAAACGGTTAATTTTTTCACAGGCCAGCATAGAAACACCCACCGGCAACATAAATGGAACATTTCTCTCCAGACCATATTCCACGCTGGGCAGAGTACCGGAGAAACTGCTGGTGGTCAGATAACGAACCGCAACATGGCGATCACTATTGGTAAGCGCAGTGACCGTGCGTTCGTCACCGGTCAATCGGTCTCTTTCATGGAAAATAAAGGCGACCAGAGCGTGTTTCTTGCCGTCTTCAAGGTTGTCACCGGATACCAGCATATCTGACGGCAGGTTAAATCTCGCCGTTCGAGGATTGGCGCATCGCAGGTCATCTAATGACACATTGCCCACAGTTTTCCAGTCTTCATTTTCTACCTTGCCATTGGAGAGCAGGGAAAGTCTATAATTTTCAGGTAACTGCGGAGGAGTATCCCCGGGAAAGGCGCTGGAAACAAGCAGGACCACGGTCACCCCATCGGCTTCCTCGCGCCCCCGATTATGGACCAGCACGTACACATGGCTGGTGATAGGTAAACGGTACACCGGCACCTCAGCCGAATTATCTACCAAGTGGCCAATAAAATTTACAAAACCCAATTCCTCCCTGTCGGCAAACTGATATTTGCCGCCACTGTCCGGCGCATCAATCTTGATGTCCGGCGATGTTCCGAAAGTTGTGTTTATTGCAAGATGAGTTGGGTCAGAATCGCCATAAGTGGAAGTGCCACCCTGCCGGCCAAGGTCCAGTTGATGATCGCGGAGATAGAGTTCAATGGCAAGGGCTTGTGCGTCATCCAGCGTGTATTCATACATACCGCGCCCGTGCGTTACGGCACGCAGCAGTTTTTTATGCCCGGCGGCGGCAAAGACGGCAAGGCTGACGATCGCTGTCTCCGGAATACCATTATTAAAAACCTGCCAGTCCGTACCACCGTTGGTTGAACGCCAGAGTCCTATATCTGCTGCTACATAAAGATGATCATGGTGGTCCGGATCAATGATCAATTTGTTGATCTGGGTGTTGAGAAGTGTGTTGCCCCCTGTACCTGATCGATTATGCCAGGTCGTGCCGTCGTAATAATGCACCCGGCTGAGCGCTGTATCCAATCCACCGACGCCGCCAAGCGTAATATAGAGACGATCATTGTGGGCTGGATGAACCGCTATAGAGGTAATATTAGAAAAATAGGGAGGCGTAGGGTGCAGGGGAACCGGAGTCTGCCATGATCCGCCTGATTGTTCAATTTTATAAATTTTGCCGAATTCCGTTGCCGCATAGATGAGGGCCGTTGTGGCAAATTCAAGGGCGGTAATTCGCTCGGTTAAGTCCCCGGTGATGGCCTGCCAGCTTCCGTCACCGAATTCCGTGTTGAGCCATACCTTTTTCTCGCCAAAGGCGACCAAATTCGCCCCGGCAGCCCCTGTGGAAGCAGGGGTATATGCATAGGGAGGATAGAAAAACATATGACGGCCCCGGTCATCGTCATCATACCCCGTGCCCACGCTTTTATTGGAATAACTGTACCGTGCCCCTCCCGTGGTGCTTATGCGGTATTCATTATAGACGTAGACGCTGAAAAACTTGGTCGGGTCCTCTCGGTTGATGAAAGCTGCGCCGCCATCGCCGCCTGCGGATAAGATCCAGGCTTCGTCACCGGTATAGCGCAGAGCGCCATTGTCCTGGGTGCCGCCGAGGATAACGGCCTCCTGGCTCGGATGCTGGCCGACGCTGTTGAACTGCAGGGTCTGCAAGCCGTCGTTGCATGCCCTGAACAACGTATCAAGATTGTCGGTTGCGATGGCATTATTGGTGTAAAAAACGCCGCCGTCACAACCAACCCAAAGCTGGCGAGGATCATTCTGGGCAAAAACCAGGGTGTGCAGATCGGGGTGGATGGAATTGCCCAGAAATATGGTATCCATAGAGAAATCCGTACCGCTGTCGCTGATATCACAGCGGTAGAGAAAACCGGAATACTCACTGTTGGACCAGACCCAGGCGCCACCGATATACAGGCGGTTTTTGTTGTCCGGGGCAACAGTGAAACCACGGTTGTAGCTTCCCTGCTTTTCAATGTTGGAGGGGGTTCCTGAGATCTGTGCCCAGTCAGACCAACCCTGGGCTCCACCGGCTCGTTCTGCCCGATGCACTTCTCCATCATCATTGATGGCATAAATGATGTCCGGGTTTGCAGCTGTTCCCTGATCGCGAAAAACGGTGAGTGCTATTCTGATTTTTCCGCGAATGGTGCCGTCGTCGTTTCTGCCGTGGGGATAATTTGTCCCTATACGCTGCCAGGTTGTTCCGTGGTCCCATGTTTCAAAAACCTGACCGTTGTTTCCGGCATTGGGCAGTGCTGCGAAAAAATGGCTTTTGCCGCCCCGGCGTGAGACAAGGACGCTTGTGCAGCGATTGCCTGCCGGTATCATTGTCCCTGGTGTCTTACCTACGGCAATGCGCTGCCATTCAAATCCTGCCGCGCCTGTTTTTTTCCGGCGTTTATAGAGACCGATATTGGTGGCGCCGAAGACAAATCCCTCCAGGGCCGGACTCGGTCCGGGGTCAGGATCTACAGCAAGCGAATAAAATCCAGCACCTGTAAGGGAATCCGTTGCGGGTCCTGCATGCTCTTCTCTTGTCCAGTTTCTTCCTCCGTCATCGGAAACAAGGACACCTGCACCAAGATAGGTGATACCTGGAGCTTCACCGGTGCCTACAAAAATTATATCCGGGTTTTGCGGATCAATAGCTATGGCGCCACAGCTCAAGGTGGTGACACCCAGCATATTTGGTCCTTGATGATTATACAGCGGATCATAATCAATGGACTCCATCAGAGAGCGCCAGCGACGCCCCTGGTCATCACTGCGCCAGACGCCGCCGCTGGCCGTGGCGGCATAGACCCGTTTGCCATCTGCGGCAACGGCAATTCCTGAGACCCGGCCGCTCATGGTTGGCTGACTGCCTGCTTGGCCACGCAGTACTCCAGATGGGCCGATGGGTTTCCATGAATTAGTAATGGACACCGTAGCAGAAGGCACAGCCACACCGGTTAGCAGGGTAGCCCGTACTCGTTTTGAAGCAACCAGGCGCTCGCTTACTACCAGATCATTAAAAACACGGGTCGAGCTGGCAAAGGGGTCATCATTGTGGTGAAGAATGACCAGCAACTGAAAAAGATCGGGAGTTTCGGTCCCCGCCATTTCCTTGAACAGATCCGATGTCAGTTCAAAGCGTGTCACCTGCGGATGTCCGGAGCGCAGATCAGACATGTTGCGCAGGCCCACCGTGCGCCAACCATCTCTATTGATCGGCGTTCCCCGGCGCACATAATAATCATAATCCGCCGGCAGATCAGGAACCACTCCCGCGTTTTCCACCGCGATGAGCAACATGACCTGGATACGGTGAGCCCAGGCACTGCCGCGGTTATGCACCTGCACATAGACGCGATTGACGATATTGGCATTATTGTCGGTAAAAGCCAGGGCCTGGGATTCATCGGTAAAAATATCGACAAAGCGAAGGAATTCGAGACATTCATCGCTGGCAAACTGGTAATTCAATCCGGCATCGGGAGCATCAATCTTAATGTCTGGACTTGAATGCGGAATTACGTGATTGTCTGGAGCTGCGGCAAGAGTAGCCAGATAAGAAACCCTGGCCGCCTGCTGTGCCTGCATCTCATCCTGTCCTGCATCAACAGCAAGGCTATAGGCGTTTACCGCAGCTGCTTCAATAACTGCAAGAGTCGTTGGACCTGTGGGATTATCAATATCTACAGCAGCCAGAGTGCTTGTAATTCGACCCGTATCCATTTGATGGTCACGGACGAACAAATGGACAGAGCGGGTGACATCATCAAGGTGTCTTTCAAAAACGCCTCTCCCATATGTCGCTGCCCGTATAAGGCGGGAAGGTACAAAAAGATCCAGATCAAGTACAGCAGCATCAGGCAATCCACCAGCCCATAGCTCCCAGGTCAGACCCGCATCAAGCGAACGCCAGACGCCGATATCTGCTCCGACATAGAGATGTAGTGGCTGGCCCGCATCTGCCGGGGCGTCAACCAGGATAGAATTGACCTGTACCGTCATCAGGTTCTGGTTGTCATCGGCATTGGTGCCGCTGCGATTATGCCAACTGGCCCCATCGTAAGACCAAACCCGGGGATGATCGCCAAAGCCACCGAAAGTAATAAAACAAGCCCCCATGTTCCGAGGATCGGCGGATATATCGGTGACAGGCTGACGGATAGGAGTACCATTATGCAACAGTCCCGGCTGATTATCAAGTCGTTGTGGGGCGGGCCATGGCGTCGGATTACCAGGATTTTCCGTGTAAAAATAGATCTCACCATTCATCAAACCGGCAAAGAGATGGTTTTGGTCGGCAAAACAAAGACATCTCACGCGGCTGTCATTGATTCCACTGCTAAAAACTGCAGAACTGAGAATAGTTCTTCCGGCGGGGGTAGGGAGAGGGTTAAAATGTGTGCCGAAATTATCAGACAGCCATACCCTTTCTGCTCCCCAGGCAATTCTCTCTGCTTCTGCATCATCAGCGGGTGCAGGAGGGCCGATAATTGGCGGGTAAAACAGAATGTTTGGATCAAGATAATCGTGGGTATCAAAGGTAAAAGAGCCGGCACGATTACTTATGCCGCCGTCTGTGACACCAAATATTGAATTACTCACATAACCAATCACCATCCTTTCCGGGTGGCGTCTGTTTATGACAATAAAACCAGCATCATTATGCACGGAACAGAACCAGGATTCTTCTCCGGTATATCGCATGCAACCATTGTCCTGACTGCCCGCATAAAGTACCGACTCATGTTGGGGATGGCCGGCAAGTGTGTGGGTCAGGAGAGAGCCGATTCCTGTATTTCGATGATTGAAAATATTCCCTGTTCCTTGAGGTGTCGTAGTAAAGAAAAGACCACCATCACCCCCGACCCAAAGCTCGTTGCCGTCCCCAGGTTTAAAAACTATGGCATGAATGTCCGGATGTATGGAACCGCCCAGCGCCGTTGTTGCAATACAGTTAACAGCCGGGGAAACCCCACTGGTTGAAGTCATGGTCAGTCGATAAAAAATGGCCGAGAAGATTCTCTCGCCATCCGTTCGCCTGACATGGGTTGCGGCTCCGCCGATAAAAATACGTTCCCCGTTGGTCGGGTCAACAGACATGGCTAAATTGTAAAATCCCTGGCTTGCAAGATCTGTTGGAATCGCATTTATAAGATTCCACTGATTTGTGCCGGTACCATTCCAGCGAAAGACTGAACCGTTTGCAGTCCTGACATAGAGAAATTCAGGGTCATCATGTTTAACAGCCAGAGTAGAGCGGCCGTTGAGCGATTCATTCTGGCGGTCAGGGTGGGCGTTGTAAGGAGGGAAGACACCGAGTTGAGTCCAGGAGGTACCGTTATCGACGGAACGATAGACCTGACCAACTTGCGCTTCGCTTCCACGTGTGACGGCATAAAATACCGGCGGATTGGCACCGGCATCGGCCACCACGACTGAGGTAACATCGACAAATGAACCATCGCGACCGCTGTTATCTGGTCTGATACGTCGTTGTGACCATCGGTATTGACCTCCAACAAGTTTCCGTTGATATACTCCTCTGGTGGTTGCTACAACGATTGTATCAGGGTCCGTAGGATGAACGGCAAAAGCATAGCATCCTGCACCGAGCAGATCGGAACTGATATTTCCGTCTTGAGCTGTAGTTACCTCTTCAATATTCCAGATTAGTCCTGCATCATGAGAAACAGCAATACCCACACCGAAATATTGAGATGTAGCACCTTCTCCGGTGCCGACAAAGATAGTATCCGGGTGGCTTGGGTGAATGGCTATTGCACCGCAGGCCAGAGTGTCAACCCCGACAGAAGCAGCTGCGGTCACCTCAGGGTTACGGTCAAAACGGTCCATGAGCGGGCGCCAGGTAACTCCCTGGTCGTCGGAACGCCAGACACCGCCATTAGCCGTGGCTATGTAGATGCGTTGGCCATGGCGGGGCAGTGCAATTCCCGACACTCTGCCGCTTATGGCTGGAAATGTTGCGGCCTGACCGCGCCTGGCAGATGATGGTCCAATGGATACCCAGCTCACACGCATGCCTCCCTGAATGATCTGTTACTCTTTATCCAGAACGATCTAGGAGCTTGTCCGAGAATAAGCATTTTGTTCAAAATCGAGGCGTTTAGGAAAAATAAGCACAGGCATATAGTTAATATTCCGAGCATTATTTTTTCTAAACAACAAAGAGTTTGGGCATAAATGCATTTTCGGACAAGCTCCTAGACTTTCTTCGTTGCAGCTTTTTCAAGCTCCTGTTGCTGTGCCAGTAAGCGACGCTTATACTCCTGCATCATGTTCGACCTGATTCTTGCCAGCGGAGCAGCGGCCGCCTGCTGTTCTTCGACCGTAGGCTTTTTCCTGATACTCCTTGTTTTCTTATCTTCGCTACCCTCCACCGCAAGCGCCTCTAAAAAGGGAAAGCGCTGCTGGAGGAAATAATCAGCCCGTTTTTGTGAATTGCCGCTTTTGCCTTTTTTTTTGCGAATTCCGGCTTTATTGATATATTCAATCTCATCATCTGGCGTGTAGGGTTTAGGGCTCATACTGTCCTCCTGGGGCGATTCCCGATACGTATTATTATTAGGGGGCGATCTTCATCCAGCAGGCAAATATCCCTCCCGGCATAGAGGGACCGGGAAGACCCAGTATCTGACCGGCGCTGCCCGACACCTGCATACCTTCAGTACCGCGAAGATAATCAGCCAGCAGATCAATCTGCAGCGACGTTTCGTGCTCCCTCACAAGATATCTGCTCAGAACAGCTGGCGAAAGGGTGCAGTTCCAGGTAAGAAGAGTGGGCCTGGCCGCTGAGAAGGCTATTTTTCCCGGCAGCAAATGGAGGATGTTATCTTGTCCGTGGAGGCGGACACGAAGACAATATGGTCCTGTTCGTTCAATCAGGGCTCCATCCAGCGGGGCGCTGAAGACAAAGCTCAAGCCCCTGCTCAACAGAAGTTCTACGACAGTCTGGGAGTTGACAGGAGTAAAAAGGTTCCAGGATAATTTTGTAACCACCACCACTTTTTCAGGTATACCCGACGGCCCGACAGGTCCCTGCACACCTTGAGGACCTTGAATCCCCTGCGGTCCCTGGCTGCCTGGGGTACCAGTGTCTCCTTTGATTCCGGGCAGCCCCTGTGGTCCCTGCGGACCGGCATCTCCGGTATCGCCCTTGGGCCCGGGCAAACCCTGTGGTCCCTGCGGCCCTGCAGCACCGGTGTCGCCCTTGGGCCCGGGCAGTCCCTGTGGTCCCTGCGGACCGGCAGCACCGGTGTCGCCTTTGGGCCCAGGCAGTCCCTGTTCGCCCTGCGGCCCGGCAGCGCCGGTGTCGCCTTTAAGCCCGGGTGGCCCCTGAGGGCCCTGCTCGCCTGGTATCCCTGATACACCCATACTTCCCTGCTCTCCCGGATCACCTTTCGGTCCAGGTATGCCTGGGTCGCCTTTTTCTCCAGCATCTCCGCTATCGCCCTTGGGTCCTGGTTGTCCGGGATCTCCCTTTTCTCCCTGTTCGCCTTTCTCGCCGGCCGGCCCGGCTGGACCAGGAATGGTGGTTGCCTCGATAGCTGTTCCATCAAAACGCCAGACCCCGTTGGCATCTTGAAAATGATCGCCACTGTGACCGTGATAGGACGGGCATAAAAAGAGGCTGTCATTCTGGGTTATTACATAAGTATTTGAGTCACTCATCAAAACGGCACCAGCGACAAAGTCATATTCCTGCAACGGACTACTTTTGGGCAAAACAACGATGCTGGTGTCGGCAAAAATAATAGTCTGCACATCCCCGATTCGGGCGAGGGGCTGATCATGGTTGGCACTGCGCAAAACAACCTTGTATTCTGGAGCTGACGGTTCAATAAGCTCTCCAGGTGTGCTCTCTATTTTGATTTTAAGGACAACGTCCTCGCCGACAGAGAGGCGCCGACCTGCTGCAGAAAGGGCAAGGCCCTTGCTTAGAGTTACGGTCTTGCCATCCTCACTGACAAGCAGCCGCAACCCCCAGGCGATTCGATTGCAGCCAAGGACGCATCGAAGATCGCTGATGCCTTTGGCCAGGGCTTCCTGCATATGATTCAGATGTTCAGGTGTTACCCGTAACCCATCCACAAAATTCGATTTCGCATCAATGGCCATAGCTCTTCCTCGTTAATCCTGGTAAATCACCCGGGCTTTGGTAAATGTATAGGTCCCTGGAGCGTGGAAATGCACGGGCACCTCCAGCTTCCCATTACGGGGGCGGGTCGCATTATTAAACTCTACCTCCACATCAAGGGGGGCACTACCGGTGGTGATACCCTGAAGTTCTTCGTCTGACTGGGGGTCGAGCGGGATGATGGCATGTATTGCTCCATCGGTAACCGGCTGACCGTTGAGGCGAAGCCGCCCCTTAAGCTTCGGATCCTGCCCGTTCAGTCTCAAGCTGAAAGCCGAAAATGGACCTCCCGGAATACCCCGCTGCAGGGTGACGATCCCACCAGATGCAACACTGTTGTCACCCAGCTGCCACCAGCACTTGCCCCGGATAACATTGATTTCCAGCCAGAGATCTGTGCCTGTCTGGATATCTACTGGTTTGCTCAGCTCCAGCAGCACCCATTTTTCCTCCTGCGTCTCATCAATGGTGAGCGACTTAAAAGCGGCATCAGCGAGAGAATTCCCCACTTTGCCGTCATCATCCTGGTGCAGAAAAGCTGTTATCTCTGCACCACCCTTCTCGACCTGCAAAGGAAGGCGTACGCCTTCGATGATTTTGAATTTTGTTAAGATGTCCTCGGTGAGTGATGCGGCCAGAGCGTGGTCGCTGTCCAGACCAAGCTCTCCGAGGCTGAGCGCCTTTGGGCCAACGGCGGGAAAGAATCGAGATCGGCCGATCTTGCCCTCCAGCGTAAAAGAGATGGATCTGGTCAGCCAGGAACTGCTTGCAGCGGGAAGGGGCAGAGAGAGGGTCGACCTGCATTCCTCGGTTATCTCAAGAGCAAGAGCCTGAGCAGGAAACACAACATCATGGCAAAGGAAATATTGGGGCGATGGGATAGTCAGTTGTAAGCGGCAGGACAGTGCTGCGCGCAGCACTATTTTGATTGCAGATGCTCCGGCATTTATTTCATCCTGCAGGAGTTGCGTGATCTCGACACTTTCACTAAAAGATGAAGAAGAAATACTACCTATGCTTTGTTGTTTATCTGCCGGAGAAAGTTTTACCGGACCAATATGAGTCCATGCTGTTTTGCCGTTTATGGAAAGGACAAGATCTACAGGGGCATCTGGCAGAATTATTGTGCCTTTGTCAGTTAAGTCTTGGATATCCAGGTCGTTTACAAACGTCACCAACAGGCGTTCCGTGGCCACTTCGGGGAAAAGGGCATATTTTTAGTCACCTTTATATCGCTGCCACCGAATGCTGCGCCGGTCCAGGTGTTGATTTTATCAATAGTCTGGGGCGCTTTCAGGCCTGAGACAGAACGCATTCTTTTCAGATCGATAATGGCTTTCTTGGCGTCATCCTGACTGACCCGTATTTCCCCTGCTTCGCTCAGCAAACATACCCCCGCCGGCATGGCCGTAATGCTGACTTCCACTTTGGAAAGCAGGGCATTCGCGGGAAGATCGAGGGTCTTCTCCACTTTTACAGCGCAGTAAGGTCCATCACCAGCTTTTTGGGCAGTAGATTTCTCAACTACTGCCTTTGCAGGTGCAGGGGCTGGTTCCTGCATCATGTCTGCACGACCAATTTCTGCCTTCATAGTCAGGACCTTTGCTATTTCATCAGATCGTATGCTGCGACAATAACGTCATATGCTGCTTTTTTGCTTTTTGTTGGATCACCTTCATTCATTTCGAGTCCGAGACCTTCAGCAAAGAAAGTCCCCATGATCACCTCGTCTTCCAGGGTGAGGTCGACGCTTTTCTCTTTTTTCTCAATGATTTTTTTCACCGCGTCATTATTCTTGACTATGTCAATAACCTCTTTCGCTGTCTTGCCCGCATAACCGACATGAGCTCCTTCATAAATGTCCATAGGCATGAGGTCTGTATCTTCAAAATAGACAATAATCTCTGTGCCGGGAGTAACCAGAGTACCTGCTACCGGAACTTGCTCTACAGCCCTTAATTTGGTTGGTTTATAAACATAATCAGTCTTGACAACCTCCTTAATAGGAACTGCTCGTGAATAGGTGTATTTAGCATTAAAAGAATTGCTCTTGTCGAGCTCTAGAAATGTAGGCATCGTTAATCTCCCTGACATTGAGGTCGTTGAATATCGTTTGGCTAAACTCCCGTTTTGCGGATCCGCTGTTCCATGACCAGGCCGTATTCGGCAAGTTTGGCCGCTGCTGCGTTGGGCGACATGCCGGTGACATCAGGCACCTGGACCATGCCGGTTATCTCCACTTCAGCGGCAATAACCAGACGGATGCGGTCCACAGCCGGATTAATAATCGTCCCCCTGGCAGGCAGCTGATACAGAACAACCATATTGGCCGGAGCATCATCAACTGCGTGATTTTTTCCCGCCGAGTCAAGAATTTTGGAGATGATCATACCCTGCGCGGTCAAGGTGCTTTTTGCCGCGCTAAGTTTGACTCCAAAAACATCCGGCACCGCCTTGCCGTCCAGAGTCAGGCCCAGGGAAACAGCAGTATCATCAGGATATGAAACCTCATGACTGGTCAGCTTATAATCCGGTGCTGTAATATAAAGATCCCATTTGCCCGCTCCAATGCCGATGATGGTGTGGGCATCGCGTCCCGGAAAAGGCTGGGCGGCGCGAATGGCCCTGCCGGTGTCCTTATTCACGGCAACAATTTCCGCTTTAGGGATCTTTTGATTCACTTGGCCGGCCAGGTGGACTGTTACCTGCAATTCTCCGCTGCCGAT
>JBHEOR010000051.1:13045-18366 GCA_046260685.1 Desulfopila sp.
GGCATTGACTGCATCGCGAAGCAAGCCAAGCGAATCTAAAATCTCGTTCCACGCATCGGCTGTTATGGGCCTTCCTGCTTCAACTTGTGCGAGTGCTGGTAGTTCAACTGTCATTGTCGTCATCCTTATCAGCTGGTCGGTTGGGGGGAACCGGTATTCCACAGGCGACTGCCTGCAGTGATTGATTTGTAGGACTGAAGTGAATCAGTATCGGTAATATATCCGTAGGGCAGCTGCCATAAATCGGTAGCATATTGCACATCCAGGCTGATGCCTGCGGCCCTGTGCCGATCAAGCAGAGTGCGAAGACGCTGGGCCAGGGTCGTTTCATCCGATTCGTTGTTCAAATCATAGCTTGCAAATCGTGAAGGCAGCCAGACAATGACTTTAAACGCTTCTCTTTCCTGCCAAAGAAAGCCTATGAGCGCCGCCGCATCTATTGCTCCTGCCCCTGTTGTATCCAGGGCAAAAAGAGAGGTGTTACAGTGCCCGGCACTGTAACTTTCTACGGCTCCTTGGTCTGCCGGAGGCACCGTAGTTCTGGTACCGAAATGGGCAATTCGGACAAAAAACTGCAAGTTTGTTGCACCCACGGCAAGGGTAATGGCCGGAGATAATCCTCCCATGTGGGGCATGTCGGCAGAAAAGCCCTCTTCGACCGGTTCTGTCGTAACAAACACCCCGCACTGGCCATGGGGAGTGGTGCCGTGTTCGTTGCAGAAGGCAAAATCGGTTGATGACGCCTTGGTCAAACCGGTGTTCTCAGCAAAAACAGCTCCCGAGAAGGCAAAGGCCTGCTTGTCGGCCGCAGCACCATCGAGCAGAACACGTCCGTCGGCGGTCAACTCCAGTATTTGTCCGTCGCCGACAATGCCCGCATAATACAGACCATAGCCTTTATTGGTGTCAACGAGCATAGGATAGCAGGTACGATCTTCAATGCCGGTGATGGCAATGGTGACCGGTACCGGATCAAAGCCGTTGCGTAAAATTTTTCGTTTTCCTCTGTGGGCAAATTCCTCAGCCACAATTGTTGTTTTCTTGAAGGGGTTTTCCTCCAGAGCCAGCCAGTCGTCAGTGGTTGCAGGCGCGGACCCTGCTGCATCTTTTGGCGGCAGGGTAAGGAGGTCGCGACAATGGGCAATATGCCAGTAGTCGTTGCCGACATGGGAAATACCATCCACCCTGAGGTGAAGATAGGCACCACTGGCTTCCAACAGACTGCGGACACTGCCGTTGCCGGCCCGGTGTATCCGGATCAGTTGTTTTATCTGATAACGAAGAATATCCAGGCATGAAGTATAGCCGGTCAGCTTGCGCAGAGCCTCTGCAAGCAAAGAATAATCCAAGGCATAGTCGCCGAGATCGGCAAGGCCAAGAAGTTTACGCAGGGTGGTGACGGCATCTTCCCAGTCTTCTGCAGCAGCGCTTTCATCGCCGAGAATGGTGGCCACACCATTAAGGGCGTCGTGTCGCAGACGAACTATATCAAATCTGATGGGCCGCAGATCGTGTAATCCAGCCAGGAGCAGCAAGTCGCCCATTTCATCAGCCTGACCGAGACGATGGGACTTGCGCACCTGACCGACCTGCATGGTCTTGATGTCCAGTTCCCTGGCCAGACTGTTGACAACCTGGGCAAAAACCTTGTCTTCCCTGGTGAGGTCAAGATGGCGCGGGAACCTCGACAAAATAGTCGTTGCCCGTTTGCTTATCAGTTTTTCGCTGATTATCATGAAATCCCCTATTCCGCACCATCGGCCACCGTGACCACGCGCACCCATGGTTGCTGATCCTTGTCAACACTTATACCGACATCGCTTTGCTTCAGGCGCAGCCCTTCTTCCAGAAATTCTGATTTGAACGACAATGAAGACACGGTAAAATTACCTGACCCTTCCAGAGCTGTTGTCAGTGACGCGGTAGTAATCTCCATTGGCCTGGTTTCTGCCGCAAGAGAAGTATTGATCAGGGTGATGATCTCATCACGTACCCTGCCCAACTCCGTCTGGGCATCGTCTATGGTCCGCAGATCAAGTCGGGTTACCGTCACATCAAGATCCAGAGCAACGAGACTGCCTCGCATGGTAACGGTCAGATTTTCTTTTTTGAGCTGCGGTCTCGTCGCAAGCTTTGGCTGCAGATTTTTTCGTCTGGGCTGTCCTGCCACGCCTAGATCAAAAATCTCCAGGGCCACATCAAAAACCCCTTCCACCTCCATTACCTTACTCAACACCCTGTTATGAATAACAGGATCATCAATCCCCAGGCTGTCAATGTGATCGAGTACCGCTTTTTTTACCTTGTCTTTTATCTGTGCTTTCTGGATGCTGGTCAAAGCAGCATCAACCGGCATCAGCGAAAGAGAGACAGCAACAGGGGTCCAGATGGAGTCCGCGGTGACCGCTGCAGCCCCCGAAAAGGAGCCGTCTCCATCCGGAGCAAGCGCATCATCATCAACCTGCAGTTCAGCCGGCGGCGACACCTTGAGATTGTGCTGAATACGTATCCCCGCCGGTTTGTATTCGTTGATAAGCTCCACTGCCCGGGCGGCCTTCTGTTCTGTCAGATCAGCGGCGATGGTTATGCGGACCACGCCGGGATGATTGAGGTGATCTTCCTTAATTCCGATATCCTCTTCCCGGACCCCCTCGAGGGTCATAAGCGCTCCGACAAGGGCACGCGTTGAAGCCCGCCCGGAGGTTTCCAGAGCTCTTACGGCCCGGCGGCGCAGAACGGTATCCTCTTCCCTGCCTCCTCTAAAATCAAGGGCCTGCGGATTGGTAACGGTCTCAATGCCCAGCACCGGCCGGTGAATAACGGTTAAAGATCCGGCTTTGGCTTTCCCTTCGCTCCCTTCTGCCGTGCTGCGGACTCGTATGGAAACAGAAAGAGTGCCGGCGCGCAGAATTCCCTGTTCCAACGTTTCGACGCTAACCGGCGGAACATCAGCTGTGGATACCAGGCTGCCTAACGGAATAACAATATCCGCCGGGGCAGGTGTTGTCCGCGAGAAAACAACATCTCCTGCCGCATATTTCTGGTCCCTTCGCGTTATCCCAACCAGGGCGGCAACCTGATCAAGATCCCGATTTTCAGCTGTT
Organism: Desulfopila sp.; assembly: GCA_046260685.1. GTDB lineage: Bacteria > Desulfobacterota > Desulfobulbia > Desulfobulbales > Desulfocapsaceae > Desulfopila_A. Next base: position 16,150 of record JBHEOR010000051.1, read on the forward strand.
TCGAGAAAGGCTGCCTGGTATATTTTTTCCAGCTGCCTGGAAAGCACGGCATATTCCCTGGCAAAGCTCTCCGAAAGGATACGCAGGATACTGCCTGGATTGCGGTCTGTCAGGAGAGTCTGTCTTTTGTATCCCGGTTTGGTCTCATAGCTGACATAAAAACGACTGCCCGGGTCAGGGGATACCGAGACAACGCTTCCTAAAGCCGCCGTGTCAAGCCAACTGATGACTCCGTCACTGCCTATGCTGTAATCTTTATCAAGCACAAATCTTTTGAAGAATCCATCGGCAACACCGTGCAGCCGGACAGTCTCGCGCAGGTACTGGTCACCTGCCGACAGCCGGGGCGTATTGGTTGTTGCAGGATAGACAAACTCCTCCCGAATAGTTCCACCGGTCAGGGCCGTCACTAGGTCATCGACAAAAACACCATATGGTTCTGCAGCAAAGCTCATTGCTATAACTCCAGGCTAAATGGCACAACAAGGTTTCGTGGTGCGTCTATTTCAATAATTTTCGCCATGATGGTGACCCGGACGGCAGACCTTTCCGACGGGTCCGGTGTCACCTGGCAGTCAAGCACCTTCTCCAGGCGCGGTTCATGGGACAGGGCTTCAAGAATGTAGAGTTTGATAAGATTTCGCGTCCGCTCCACATTGGGCTCGCCAATCAATTCATGATGGCGGCTGCCATACTGGGGGTGCCCCAGGGAGGAGAGTTCTCCCTTCTGCGTTTTCAAGCGATTGATCAACATCTGGTCAATGGCATAAAGACCGTCGGCGACAGCCAGATCATTGCCCCGACGCACCTGCCTGTTGATGTCCAGATCCGCATCCTCCCACCATCCGGTAGGTCCGCTGAAGCCGAGTTTTAAATCGCTGCCCATTCTTTTCATGCGTTTATCAAGTGCGGCTCCGTTCATCATGGCGCTCCTTTATCAGTGAAGTAAGGGGCTGCCGGCGGCCCGACTATCATCATAATACCCGATCCGGACGGAATATTATCCCCCATGCGCACCAGTCCCTGGTTGCCCACGGTAACTGATTGGGACATGCCCACGCTGCCAATGGACAGCATATAGGGGACGCCGGAGAGAGAATTGATCATCTGACACATGGAACCGGCGGTGGCGAGCGGCATGGAACCGGCGGTAAGATGACTCTGCAGGATAGTGACTATCACCCCGGAATCGGGTGGACCGGCGGCTCCCGGGGTAAGGATGACAGCACAGCCTATGGTGACGGGACTTCCTGGCATGTTTCCTCCCTTGTATCAACCTAAAATTATCAGGTTATTGCGAATCCATCTTTTTTAGGCCGGACTGAAATCCGTCATCCCGGCCAGTTTTATGTTGGGACCTTTCACCTTGGTCCCCGCCTGTCCTTCAATGTTGACATTTTTGCCTTTCACGCTCACATCTCCTCCGGCCTCAAGGTTGAGGGCGCCTGAGGCATTAATAGAGATGTCCCCCCCGGCTTTGATAGAGACTGCACCATCCGCTTCAACGGTAATGACCGTTGATCCCATGGACACTTCTAATTGCCCGTCAAGCAATGTCAGGCTGTTGCCACTGGGAAGTTCAATATATAATCGACGCATACCATCATCAGCCTCATCCGGCACCTGGTAAACGATTTCTTCCGGAGCGGCATCTGGCGCCCGGTTCTGTTCGTCATAGAGAAAACCCAGCACAATCGCTTTGTTGATATCGCCGCTGACAAAGGCCATCACGGCAAGGTCGTCGACCCGGGGCGCATGAGACATGCCAAGACGGCTGATCATCACAGGTATTTTCTGCAGCTCGCAACCACTGCCCTGCAGACGGATGTTGACTGCGATATTATCATCGCCCGCCCCCCCCTCGTTGGTAAAAACCTGGGTAACAATGCCCAGCTGAACATCCTGCTTCTCTTTGACCTGATCGCGGATAATTGCCTGCAATGCCGGGATAATTGCGTTCATGATGCTCCTCCCAGATACAAAGCGGTTATGAATCCACTTTGCTCGTCCAATCGGTGCTGCACGCTCAGCACTCGTGCACTGGTGGTGTCCTGATCCGGAATATCGGCCAGATCAACGGTGTCGCCCGGCCTGATTGAGCCGTTGCCGGTAATAAGCGCCGTACCGGTAAACAAAGATCGTGTCATTCGGCCAGCCGAGGCATCCGCCACTTTTTCTGCCGCGTCTCGGTCCCTGAGGGCGCCGTCAATGATTGCC
>JBHEOR010000052.1:0-18200 GCA_046260685.1 Desulfopila sp.
CAGCCCGGACGGCTGCAGCTAAGCCCCCAGGGATGGGTTTATGGCGTCCCATGAAAACAACACGGCTGTCCTGGGTCAATCAGCTCAGTTTAATTGGTCATCAGCTTTTCAAAAAAAGGAATTGGCGCTCCGCTGGAACGTTCTCACGGGGACGCCATTTGTGGGTGGACATCAAAAAGTGACATCAGTTATCGCTTGTAAAGTAGAGTTCGGAAAAGCTCTGGACAAGCTCTTTGAGTTTGGCGATGTTCTGGAGATCGGTGGTCTGCTTGCATTTCATGGCATACACCAGCATCTGGTGCAGGGTCTGCAGCTTCTCCAGGTATTGCTTCTGATCTATTGTAATGCGCTGAGTGAGAAAATACTGGCTGACGATTTCCTGAAATTTGTCGGCATGGTTCTCCTTGTTCATTATCCAGCGAACGCGCTGGTTGCTGTTGTCGGCATCTTTGAGCTCGACGATTTTTTTCATGGATTTTTCCATTGTGGTGACATGTTCTTCAAGCAGATGGATGCGCATATGGTCGTCGTAAATACCGCAGGGTATTTCGCAGTGTGATAAAGCTGGTGTGGCTGAAAACAGGAGCAGGAATAGCGGCAGAGAAAACAAGAGTTGTTTAAACATGAGAACCTCCAGTTGAATGAATTCAGTGGGAAACACCGGCAGTAAATATCCGCGGTGCGTTTGCGTCGTATTGTACATACCTGACAGAATAATTCTTTTTAAATAGTATGCCATGGCGGAAGAGGCGTGTGATGTGTTTTTTTCTCCCACAGAGTCCTTGATTTCGTCACCGGGACATTCTATGTTGAAAGATTAACTTTCTGGTGGTCAAAATGGCCCAGGAGCACTGGGGCATGTAATGAACACAGCCGGCCCGGCCCATACGGCTAGGCTATACGGTCATAGCCTTTAATTTTTTTGTATTCCCTGTATTGTAAAGGATCCCATGAGTGAGCTTATTCTAATAAACATTACCGGTAAAGATAGAAGAGGGCTGAACTCGAAGTTCACCTCGCTGCTGGCCCAGTATGATGTCAACATTCTTGATATCGGGCAGTCCGTTATTCACCAACATATTTCCCTTGGTTTTCTCGTCGAAATACCCAGATCTCAGGATTATCCAAACATCTACAAGGATATGCTCTACGAGGGGCATAATCTCGGCCTGGCCGTCGATATCACGTCGGTGGACCAGGAAGACTATGAATCCTGGGTCAATGCCCATGGTCGGGAGCGCAGGAAAATAACCCTGCTCGGCAAAAAACTCACAGCCCAGCAGATTGCAGGTGTTACAGCGATTCTTTATGAAAACGGGCTCAATATCGATTCCATATCTCGGCTGACGGGCCGCATTTCCCTGGTCGCACCCCAACCAAAGCCGCGTGCCAGTATCCAGTTGAGTGCCACCGGCCGGCCTGAAAACATTCGGGATATGCGCCGGCGTTTCATGGAGATCAGCCGCCAGACCGGCATAGATATTTCCTTCCATGCCGATAATATCTATACCCGCAACAGGAAACTGGTGGTGTTTGATATGGACTCCACCCTTATCAGCGTCGAGGTTATCGATGAGCTGGCCAGGCTTGCCGGAGTCGGTGACGAGGTGGCGTCCATTACCGCCGAAGCCATGCGCGGTGAGATCGATTTTAAGGAAAGCTTCCGCCGCCGGGTCGCTTTGCTCAAGGGGCTGGAGGAAGAGAAACTCAGTGAGATTACGGCAACGCTGCCCCTGGCCGAAGGTGCCGAAATCGTCACCAAGACCCTCAAGGGCCTGGGCTATAAGCTGGGAATACTGTCCGGCGGCTTTACCTTTGTCGGCGACTACCTCAAGGAAAAACTCAACCTGGATTATGTTTTTGCCAATGAACTGGATATAGTGGATGGCAAGGTGAGCGGTGAGGTCGTCGGCGAGATCATCGATGGTGAGAAGAAGGCCGAGCTTTTGGAGATGATAGCTCGGAAGGAGCAGATCAAACTTGATCAGGCCATTGCGGTAGGCGATGGAGCCAACGACCTGCCCATGATAAGCCTGGCCGGACTGGGGGTAGCTTTTCATGCCAAGCCGGTGGTGCAGGAGAAGGCGGATAATACCATTTCAAGCGTGGGGCTCGACGGCCTGCTTTATCTGATCGGCATCCATGACAGGGAGATACGCGAGGATGGGGAGCCGGTGATCCCGAATGACTGAAGCGCACCGGCTCCGGTTCGCTTGGTCTACCTCGTTCGACGTACAATCTTTTTGGTTGTCAGCGGTTTGAGACATCTGTGCAGGATTGCCTGGTAGGTGTCCCAGTCTCTGGTGGCGAGAAGTGCCTGCTTGGTAAATGCGATTTCGTTTTTCGGCATGGGTGGCCTCCTGTGGTGTAAGTGTGGGTTCGGAGGGTACCCAAGAAAAGCCCCCGAACCAATGAAATTGATCCGGGGTCCCTGATTTCTCCACAGATGCAACGGTGCCAGCCTCTGGTCCTCGGAGACTGTGCGTATGGTATTGCGTATGGTATTGCTTATGGTATGCGCCAGGTATTCTGACTCCCGGATCGTCCGTTGCCTGCGCCTTCCCGGCGAAAACGCCAGTGGCATATGCAGGTTGTGTCCCCGGTCACAGCGGCGGGCCCGTTTCCGAATTGCACGGAATTCCCTGGTAACGCATACATTTGGTATGCCGTAGCGACATATTCTTTGTACACTACCGGATTGTGCCGTCACAGTCAAATGGTATATTGAAAATATTTTGTATACATTATGGAGTATCATTCGATGGTAGGTGTTCATGGCGACCGTTACTGAGTTGAAATATCACCAATCGGTTTTATAATCTGTACTCCCGGGTGTTTTACGGGAGTTGTGAGAGTCGTTTCCAGAAAGGCGCAAGCTAATGAGAGTAGACCATGATAGATGAATCGATAGTGCGCCGGCTTGAGAGTATAGCCGGTGCTGAAAATGTCTCCGCCGCAACCGGCGACCGGCTGACCCACTCCTACGACGCCACGAAGCAGGAGTTTCTGCCCGATGTCGTTGTCTATGCCGAAAACAGGCAGCAGGTTCAGCAAATAGTAACACTGGCCCATGACAACAAAATCGCCATTCTGCCGCGTGGTGCCGGTTCCGGCTTTAGCGGCGGCAGTCTGCCCGTTCAGGGCGGCATTGTTCTGGTGCTCACCAGAATGAACGCAATTCTTTCCATAGACAGCGATAATCTTACCGCCGTAGTCCAGCCCGGCGTTGTCACCGCCGATCTGCAAAGAGCAGTGGAAAAACAGGGGCTGTTCTATCCGCCCGACCCGGCCTCCAAGGAGTTTTCCACCCTGGGCGGCAATGTCGCCGAATGTGCCGGTGGTCCGCGGTGCGTCAAATATGGAGTGACCAAGGACTTTGTCCTGGGCCTTGAGGTTGTCACACCCCGGGGTGAAGTTATTCGTACCGGCGGCCACACCCTGAAAAATGTGGTGGGCTACGATCTCACCAAACTTATCGTCGGCTCCGAGGGCACGCTGGGCGTTGTCACCGAAATAATCCTGAAGCTTTTGCCCAGACCCGAGGCCAAAAAGACCATGCTGGTCCAGTTCGAGACCATCGAGGGGGCGGCCGCTGCGGTTGCCGAAATAATCCGCGCCAGGATCATACCGACGACCCTGGAGTTTATGGATGGTGCCACCATCGACTGTATCCGTGGCACTTCTAAGATCGAACTGCCGCCAAGCTGCAGTGCCGTGCTCATTCTGGAAGTCGATGGTGATGCAGCGCTTATCGAGCAACAGGCGGACAAGATTCTGGCGGTCATTGAGCCGCTTGGCGTGGTTGATGTACAGGTGGCCGAAAACCATGAAGAGTCGGAGGAGATCTGGCAGCTGCGCCGCAACGTCAGCCCCAACCTGCGCAAGATCAACCCCAATAAATTCAATGAAGATATTGTGGTCCCGCGCTCTAAAGTCCCTGACATGATCCGGGCCCTGGAGAGGCTGGCCCGGGAGTATGGCGTGGCTATCGTCAATTTTGGCCATGCCGGCGACGGCAACATCCACGTCAACGTCATGGTGGATCTGCGCGAGCAGGGCATGCAGCAAAAGGTCGACGAAGTGATGGAGAAGATCTTTGCCGCCGCCGTTGCCTTGAAAGGATCCATCAGCGGTGAGCATGGCATCGGCACCTCCAAGGCGCGCTATCTCGCCATGGAGCTCGATGACGTAACCATCGGGTATATGCGTGCCGTCAAACAGGCATTCGATCCTTGCAATATAATGAACCCGGGCAAGATCTTCTTCTAGCCGGAGGAAGTGTCGGGCATCGCCCTGGTAGAATGAAAGAGGCCACATGGTAAAGAATAAAACATTACAGGACTATGAGGACCAGATTCAGCAGTGCGTTAAGTGCGGCGTCTGTCAGGCCCATTGTCCGGTGTATCGAGAAAACAGAAGGGAAGGAGATGTGGCCCGCGGCAAGATCGCCCTTGCCGCATCGCTGTTGGAGAACAAGGTCGGGCTGGAGCAAAACCTCGAACGGGATATCTCCATGTGTCTGATGTGCGGCTCCTGCGTCGACAAATGCCCCAATAATGTGCCCACCAGTGAAATCGTCGGGGCGATCCGCCGGGAGATCACCGATAATAAAGGACTCTCCAGAATCGGCAAGTCGGTAACACGGGTGATTGCCTCCCAGGCCCTGATGAAGACCCTGACCAAGGGCGGGGCGCTTTTCTCACCGTTGGCTCTGAAAAAGATTCCGCACTCCAGTGGATTGCGGCTCAGGTTCCAGACCCCGTTGATGAACAACAGAACCCTTCCCAAGCTGCCCTTTCGCAACCTCTTTGACAGGGTGCCGGAGTTTATTAAAGGAGATGCCGATAAGCCGACGGTGGGCTTTTTCGCCGGATGTTCCATCACCTATGTCTACCCCGGCATCGGTGAATCGATGATCAACATCCTCAAAAGTCTGGGCTATTCCATCCATATACCGCGAGCCCAGAAATGCTGCGGTATTCCCGCCCTGTCATCCGGCGCGGGCACGGTTGTGGAGGAGCTGGCCGCAAACAATATCGCCGCTTTCGGCAAGTATGACGAGCAGCACATCATCACCGCCTGCGCCTCCTGCAACGGCGGGATTGGTGAGTATTACAGTGCCATGAAGGAAAGCGACGAAGATTTTACCAGCAGGGTTATCGACTTTAGCGTCTTCCTTGAAAACAACGGCGTCATTGATACACTTGCCGCAATGGTGCGCCGGGCTGCGCCCAGAAAAGTAACCTACCATGATCCCTGCCACCTGAAAACCCAGGGTATCACCAGACAGCCGCGAGCGCTGCTCAGGGCCCTGCCCAACGTCGATTACGTCGAAATGGAGGGCGCATCATTGTGCTGCGGTCTGGGCGGAACCTTCTCGGTGCACCACTATGAGTCGAGCAAGGATATCGGTGCCCGAAAGATTCCCGGACTGCTCGACAGCGGCGCCGATACCATCGCCACCGCCTGTCCCGGCTGTATCATGCAGCTCCAGGACAGCATCAACCATGCGGGGCTGAGTGTGCAGGCGGTCCATATTCTCGATCTGATCGAGGCGGCGCTTACCGGCAAAGGATAGCTATGTCGAAGAATCTCTATATAACGGCGCTCGAACCGCAGAGCGGTAAAGCCATGATTGCCCTGGGCGTCATGGAATTTCTGGTGCGCAACATTGACCGGGTCGCCATTTTCAGGCCGATCATCAATGGCCGCAACCCTGAAAACCAGCGCGACAAGATCATCCATCTCCTGGCCACGCATTACCAGCTCGATCTCGATGACAGCAGTATGTATGCCTATACCTTCGAGGAGGCAAGGACCATGATCTCCGCGCAAAAGCATGACAAGCTGCTCGAGGGGGTGCTGGATAAATACAAAGAACTGGAAAACGACCACGATTTCGTGCTCTGCATCGGTACCGATTTTGAGAGCGACACCTCCGCGCTGGAGTATGAGCTCAACGTCGAGATAGCCAATAATCTGGGCTGCCCGGTTCTGCTCATCGCCAACGCCGCCGGAGAATCGGTGGAGAGCGTTATCAAGGGCTGTACCTTTGCCCTGGAGTCCTTTGAGGACAAAGGCAGCAGCATTTTTGCCGTAATTGCCAACAAGACCCCGGCGGGGCTGCAGGAGGAGGTGCTGCGCGGGCTCAAGGACGCCCTGCACAATAAGGTCGGCCAGGTCTACTCCATCCCTTACGAAGAACGACTGGACCGTCTCACCATGGCCGAAATTGCCAGGGCGCTCAATGCCAGGGTGATCTACGGCGAAGAACGGCTCAACCGCTCGGTGAACCGGTTTGTCGTGGCGGCCATGAACCTGCGCAACTACCTGCCCCGTCTGACCGATGACAACCTTGTTATCACCCCCATAGACCGGCTCGACATTATATTAGGGACTCTGGCGGCCTATCGCTCCAGCAATATGCCCAATATCGGCGGGATCGTGCTCACCGGCTATCTCGAACCCGATGACCTGCTGGGCAATCTGCTCCAGGGGATCTCCGATCTTGTTCCCATTGTCAAGGTGGCCGAGGACACCTTCACAACGGCGACCATGGTCCAGTCCATCAAAAAGAGCCTGGCCCCGGAGGCGCAGCGCAAGGTGGCGGCGGCGCTGGGCCTTTTTGAGTCCAATGTCGATACCACCGAGATGCGCAAATCCATCATTCATCACCGCATGCTCTTCACCTCGCCCAAGATGTTTGAGTTCAGCCTTATCAAACGGGCCCGGGGGGATAAGCAGATTATCGTCCTGCCGGAGGGCGAAGAGGAGCGCATTCTCCAGGCCGCCGATATCGTGCTGCACCGTGATGCCGCCGATATCGTACTGCTGGGTCGCGCCCAGGTTATCGAACGGAAGATTCTCGAGCTTGGGCTCAACCTCGCCGAAGTCTCGATCATCGATCCCGTTCATGCGAATGTTTTCGATGAGTATGCCGATACCTACTACCAGCTGCGCAAGCACAAGGGCATTACTCCGGACAACGCCCGCGATGTGATGTCGGGTGTCAACCATTTCGGTACCATGATGGTCTATAAGGGCCATGCCGACGGCATGGTCTCCGGCGCTGTCCATTCAACGCTCAACACGGTGCGCCCCTCGTTGGAATTCGTCAAAACCAAGCCCGGCTCCACCATCATGTCCTCGGTGTTTTTCATGTGTCTGGAAGACCGCGTCCTGGTCTACGGCGACTGCGCCGTCAATCCCAGGCCCACGGCGGAGCAGCTTGCCGAGATAGCCATCGAGTCGAGCCGTACGGCGCAGCTCTTCGGCATCCAGCCGCTGGTGGCCATGCTGTCCTATTCCTCCGGAGCCTCAGGAGTGGGCGAAGAGGTCGAAAAGGTCAAAAAGGCGGTTGAGATCGCCAGGCAAATGGCCCCCGATCTGCCGCTTGAAGGTCCCATCCAGTACGATGCGGCTGTCGATGCCACGGTGGCCCGTGCTAAAATGCCCCAGAGCAAGGTCGCCGGCAAGGCCACCATCTTTATCTTTCCCGATCTCAACACCGGCAACAACACCTACAAGGCGGTGCAGCGCTCCGCCAAGGCGGTGGCCATCGGCCCCATCATGCAGGGGCTCAACAAGCCGGTCAACGACCTCAGCCGGGGCTGCCTTGTTCCTGATATCGTCAATACCATTGCCATCACGGCGATACAGGCCCAGGCCAACAAAAGCCCGGCGAGATCGGCGGGATGACAACGCCTGATCCGCTGCAATTACCAGCATGGGCGTATCGTAAATATGGACAGGAGATGCCAATGAGACCCATCGCACCCAGCATGGCAGTGGTGGTGCTGGTGGTGCTGTTGATAACCGGCGGCTGCACTCCCGTAACCCCTCTTGATGCCGGCAAATCACCGGTGTCCCTGCCGCAGGCTTTTTCGGCGGCCGGTGACCGGCCCGTGGAAGGTGTCTGGTGGCAGGAGTTTGATGATCCTGCTCTGCAGGAGCTGATCGCCATGGCTTTAGGTCGAAACTTTGATCTTCGTGCCGCCCGGCAGCGTCTGCTCCAGGCGGCCGCTCTCACCCGGGAGTCAGCGGCGGGACTGTATCCGCAGCTTGACGCCAACGGCGGTGCCACCATAAACAGGACGCGGACAGCGGGCAGGACCACGACGGCAACAAATCTGCTTGCCGGTGTGGCGGCGGGCTATGAGATAGATCTCTGGGGCAGGATTCGAGCATTGCAGGATGGAGCCCGGTTTGATGAGCTGGGCGCCGGGGAAGGGCTTCAGGTTGCGGCACACTCCATTGCCGCCGAGGTGGCACTGGCCTGGTACGAGCTGGCCGAAGGGTACCATCAGCTCGAATTGCTGCAGCAGCAGCAGAAAGTGAACACACTTGGGCTGCGCCTGGTGCGGCTGCGATTTAATGCCGGACAGATAGGTATTGCCGATGTGCTCCAGCAGCAACAGCTCATCGAGTCGAAGTCGGGCGAACAGTCCAGACAACGGGCCGCTATAGTACAGCTGGAAAACAGATTGGCCATCCTCACCGGCACCTCCCCCGGCAGGTTTACCCTGGAGCATACTCCGCGGCTCATCGACCTGCCGTCGCTGCCGGATACCGGCGTGCCGCTTGCCCTGCTCAACAGCCGTCCCGACATCAAAAGGAGCTACTATGATCTTCTGGCGGCGGACAAAAGGGTGGCGGCGGCCATTGCTGCCCGTTTTCCCAGGCTTTCCATTGCCGCCGAAGCAAATACCTCGGCAGAGGCGGAAGATCTTTTTTCCAACTGGTTTTCCTCCCTTGCCGCCAATCTGGTGGGGCCGCTCATCGATGGCGGGAAGCGCAGGGCCGAGGTCGACCGGAGCGCCGCTGCGGCACGGGAAAAGGCCTATATCTACGGCCAGGCCATTATTGATGCCATCGGCGAGGTTGAAAATGCGCTCAAGCAGGAAAAAGAACAGAGGAAGCTCCTGGAGAGCCTGACCATTCAGCTCGACCTTGCCACCAAAACCGTTGAAAACGTGCGCAACCGCTATAAACAGGGAGCTGAGAATTATCAGCGGGTGCTCACCGCCCGTCTCAGTCAACAGACATTGCAGCGCAACATCCTGACCGCCAGGCAGCAGCTGATCTCCTTCCGCATTGCTCTGTATCGCGCCCTGGGCGGGGAGATACCAAAGGATATGATTGCACGACCCAGCAACGAATAGCAGAACCTGGGAGCTGGAAGAGGAGTCAACAGAGAAATATGGACGCTACGGATAACACGCCAGAAGCACCAAAAAAAAACAAGGCGTTCGGTGCCGCGCTTCTTCGACATGCGCTGCTGCCGCTCGTTGCCGTGGGCTGCGGGGTGGCTCTGACCTTCTACTTACTCAACACATCACCCGAGGCCAGGTCCCGTAAGCGCGACCCTGCTGCCGCTCTGGTCGAGGTCAGAGAGGTGAAGACCGGCCCGCAGACGACCTTGATACGGGCCATGGGAGAAATTGTCCCCGCCCGGGAGATAGATCTTAAGCCGCGGGTCAGTGGAGAGGTCGTTGAGATCGCAGATGATTTCATCCCTGGAGGCCATTTTCCCGTTGGTGAGCGGCTGCTCCGTGTCGATCCTGTCGATTACCGGCTGATGATCCGACAGCTGGAAAGCGAGGTTTACCGGGTGGAAAGTGATATTTCCGTGGAGATGGGGAATCAGCGTATTGCCGAGAAGGAGTATGTTTTGCTCAATGAGCAGGTCAGCCCGGAGGAAAAGGCCTTGATTCTGCGCAAACCGCAGCTTGCCAAGCTTCAGGCCTCCCTTGAACTGGCACGGGCCAAACTCGATCGGGCCAGGCTTGATCTGCAGCGCACCGAAATTACTGCCCCCTTCAACTGCGTCATCGGCACCAGGGGAGTCAATATCGGTTCCCGTGTCAATGAAGCGACGGTGCTGGCCCATCTTGTCGGCTCAGATGTCTTTTGGCTCCGTTTGACTCTGCCGGTTGAGCAGTTGCGGTGGGTTGCTCTGCCCGGTCCCAATGGTGAGGGTGAGCAGGGAGCACGGGTGCGTATTTTCAGTCAGGGCACTAGCGGGCAGGAGAATGAAAGAATTCGTCATGGCCGGGTTATTCGGCTTGCCGCCTCCCTTGAGGAGCAGGGCCGCATGGCCCAGCTCCTGGTCCGGGTGGACGATCCGCTGAGCCGCCTGGAAAGCAATCGGGGCAAGCCCAGGCTGCTGCTTGGTTCCTTTGTCAGCGCGGTAATAGAAGGGCAGACCATTGACTCCGCGGTGGCCATCGACCGTGCCCATATTCACGAAGGCAACCGGGTCTGGTTGATGGATGAGCGGGATAGACTGGAAATACGGGAGGTCGAGGCGGTTTTTCGTGGCCGGAACGAGGTGATCATCACCAACGGCCTTGAAGAGGGCGCCCGTCTGATCACCTCCACGCTTGCCTCACCCGTCGCCGGGATACCGCTGCGGCTGGCCGGACAAAATACACAAAACCAAGGGGGCGGGCGGAACATAAGCGGCGCTGCCGAAGCCGGCGGGGAAGAGACCAATGGCAGTTAGTCCACACTCCTCATCCCGTGGCCCCATTGAATGGATGATCGACAATCGGGTGACGCCCAATCTTTTGATGCTTTTTCTCATTGTGGGCGGCCTGGTCATGTCCACCAAGATTACCCAGGAGGTCTTTCCGGCCTTTGAACTCGACCGGGTGTCCATTGTTGTTGCCTATCCCGGCGCAAGTCCTGCCGATGTGGAGCAGGGTATCGTTCTTGCCGTGGAGGATGCCATTGAAAGCGTCGACGGTATTAAAGAGATCGCTTCGACTGCCGGTGAAGGTAGTGGCGTCATCAGTGTCGAGGTACGCGACGATGCCGACCCCCAGCTCGTTCTGCAGGATATCGAACAGCAGGTCGACCGGATAACCACCTTTCCAGGTGATGCCGAAGATCCGGTAATTTCTCTGGCTTCGCACCGCATACGGGTGTTGCGCGTCAATTTCTACGGCGATGTCGATGAACGTTCGCTGCGTGAAGTCGTCGAGCAGGCCAGGGACAGGCTGCTGCAGTCCGAGGGCGTAACGCAGGTCGAGATCTCCGGTGCCAGGGATTTCGAGATCATCATTGAGATCCCCATGGAAAAGCTGCGCATGTACGGGCTGACTCTTGGGGAGGTGGCTACCGTTATTCGTACCTCGGCGGTGGAGGTGCCGGGCGGCAAGCTCGATACCAGCGGTGGTGAAATTCTTCTGCGCATTGATAACCGCCGTGACTGGGCCCGGGGGTTTGCCCGTATTCCCGTTGTGAGTTCGGCAAGCGGCACCACGGTGTATCTTGAAGACCTTGCCGAGGTCAGGGAGGGTTTTGAGAGTTCGAGCAGGCAGGCGACCTACGACAACAAGCGCTCGCTCACCCTGCGGGTCTACCGTGTCGGCAAGCAGACGCCCATCGGCGTGTCGGAAGCGGTGCGCAGCGCCATGAGCGAGATAGGCACGGACCTTCCCCCGGCAATCAGCTGGAAAATAACCAGTGACCGCTCCAAAATTTATACCCAGCGTCTGCAGCTTCTCCTCAAAAACGCCTTCATCGGCCTGGTCCTGGTGCTGGTGCTGCTCAGCCTTTTCCTGGAACACAAGCTGGCCTTCTGGGTCACCATGGGGATCCCGATATCCTTTCTCGGCGGGTTGCTCTTTCTTCCGCAGTTCGCCATTTCCATTAACATGATATCCATGTTCGCCTTTATCATTTCACTTGGCATCGTCGTCGATGATGCCATTATTGCCGGAGAGAATATCTATGCCTTCCGGCAGCAGGGACTGAGCCATATTGAGGCTGCCAAGGCGGGGGCGAAAGATGTGGCCATGCCCATCAGTTTTTCCATTCTCACCAATATTGTCGCTTTTATGCCGATGCTGTTCGTGCCGGGAGCGATGGGCAAGATATGGAAGGTCATCCCCGTCGTGGTCATAACGGTATTCATCATTTCCTGGGTGGAATCGCTGTTCATCCTGCCGGCCCACCTTGCCCACAGCCGAACCCACACCAGAAATCCCCTGATGCGTCTGTTACGGCGCCGCCAGCAGAGCTTCGCCGACGCCTTCGACTGGTTTGTCGCAACTGTTTACGGCAGTGTGCTGAACACCATCCTGCGCTTTCGCATTGCCACCATTGCAGTGCTTGTCGCCGTGCTGATGTGCACCCTGGCCTATGTCTTCAGCGGCCGCATAGGCTTGATTCTTATGCCGCGGGTGGAGTCCGACCGGGCGGTCGTCACTGCAACGCTGCCCATCGGCAGTCCAACTGCTCAGGTGCTGCGGGTACGGGATCAAATCGTTGCGGCCATGGAACGGGTTCGCAATGAGCATGGTGGAGAGATTCTGGTGGAGGGGATCTCTTCGCTGGTCAATGAGAACAGCATAGAGGTATTTGCCTACCTTACATCCCCCGATGTCCGGCCGCTGTCCACCCGTGAGGTTACCAAGCTCTGGCGTGAGGAGGTCGGCACCATCATCGGGTTGCAGTCCTCCATCTTTGAGTCCGACCGCGGCGGCCCGGGCAGTGGTGCGGCGCTTGCGGTGGAGCTGAGCCACCGGGACATTGGTGTGCTCGATCGCGCCAGCAGTGCCCTGGCCGAAAAACTTGAAGAGTTCCCCAACGCCAAAGATATAGATGACGGCTACACCCCTGGAAAGTCCCAGTTTAACTTCACCCTCAACGAGCGGGGCTACAGCCTGGGACTGACGGCCGCCGAGGTGGGCCGGCAGGTGCGCAACAGCTTCCAGGGGGTGATTGCCCTCAGGCAGCAGCGCGGTGCCAATGAGGTATCCGTGCGGGTGCGTCTTCCAGAAGATGAGCGGGTCTCGGAGTTTGATGTCGAGCGCATGCTCATTGCCACGACAGCCGGGACCTTTGTGCCCCTGGCGGATATCGCCACCGTCGAGCGCAGCAAGGCCTATACCAGCATCAACCGTCGGGACGGCCGGCGCACTGTGCTGGTCACCGCCAACGTCGATCCCATCGGCGAGTCCTCGAAGATCACGGCCAGGTTGAACGGTGTCGTTCTGCCGGAGCTGCAGCGCCGCTTCCCGGGACTCTCCTATGGGTATAAGGGCAGGCAGGAGAACCGCAGAGAAAGCCTCCAGGGCCTCTTTCAGGGGTTTATCTTTGCCCTCATTTCCATTTATTTCCTTCTGGCCATTCCGTTTCGCAGCTATATCCAGCCGACCATCGTCATGACCGCCATTCCTTTCGGCGTGGTGGGGGCAGTGATCGGCCATCTGATCATGGGCTACAACCTCAGCCTGATGAGCATGATGGGTATTGTCGCCCTCTCCGGTATTGTCGTCAACGACTCCCTGGTGCTGGTGGATTTTGCCAATAAGCGCCGCAATGAGGGTATGGAGCCGGCGGCTGCGGTGCGGGCCGCGGGGCTGCGCCGTTTTCGCCCGGTACTGCTGACCACGCTGACCACCTTCTGCGGTCTGGCACCAATGATATTTGAAACCTCCAGACAGGCCCGTTTCCTTATTCCCATGGCCCTTTCCCTGGGTTTTGGCATACTCTTCGCCACCGTGATAACGCTGGCCCTGGTCCCCTGTCTCTACCTCATCGTCGAAGACAGTAAACGTTTTGTCTCCCGTATCTTTGATATCGACGGGCGCCCGGAAGATGATGTCACCTGATGACTGCAGGGAGCTCCAGCTAATTGTAGAAAATTCTGTATAGCATCAACGTTAGCCAGAAATTGTTTTTTATTGACATATCAAACAGGCTGACGCATGTTTCAAAGAAACATATACGTCAAATATAATCTAAGGTGAAACTATGAATACAAAACTAACTTTACGGTTGGATGATGTATTAATCAAGTCAGCTAAAAATCACGCAAAACTTATGGGCAAATCTGTTTCTCAAATAGTTGCGGACTATTTCTATTTACTTGATAAAAAGTCCGTAAAGAAGCCAATTGAATTAACTCCGATTGTTAAATCTTTAAAGGGTTCGTTGAAAAATACTGATTTCGACGAAGATAACTATAAGTCCTACCTGGAAGCTAAATATTTATGAAGATTCTTTTCGATACGAATGTGATTCTTGATGTAATGCTCGATCGAGCTCCTTTTTCTGAGCCGGCAAGTCAGCTAGTATCTTTTGTTGAACGTGGAGAAATTTCTGGAATTATATGCGCCACCACTGTTACAACGATTCACTATTTGGCAACGAAGATTTTGGGGGAAAATGAATCAAAAAATCAAACTAAAGATCTTATTACCCTATTTGAAATTGCTTCTGTGAACAGAACTGTAATTGAAAATGCTATTAACTCTACATTTACTGATTTTGAAGATTCAGTGATTCACCAGGCTGCAAATCATGCAGGTTCTACAGGTATTGTCACCAGAGACCCAAAAGGATTCAAACAATCGAAAATTCCAGTTTATAGCCCATCAGAATTGCTTAAAATACTACAACTTATTGGATGAATGCAAACTTTTCTAACAAACGAGTAAGGTCTGACCAAAAAAGCAGCGTCCGTTTTCAAAGGCAATCAGGTCACCGGTGGCAATCGTTGCAGGGAGCAGTTGGAAAAGAAACTCACGATTCGTTTGTCAGATCGAGACCCGGAGAAGCCGAGAAAGTCAATAAAATAGTTCTGTCCCCTTTTTCTTGCTTTTTCTTGTCCTTTTTTTCTTTCTATGTTCGAATGGGTTGGTGGGGAATTTGATCCTGATGAGTTTGACTTGAAATTAATGAACAAAAAGCTTAATAACATAAAATTATATGATTTCTTCATTACAGTCAGCCGACACCACGTCCCGCCTGAGCCAAAAAGCCTGGATTTTTTGAGGTGTCAGCCTGGATTTTTTGAGGTGTCCGAGATTTTTCGAGGATTTCCAGAATCGAAACGGGAACAACGAAGAAGCTCGTAAAATAGTGAACGTAGAGCAACACGAAATTGACCTCTATCAAACGTACGAATCTCACATCGTTACGGGGCCTCTATATCAAGAAAGCTCGCATATAAGGGCAAACACAACAAGGAGCTGTGCGCCAATCCGCCACTGAGCTTTGGCGTCCGCAGCAAACACGTGAAAGGGAGGAGTAATGGATCCAGAAAAAATAATGAATGGTTTGTCACAAGAATTAGTTTCTGCATTGCAGGCAATGTCGAAGGCCAAGGATGTTAATGAAAAGGAAGCTTATAGTCGAGTTGTAAAGAATCTAAGCGAGTCTTTTGGTGTCTTTGTTGATTTGGCAAGCGAAATGATGCCTTTCGATTATGATTCGGATGACGATGATATTCGTTTTTGAGAATACCTTTCGTAGGGCCTGTCAACGAATAACATGGCCATATTGCATCTCATCTTCAGACCATCTTTGGCTGCGGCTCAATCGTAAAATCGTCAACGTAGCGCTCGTAGCGCTGCTACGCCTGCGGTTTTACGCTGATCGCCACCACCAAAACTGACCCAAATCTGACCCAAATCTGAGCGCAATCTTGGCCGTGTTCAATCTTGTCCATGTTATTTATGAACAGGCCCTTAGCTGAAATGCTGCAAATGAAGTGACTGCTGCAAGCACAGAAGTGAACAGACGTCCTGGAAATCGTATATAATCTGAAAAACTACACGTGGCACTGCCCGCGCCGGGCTTTGCCACCAGAAGTCCGGTGGAAATGAAGACCAGCAACCACGAGGATATGTCCATGCCTGAATCAACCGACTCCCCCAATACCAGCGGCGCTATGCCGGAACTTCCTCTTCACGACATCTTCAATAACGCCCCAATCGGCATCTTTACCTCCACGCCCGAGGGGCGTATTGTTGCAGCCAATGCTACATTGGTCAGGATGTTCGGCTACGAGAGCCCGGAAGAACTCATGGTATCCATCACGGATATTGCCACGCAGGTGTATGCCGATCCCGCTGATAGAGAAAAATTCATGGACCTGCTGGAAGCGCATGGTGAAGTGTTCAACTACGAATGCCGGTTGCAAGGCCGGGACGAAACCGGCCTCTGGGTGGCCATGAATGCCCGTGCCATACGGGATGAGGGTGGCCGGATCGCAGCCTGTCAAGGATTTATTACGGATATTACACAACAGAAAAAGGCCAATGAAAAATTGAAACAGCTTGAATGCTTTGTGATACTGCAGATAACGCCGAAGCTCTGAATTCCGGCCGTTGGCTGTGCCATGAATCCTGCTGGACGGATTGCTCCAAACGGGCCATTGCCGAACGTGGGCCCGTGGATATTGCATGCAGCGGCGGCCTTCGGATGTACGCAGTGCCCATTCTGGCGCAGGGAAATGTCGTGGGGGCCATCAACTTCGGGTACGGTGATCCACCAAAAGATCCGGAACAACAGCGAAAGCTGGCTGAGATCTATCATCTTGATTTCGATGATCTGGCTCGCCAGGCCCATGCATACAACTCGCGCCCGCCGTTTATCATTGAGCTGGCCAAAAAGCGACTGCATGCCACAGCCCGGCTGATTGGCTCCATGGTTGAGACCAAGCAGGCGGAGAAGGAGCTGCGGAAGAGCGAAGAAACGCAGCGCGCAACGCTTCACTCCATCGGCGATGCGGTGATCTCCAGCGATATAAAAGGCCGCGTCGTTTCAATGAATCCGGTGGCGGAGGCACTGACCGGCTGGAGCGAGAAAGAGGTGGTTGGTCAACCGATGGAAACCGTCTTCCGGATCATCAACGAACAAACCCGGCAGCCGGTGGAAAGCCCGGTCACCAATGTTTTGAAAAGCGGTAATATTGTCGGACTCGCCAACCATACGCTGCTGATTGCCAGGGATGGACGGGAAATTCCGATTGCCGACAGCGGCGCGCCGGTCCGTTACGATGACGGCGAGATCACAGGCGTTGTGCTGGTGTTTCGGGATCAGACCAAAGAACGTGCGGCCCAACAGGCCCTGGAAGAAAGGGAAGCGCTTCTTTCGAATGTTATAGAAAGCATACAGGATGGTATCAGTGTGCTTGATTCTGATCTAAATATCATCCGGGTGAATAGTGTTATGAAAAAGTGGTATGAGGAAAACATACCGCTGGAAGGAAAAAAGTGTTTCCAATGTTATCATAATGCTGAAAAACCTTGTAATCCTTGTCCAAGCCTGCGTTGTTTGAAATCGGGCAAAACTGAAATGAATATTATAAAAGGATTACCTGGGGCGCCGATTACGTGGATAGAGCTTTTCAGCTATCCTATTAGGTCTTTACAAACACATGAAATAATTGGAGTAGCTGAATTTGTACGTGATATCACCGACCGTAAGATCGCCGAAGAAGCCCTAAGAGAAAATGAAGAAAAGTTCAAAAATATATTTGAAGATAATATCGCACCAATGTTCTTAGTTGAGGCGGATAAAGGCAACCTTGTAGACGTGAATGAAGCTGCGGTGAAATTTTACGGTTGGAGTAAGGATGAAATGCTCTGTATGGACATTTTTACAATCAGTACGCTACCACCCGAAAAAACTTATAAGGTATTAAGAAATGCAAAAGACTCAAAACGAGTTTATTTTGAGGTGCAACATATAGTGGCAGACGGATTAGCAAGAGATGTAGAAGTTTTTGGCAGCAAAATAAAAATTTTAGGGAAAGAATATCTTCATTTAATTATTCACGACATTACTGAAAAAAAACTTTCAGAACAGGCACTTGTTGAACAAAAAGACCTGCTCACAGCCATCTATCGCAACGCGCCCTTGATCATGATGGTTGTGAATGCGGAACAGAGCATTCAACAGGTAAACGGATACGCGGTGCAATTTGCCGGCAGAGATGTGGAGGAGATGCTCGGTTTGCGCGGCGGCGAAGCACTGCGCTGCCTGCATGCAATAGATGACCCTGAAGGCTGCGGATTTGGCGAGTTCTGTCGGCAATGCGTCATCCGGAATACCTTGCGGGATACACTGGAAACCGGCACACCCCATTTGCAGGTCGAAGCGCCGTTTTATTGCAAGGGGCAGGATAGCGAAACCCTGGAACTCCACTTCCTTATGTCGACAACGCCCATTCAGGTAAAAGGTGAGCGCATGGCTTTAGTGACCATGCAGGATATCACCGAGCGCCGGCGAGCCGCGGCAGAGAAAGAAAAACTCCAATCCCAGTTGAATCAGGCGCAAAAAATGGAATCCGTTGGCCGGCTGGCGGGTGGAGTGGCCCACGATTTTAACAACATGCTCGGCGTTATTATGGGACACACGGAGATGGCTTTGCAGCAGATAGGCCCCGGGCAGCCTCTTTT
>JBHEOR010000053.1:0-18126 GCA_046260685.1 Desulfopila sp.
GCGTTCGTTCTGAGCCAGAATCAAACTCTCCAGTTTAATATCTGAACTGTCATAGACAGCTTCGTATGCATCTTCAGCCAGGCTGAAGTGTACAAGAGCTCTGTTTTCAAAATTACGAAAACTTGCTCCAATGTGTTTTTGAAAAACACGTTGGGCCCGTTTGCTTATTGTTATTCAGTTTTCAAGGATCGTTGCCATGGAAACCATGGTGCCCGACTAATGTCGCGGCAAGACACGCACTCTAATCAAAACTTTTGCAACCGTCAAGACTTTTCTTGGCGCATCCCTTCGTTACTCACATCTCCGGTTGGCCCCAAACACCGTTGCTCCAGCCTATCCGACGCCCTCCAAAGACCGAGGCAAACTACTTGATCACTGTCCTGCTGTCAACGACTTTTTTAGGTCGCAAAGCTTCTTTTTCGCATCTATAATGGTGAGCGTTTTCAACTACCTGTATGAGCGGTGAATTAAGGATTTGACGAATTTGCTTTTGATGAGGGAGCACCGAAGGAAAGAGGAAAAGCCAACGGACCATACCGTTGGCTTTTGCAGAAGCAGCAGTAAAAGATGTACTGTCTCCTCATAAAAACGGGGGAAAGCAGTACAGAGGATGTTGATTATCGGTTTTTTAACTCGCGTATATATTCTTTTGTAAGGGATGGATGCTCTTTTATTATAGCATCAATTTCGTCGGACAAGGATTCGCTGAGAAAATCGTCGATTTCGGCATAGGTCATATTTTGTTGGACGGCTTCGGCAATGAGTTGAGCAAACTCGATTTTATCTTTGTGTTGCTCCAGGTAAGTGAAAATCCTGTGGTCCAGATCTATATCTGAATGTTGCGGTGCCGATGTGCTTTTGAGTTGCTCAATGGTGGACGTCAGCGTTTCAACACTGGACTTGAGTGATCCGAGATCGGCAACGACACCGTCCAGTTTTTTGCCCTGTTGGTGTGAAATTTGCTCACCTTGGGATGCAGATTCAGTGAGTTCTGTTATCTTATTGGAACAGTCCGTCAGTTGTTGTTCGAGAACTTTTTGATTTCGCTCAAGCTCTTCAGTTCGTTTACCGAGGTCATCTGCCGGGATTCCCGCCATTGAAGTCTGGAGCTCTGTAAGTGAAGCGTTGAGTGAATCGTTGGTATTGTTCAACTCTGTCATGGAGTTCTTGATTCCAGCAATTTCATCTGCGAATTCCCGGCGTACGCTTTGCACAACATCCTCGGTGGCTGACGGAGATTCGTGGTGAGTAAAAGACCGTTGCACCTGTTCAGAAGATTGAACAGGCGGTGTTTGCGATTCCTGTTTTCTGCCATATTGCGGAGACGAACGATAGCAACTTGTCCAGGAGAGATAGAGATTGAGAAGGCGTTGACGCAAAGTCGCCGCATTTTCTTTGGCCAATTGAGGAGAGTAGATTGCGACAGATGCTATGTAAAGAGCAAAAAGGACCAGTGTTGAAAAAACAAGTGCTACAATAAGTGCAAAAGCAAAAAGTATGGTGTAAAGCACACCCTTGAATATCGAGACTATACCACCAAAAAAGCTATCAGCTCCCGAACCGGCGACAAAACCAATGAGTAAGATAGCTGCGAGAAGAACAAGTGCCGATTGCACCAGCGGCTTTTGTAATGCATTATTTTTCATCAATCCCTCCTGTAGTGAGTAAATGTAGTGAGTAAATGTGCCCATATAGATGACCACTTCTTGGATGACCACTTCTTAGATGACCACTTATTTATGATAATCATGTTTACGTTATCCTCCATATCTCAATGAACAAGGAAATGGAGCAACTGTCAAGCTTTAGCGTTTTTGAATCCCCCTTACCCTACGGATTTCATGGTTTGCAGGGCGCGTATGCGTTCCAATACAGGCGGATGGCTGTAATGCAGGAATACATGTAAAGGGTGTGGTGTCAAATTTGAAAGATTGGTACTGCTAAGAATTTTGAGGCCATCAATGAGCGATTGTGCATTGCCGGTTGATACGGCGGCATAATTGTCAGCCTGATATTCATGTTTTCTGGAGAAATAATTGATCAGAATGGAGACCAGCAGACTCACAGGGGAGTACAGGAATCCAAAGAAAACAAGGCTTGCATATATTGATATATTCTCCATGGCAAAGGCGTCAAAAAGCTGGGAGTTATTCATTATTAAAGAAAGAAGAAAAAACATGCAGCCGGTTTGAAAAAAAGAAGCAATAAGCATTTTGATGAGGTGGTTGTGCTTGTAATGTCCCATTTCGTGTGCCAGCACGCCCAGTATTTGTTGCGAGGTGAGGGCTTTGGTGAGGGTATCGAAAAAGACGATTTTTTTAAATCTGCCAAACCCGGTAAAGAAGGCATTAAGTTTGGTTGATCGCCGGGAACCATCCATGACAAACACACCGCGAATTTTGAATTGTTCCCTGTTGGTGTAGGATACAATTGATTCTTTGAGTTCCCCATCCTCAAGAGGTGTGAATGTATTAAAGAGCGGCAAAATGAGCACCGGGGCAAGAAACTGGAGAATAATGGTGACAACAAATACGCCGAGCCAGCAATAGACCCAGGCGAGGTTGCCCGCTGAGAGAAAAAACCAGAGTATAAGCGCCAGCAGAGGTCCTCCAATGCATGCACCGAGCACAATGCCTTTCAAGGTATCTAGAACAAATGTCACAGGGCGTGTACGGTTGAAACCGAATCGCTCTTCAATGACAAAGGTGGAATAGATGGAAAAGATCAGGCTCAGCAGGAGTGACAGCAACAGCAATATGGCGGAAAAGATCAGTCCGGTGATGATTGCACCGTAGCCGAAACTCCTGGCATAAAGATCTATAACATTAAATCCTCCAGCGAGCAGGAAAATAAGGGTGAAAGATGTTGCAATGGTGCTTTGAAAGATCGCAAAACGAGTGTTTTCGCGGGCGTACTCCTGTGAATATGTGTATTTTTTCTGATCAAGGACATCGTTGAATTCATGCGGCAGCTCGGCAGAGAGGTTGCGCAGATTGAGCAGGGAGACGGCCAGCTCCAGAGTGTAATGCACTACTATGATGATGATGATAAAGTAAAGCCAGCTGTTCATGTTGTCTGCATAGAGAATTTACATTACTTAGGTTCCGCTCAAAACTACCTTCACATTTTGAGGCGCAACGGCATCCTGCCATGCGGTTTATCGCACTATGTCATATTTGCACTTCATCGCCAATTGTTTTTCACGGCCCCATGGAAAAAACAGCGTATTTCCAACAGCCGGGTTATGAATTTAATATTATACTCTTTTCTTGTACCTTTTGAATAAAAATCAGATAAAAGGTGTGTAAAAAAACGGACAATTCGGGGCTGGCTTTAGGTTTTACAGTGGATCCGCCGCGGGCGGGATGGGCTGCTGGAGCATGCCTCAGCCAATTGCGCGTGAGGCTGGAAGCATATGTATATGTATGGCCGGCGTACTGTGGCCGGGGTACTGTGGCCGACTTACTCCATTGCCGGCGTACTACAGCAAAGTCAGGATGGTATCCTCGGCATAACTGATGAAGTAACTGGGAAACACGCCCATAATGACAATGATTACCATGAGTGCGACTGATAGCATTTTCAAGTGCAGAGGGGTGGTGATGGGGGCCAGTTTGCCTTCACCGGAGCAAAAAGCCACGCGCACAACGGAGAGGTAGTAAAAGATGGCGATGGCGGTATTGATTGCGGCCAGGGTAACAAGCAGCAGGTAGTCCTGCTTCAAGGCGTCAACAAGGAGAAAGAATTTTCCCATAAAGCCGACGAAGGGTGGAATACCTGCAAGGGAAAAGAGTCCAATGACCAATGTCAAAGCGAGTAGAGGAGAGCGTTTGTAAAGACCGGTCAAGTCATCTATCTGGATATTTTCCCCCTGCGGGGCAACGGAACAGATAACAAGAAAGCAGGCCAGGTTCATGACAACGTAACCGGCAATATAGTATATGGCATGGGCATAGCCGGTGATATGAAACACCAGCAAACCAAGGAGGACGAAACCGGCGTGGGCGATCCCGGAGAAGCCAAGCATTCGTTTAATGTCTTTCTGAACAAGAGCGGAAAGATTGCCGTAAAACATGGATGCGATGGCACATACCATGAGGAGGTTCACCATGACGGTACCGCTGTCGCCAACCATTGCTACAATGCGTACCAATAAGGCGACGGCAGCAAGCTTGGGTACCGTTGCAATAAACGATGTGGTTTCATTGGCGGCTCCCTCGTAGACATCAGGTACCCAGAAGTGAAAGGGAAAGATGGCAAGCTTGTAGAAAAAACCACATAGTACCAGCACCGTTGCAACTACTGCTGCCGGTTGGTTGAACATGCTTGGCAGTTCAGCAATCAGCACGTCCAGCCGGGTGGAGCCGGTGAGGCCGAAGTACAGACTCATACCATAGAGCATGAAGCCGGTGGCCATAACACCAAAGAGCAGATATTTGGCACCCGCCTCCATCTGAAAGCGAAAACGACCGGTATCATCTCTGAGGGGAACCATGATATAGACGGTAAAAGAGGAGAGCTCCAGGGAGACGAAAATGGCCAGTAGCTCCACACTGGAGACAAGCATCATCAAGCCGAGGACGCTGGTAAAGAGAAAAAGGTAATATTCTGGATGGATTTCTTGACGTATGTCTTCAAGTTTATTGGCAAAGAGTAATACGGCAAAAAGAGCACCGCCTATCATAAGCTTGAATGTCTGGGAGTACAGATCCACCTTATAGGATTGAAAGAATAGCGTACCCTCCTGGCCGGAAGCGACAAGCGTAGAGAGGAAGACAATCGCTCCAAGAGCTATGGCGATGTTTTTAACCAGGTTGCCGCCGTTTTTGCCGATACCGACAAAGAAGATGATGAGGCCGGCGCCCAACAATGTTAATTCAGGTAAAAATAGCATCATGGTATTCTCAATGAGGTTGTTAGTGGTTGTCGATCCGAATAACCGTGTGTTCGCCTAAAACCATTAGCGCAGCAGCACGTCAGCTGCGGCAAGGGAAGTGCCTTGATGGCTGTGTAAGGTCTCCAGCAGGGCGACGACACTTGGTCGCATCAGATCAATAAACGGCTGCGGCCCTAACCCAATCCATAAAACAAAAAAGAGAAAGGGCGCGAGTGTTACTATTTCACGAGTATTCAGGTCTGTCAGCCAGGACTGGTCGGGATTGTTGGTTCCCCCCCAGACCACCTTCTGCAGCATGCGCAACATATAGGCAGCTGCTAAGATAGCCCCGGGGATTGCTGCCAGAGCGAGCCAGGGAAAGAGCCCCTGGTTGATATCAAGACTGAATGCTCCAGCCAGTATCATAAATTCACCGACAAAACTGTTTGTCCCTGGAAAGGCCATGGAGGACAATGAGAAAAAGCCCAGAAAGGTGACAAATACCGGCATGTACTGGCCAACACCGCTGGCGGCATGCAGATCACGGCTGTGTGTTCTTTCGTAGATCATACCAACGCAGAGGAAAAGGGCCCCGGTGGTAATGCCGTGATTGACCATTTGAAGGATAGCGCCTTCAACTCCCTGCTGGTTAAGAACAAAGATACCCAGGGTGACAAAGCCCATATGGCCGACGGAAGAGTAGGCAATAAGTTTTTTCATGTCCTGCTGAGCCAGTGCGGTCAATCCACCGTAGATGATACCGGCGATGGAGAGCCAGAGAATAGGTTGGGCCAGGTAGAAAGTGGCTTCCGGGGTGATGGGCAGCGCGAATCGAAGAAAGCCATAAGTCCCCATTTTCAAGAGTACACTTGCCAGAATGACGGATCCGGCAGTTGGGGCTTCGACGTGTGCCGCGGGAAGCCATGTATGAAAGGGGAACATCGGTACTTTGATGGCAAAGGCCAGAAAGAATGCAATAAAGATGAGCAATTGGGCAGTAAAGCTGTATTCGCCCCACATCATGTCGGGTATAAAAAATGAATAACTATTGTATTGATAGAGCCAGATGATGGCAACCAGCATCAGCACGGATCCTGCAAGGGTATAGAGAAAAAATTTGATTGAAGCGTATATTTTTCTCGGCCCGCCCCAGATACCAATAAGCAGGTACATGGGGATGAGCATGGCCTCCCAGAGAACGTAAAAGAGGATAAAATCCAGAGCAACAAAGACGCCGAGCATGGAGGTTTCCATGATCAGCAGACAGATCATGAAGGTCCGTACGCGTTTCTTGATATAGGACCACGAAGCCAGTACACAGAAAGGCATGATAAAAGTTGTGAGGAGAAACAGCAATATGGAAATACCGTCCATGCCGACCTGGTAATTGATGTTAAGTGATGCTATCCAGGTATAATTTTCGGCAAACTGGAATTGGGTGGTAGATGTGTCGAAGCCAGTGATAAGACGGATCGACAACAGGGCAACAAGCGCTGTGATACCCAGTGTCCAATTGCGACTGAAGGTGTCGCTGTTGACCAGGAGCAGGGGAACTATTCCAAGCAGTGGCAGGAATATAAGAATGCTCAGCAGGTGTGGAAATTCCGGGTAGGCTAATAATTGATCCATTACCAATGGTCCTCAGTTTCGGTGCTCAGTTTCAGGTCGAAGTAGCAGTGTTTCGTTTCAGTGTTATAGCCAGACAAAAGCAATTAATATGGCAGCTGCAAAGGTGACCGTATAATAAATGGTCATTTGAATCTGGCCTCTTTGCAGAACCATGGCGACACGTCTTCCCAGGGCGCGGACGCTGTATGCAATACCGTCAACCAGGCCGTCAATACCATGCCAGTCGAACCAGGACGAGAATCTGGCGGTTGTCATCAAGGAGTTCAAGCCAACTGCGCGGTAGGCTGCTCCCCAGGCGGTATCAGCCCACTGGATGGGATGCTTTGCCAACCAGAGAAAGAACCGCCCGCCACGCCGGTAAAACCAGTCGAGGTCGAGATTGATGCAGGCTTCCGGGCCGATTTTTTTATGGAAAAAGTAAAAGGCCAGCGCGGTAAAGCCGAGAATCTGCAGTGTTTCACTGAGGTGGTACTGATTATAGGGATGAAAGGCGACTCCGGCGTTGGGCAGCATGCTGTAGAGAAATGGCAGATAACTGCCGATGACAAGGCAGAAAAGGGCTGCTATGAACATGGCGGCCTGCATGTTCCATGGCGGGTCCTGGGCCCTGGCATAGGTGGCCTCGGAACAGCGGTTGTCGCTGAAAAAGAGAAGATAGGGCAGGCGCAGTCCAGCAACCAGGAAGGTCCCGGCGGAGACCAGGGTGAGCAGAAAGGCAACTGCATAGAGATGTTCATTGAAGCCGGCGGTGATGATCATGGACTTGGTGACAAATCCGGAGAAAAATGGAAAGGCGGATACCGAGATACCGCCGATGATCATGAATACAAGTGTATTGGGCATTTTGCGGTAGAGTCCGCCGAGATTTGTGAATTTCGACTGGCCGGTGGCATGGATAATTGCCCCTGCTCCCATGAAGAGCAATCCTTTATAGAGAATATGGGCAAAGGCATGGGCGCAGGCACCGTTGATGGCAAGCGCTGTTCCGATTCCGACGCCTGCAACCATGTAGCCGACCTGGCTGACGATTTCCCAGCCAAGCAGCCGTCTGATGTCGTTTTCCATAACGGCATAGACGATACCGTAGATGGCCATGACAACACCGAGAATAATAAGGATATCAAAACCGGCAAAGGCCCGGACCAGGGTGTAGACCGCTGTTTTGGTGGTAAAGGCGCACATGAATACCGCGCCGGCTGCGGTGGCCTTGCTGTAGGCATCCGGCAGCCAGGAGTGTAAGGGGGGAACGGCGGCATTGAGCATCAGTCCCGCCATGATCAACCAGGTGTAGAGCTGGGTTGCCTGCTCGTCCATATGAACGAAGCTGAGATCCCCGGTGGCCTGGTAGCGAAGGACGAAACCGAGAAGCAGAATAACTCCACCGAAGGTGTGGACAAGGAGATACCGAAATCCTGCTTCAAGAGCGCCTTTGTCGGTGTTGAGCCAGATGAGAAAGGTGGAGGCAAAGGCCATCATTTCCCAGAAGAGAAAGAGCACCAGGTAGTCACCGCAGTATATGACACCGAGTGAGCCGGCAACATAGAACCAGGCAGCAACGTGGTGCCAGACATTTTTGACATGGAGGCTATAGATTGAGCCGATAATGGCCATCAATGCCATGATGAAACCAAACACCGCTGAGTAATTGTCCACCCGGCCAAATGTGAGTTCCCAGTCCATGAAGGGAAGTACGCCATAGACGCCGTGCTGTGTGTTGAGATAGAGGACGTCTATAAAGGTGAGCAGAGGGACGATGACAATGAATAATTTTTTAAATGGGTCCCTGAGAAACGGAAGCACACATGCTCCGATGATCATCACAAGGGCCGGGTGGAAGAAACTAGTTGTCATAATAGTCCTCTCGTGTCTTGATGCCGCCTCTGCCGAACCATCGTGAAAAGAAAATTATCACCATTGCCGAAATGAGTCCAAATATCCCCCAGAAGGCGGGGATATGTTGTTCCGCCCAGGTATGGGCGTGATGCAGGTCCACCGTCAGACTCCAGATAACAATGGCCGCAATTCCACCGAAGAAAAAGTAGGTCACTGTCTGCAGCCGGTGGCGTAGAAAATCGATGAATTGTGCTATCATCCTGTCACCGCCTTAACGAATTCCATCATGATATTGGGAAAGATTCCAAGCAAGACCGATATGGTGCAAGCTATGAGAATGGGGATGAGCATGGAGAGCGGCGCCTCTTTGATGCCGGTGAACGTTTCTCCGGCAGGGCGTTTGCCGAAAAAAGCCTTGTAGGTTACCGGGGCGAAGTAGGCCGCGTTGAGCAGAGTACTGGCTATCAAGATCAATAGTATACCGATCTGATGGGCCTGAATGGAACCGACAAGAAGGCTCCATTTTGTAACAAAACCGGCCACCGGCGGTGCGCCGATCATGGTAAGGGAGGCAATACCGAAGGCGCCGAAGGTAAAGGGCATTGTCTTGCCGAGCCCTCCCATCTCAGAGATTGATTTTTTATGGGCGGCCACCATGATGGCACCGGCGCAGAAAAAGAGTGTGATCTTGGCAAAGGCATGATTGACAATGTGGATCAGCCCGCCTTCTATGCCGGCGGGGGTGAGGAGCGCAACACCAAGTATTATGTAGCTGAGTTGGCTTACCGTTGAGTAGGCCAGCCGTGATTTGAGATTATCCTTGGAGAGTGCGATGATGGAGGCGACGATTATGGTAAAACTGACGAAATAGGCGGTTGGTATGCCAAGATTGAGGGCCGACATGGTGTCAAGGCCAAAGACATAGAGCATTACCCGGGTGGTACAGAAGACCCCTACTTTGACAACGGCTACGGCGTGGAGCAGGGCGGAAACCGGTGTAGGTGCAACCATGGCGCCGGGCAGCCAGTGATGAAAAGGCATTATGCCGTTTTTGGCAAAGCCGAAGAGGCAGAAGACATAGAGCATGATGACCAGCCACTTGTCCAGATCGGGGCTGAAGATGCCGTAGCGAATGTCCGTGGTGAAATCCAGTGTTCCCGTGAGGACATAGATGAGTATCATGGCCGGCAGCAGAAACCCTTTTGCAGTGGTGGTCAGGTAGACAATGTATTTTCTCCCACCGGAATATCCTTCCTTGTCCTGGTGATGAGCGACCAGCGGGTAGGTGCAGATCGAAACGATCTCGTAGAACAGATACATGGTGAAGAGGTTGTCGGAGAAGGCAACACCGATGGCGCCGAAGATAGCCAGCGCAAAACAGGCGTTGAAACGCGTTTGCGCATGCTCCTTCAGGCCGCGCATGTACCCCATGGAGTAGAACACGGCAATGGTCCACAGCGAGGATGCCACAATGGCAAAAATCATCGACATGGCATCGGCCCGCAGTGTAATTGTTAGCCCGGGAAGTAGAGTAAACAGATGGCAGGTGAGGATTTTGCCGTCGAGAATATCGGGGATGAGCGATAACACGACACACAACAAAAGGATAGAGGTGACCGAGGAGATACCTTCCCTGATATTTTCCTCTCCACCTCTGATCATAACGCCAAGTGTACCAATCAGCGGAAGAAGCAGGGCGATGAGGAGAATTTTATCGGATCCGACCATATTCATATCCATTGATGATGTTCCTCTTCTTAGCCTTTTAACTCGACGAGGTCTTCTGCGTCGATGGATTTATAGTTTCGATAAATGGCAACCACGATACTCAATCCGATGGCGGCCTCGGCGGCGGCGATGGCCATGATGAACAGAGTGAAGATCTGCCCGACGAGCGGGTCCGGAGCAGTAAACCTGTTGAATGCCATGAAGTTGATCGAAGCCGCTGCCAGAATGAGCTCAGCGGCTATCAGCATGCCAATGAGCGTGCGTCTGGTGACAAGACCGTAGACGCCCATGGCAAAGAGCAGTGCCCCGATGATAAGGTAGGTGTTAAGATTGTTGTAGAGTGTCAATATTTCCATCAGCTGCTCCTCCCGCGACGTGCAATGACCAAAGATCCAATAATGGCAATGAGCAAAACTATCGAGATCAGCTCAAAAACCATGGAGTAGCTGGTTAACAGCATCTGCCCCATGGATTCCACGGATCCATTGTTGATTTTTTCATGGACCTGAAAATCCGTTTTCAGGGCCAGCAGCGTGAATCCTCCAAAGACAAGTCCGGCAGTAATGATTCCCAAAGGTCCGCTCAAAATGCCGGATGGACCGTGCTTCTTACTTTCTTCGGGGGAGGCGAACATGATGGCAAATGAGATGGTCACCGCCACGGCGCCCACATAAATGAGCATCTGCATCATTGCTATGAAAGGCGAATTGAGGAAATAATAGAGCCCGGCGACACCGACGAAACTTACCACCAGCCCGGCAACGGCCCGTACCAGTCGGTCGGCGTTGCAGGCGATGAGCCCGCCGAACAGGGTGAGGCCGATCATCAGCAGAAAAACCAGTCCGACCATATGGTCTGCATTGGGGAGTGGTAGGTTCATTTGTTTTGCTCCTCCAAGCGTTGCATCAAATCCATGATAAAGTCTTCTTTGCGAGTGCTGGCAAGTTTGTACTCCTTGGAAAACTCCAAAGCGTCGAAGTTGCATGATTCGACACAGGAGCCGCAGAGTGAACATTTGGTGAAATCGAGTGTATATGTGGACAGAGTCTTCTTCTTTTCGCCTTCTTTCTTTTTGCCGGCAAGAGTTATGCAGCCGGAGGGGCAGGCTCGCTGGCACATCATGCAGACAACGCATTTGGCATTGCCTTCTTCGTCACCCTTCAGCTGGATATGGCCGCGAAAGCGCTCCGGCATCACCACCTGTTCGTAGGGGTACTGAACGGTAACGGTGGGACTGAAGAACTCACGAAAAGTTACCGTAAGTCCTAGAATGAGGCTCCATAAGCCACTGAAAATCTCACTGAAATAAGTAACCATTGTTAGAAAACCTTCAATAATCCTGCGGTTAAGAGCAGGTTGAACAGAGAAAACGGGATGAGAATCTTCCATGAAAGGTTCAGGAGTCCGTAGATGGTGGTTCTGGGAAATGTCCAACGAATCCAGATGATGGTCGCGATGATAAGGTAAATTTTCAGGATGAACCACCAGACGCCTGGAAAAAGACCAAAGGGACAGGACCAACCGCCAAGAAAGAGAAGGGTCGTCAAACACGCGCCGACAACGATATTGGCATATTCTCCCATGAAGAAAAGGCCAAATCCCATGCTGCCGTATTCAGTATGAAAACCGGCCACCAGTTCACTTTCGGCCTCACCGAGATCGAAGGGCGCGCGGTTGGTTTCAGCAAGAGCGCAGATGAAAAATATGAGAAAGGACATGGTCATCAAGGGGTTGAACAGTCCGGCCTTGAAGGGAAAGATATTCCAGTTCCAGAGCCCTCCCTTCTGCGCTACGACAATATCGGTAAGATTCATCGTCCCGGCAATCATGACCACGGTGATGACTGTGACCAACATGGGTATTTCGTAGGCAATTGCCTGGGAAACAGCTCTGACGGAAGACATAAGCGCGTACTTGTTGCGTGAACTCCAGCCGGCAAAGAGCAGGGATATTCCCCCCAGCGAGGCAAAGGCGAAGATGGCCAGCACACCGACATTAAGATTGTGGGCCACGATGGTGTCGCTGAAGGGGAGTGTGACGAAGCTGACGATGGCGGGAGCCATGGCAAGTACCGGAGCTGTAATAAAAAGCACTTTGTCGGCGCCGCCGGGAATGATCAGCTGTTTTGCCATGAGCTTGATACCATCCAATGGAGGCTGGAGAAGTCCCAGCGGACCATTGATGTTCGGTCCGGGTCTCCGTTGGATACGGCCGGCTCCTCGACGTTCGGCCCAGACGAGATAGGCGGCATTGATTGCCGCAAAACCAATGGCAATGGTGACGGCAACAGCTACGTTAAAAAAGGTCAATTCCATGGTGATTCCTCTTTACCGGTCAATTTCAGGAATAACAAGATCAATGCTTCCCATGAACGCCAGGGCATCCATTATCAACATACCTTTAACGGTTTCGTCAAAGAGGTGCATGTTGGAGTAGGTTGGTGAGCGTAGCTTTAAACGATACGGAACTTTTGTACCGTCGCTGATCAAACGGATGCCGAAGTTGCCACGGGCTGTTTCCACCGCCTGGTAATAATCACCTGCCGGAGGCTTGATAATCTTGGGTGCCTTCTTCGGCATTATCGGGCCATCGGGTAATTTATCCAGCCCCTGTTCAATGATGCGCAGTGACTGCTCAATTTCGGCCATGCGCACATTGTATCGTGCCAGTGAATCTCCCTCGGGGTAGACAGGGACGTCAAAGTCGAATTCGGGATAGACGGAGTAGGGCTCGTTTTTTCGAACGTCGTAGTTGATGCCGGACCCTCTGGCCACGGCACTGGAAGCGCCATATTTGCGGCATATTTCCTTGGAAAGAATGGCGTTGTCTTTGAGGCGCTTTATGAAGATGATGTTGCCGGTGACCAATTTATGGTATTTCTTCAGCGAGTTGCGCATGCGCGGGATAAATTTTCTGGCCGATTCTATAAACTGATCGTCGATGTCGTTGTAGAGACCGCCGAAGCGATAGTAACTGTAGGTGAGTCTGGAGCCGGTGATGCGTTCCAGCATATCAAGGATGTGCTCACGGTCCTGCAGGGCATACATGAGTGGACTGAATCCGCCAAGATCCATAACGAAGGCGCCGAACCAGAAGAGATGCGAGGCAATTCTGTTGAGCTCGACGGTAATGGCCCTGATGTATTCGGCTCGCTCAGGAACTTCGATGCCCGCAATTTTTTCAACGAGAAGGACGTGGCCATGTGAATATCCCAGCGCGCCAAGGTAATCCATACGGCTCAGGTTCATATAGTACTGGGGGTATGTTTTCAATTCCCCCATTTTTTCGTGCATGCGGTGAATGTAGCCGATAACCGTTTCGGCATTGACGATGTATTCCCCGTCCATTTCCATCTTTACCCGCAGTACACCGTGTGTTGCCGGGTGTTGAGGACCAACGTTAAGAACGAAGGTTTCATCTGGCTGGATGTGTATTGGAACGCTCATGCTTTGAAATCCTTTAAGAGTGGATGGAAATCGGCATCTTCGGGTAAAAGCAGCGGTATAAGGTGCGGATGGCCATCGAACGTGATACCAAAAAAATCGTGGGTTTCGCGTTCGTGCCAGTTTGCGCCGGCGTAAATCGGAGTGATCGTAGGAACAACCGGAGTATCCCGTGCAACCCTGGTGCGAATGACTACCCTGCAGAGATCGAAATCGTAACGGCTGAAGTCGTATACTATTTCCATCTGATCATCTTTTATCCAGTCCACGCCGGTAATGGATTCCAGGAAAAATTCCAGGCCGTCGACGATTTCGACGGCGTCGAGGAGCTGCTCCGGGGCGATCTGAGCATCGAGGTGGTAGCCATGAACGGCGTAATCACGCTCAATAAGCCCGTTTGGACGCGGCTCATCCTTTGGTGTTTCCTGTTCTTCACTTTCCGCAGTCGTGGAAACGGGAGGGGCGTCATCAGCTTTCTGCTCAGCTTTCTGCTCAGCTTTCGGTCGAGGAAAAAGGATCTCAAGCGCCTTTTTGGTTTTTTCAACAATCATTGTATGCTGCTCCAGTTTATGCCGCCGAATAAGGACTGTCCTATAACTGTTCGAAGACTCTGTGCTATTTTGTCATAGCAGGCTAAAACGTCATGGCTGTACGGTGTGCTGCTTTTTTATTTTTCGTCTGGCGTGTCAGTGCAAGAGCACGCCCAGATATTACAGCGACGGGACCGTCTTGGTTTTTGGGCTTTTCCAGCGCTGCCACCCGGAGAGTTTGTGTTCGAGTTCTATGATACCCTGCAGCAATGCCTCTGGTCGAGGAGGGCATCCGGGAACATAGACATCCACTGGAAGAAATTCGTCGGCGCCGGTGACTATGCTGTACTGTCCCTCAAAGGCGAAAGGCCCGCCCGAGATGGCACAATTGCCAAGAGCCATGACCCATTTGGGTTCAGGCATCTGGTCATACAGTGTTTTGATCCCGGGCATCATTTTCTTGGTGATGGTTCCGGCGACGATCATAACATCGCTTTGCCGCGGTGAGGGACGAAAAACTTCGGCGCCGAAGCGGGACATGTCAAATCGTGCCGCACCTGTGGCCATCATTTCAATGGCGCAGCAGGCGATACCGAAGGTTAATGGCCAGAGTGAGTTGGCCCGGCCGACATTCAGCAATTTGTCGAGCTGCGCAAATTGGACTATGGAAGAGGGAACCCCTTCATTTATCGTTGGTATGTTTTCCTTTCCCACTTGAATACTCCCTTTACCCATGCATAAACAACTGCGAGTGATAAGATACCCACAAACAGTACGATTTCGATGAAATCCCGATACGAGTCGCTGAGCCCTTCACCGTTGTAAGCCACGGCAACGGGAAAAAGAAAAAGGACATCTACGTCAAAGGCCAGAAAAATAAGAGCGTAGAGATAGAAAACAATGCCGTAGCGTATCCAGCTATCCCCGATGGGATCCATGGCACATTCAATAAACTGGTCCCGCTTCTTGAGTATTTGTCTGGTTTTCAGCGGCATGAGAAGGTAGACAATTGCTATTGGGCCAAGGGCGAAACAAAGCCCTCCCAGGGCAAAGGCGGATATCCAGAGAATACTGTCTCTGTAGAGGAATTCTGTGAACTGGAGTTCCATTCTTCTCCCTCAATGTAGAGTTTCCACAATGCAGAGTTTACATTTGCGTGGCGGACACGGTGCGAATTATGAGATTCACCCCATCTCGGTTGCGTTGCATCACGGCCAAAAAAGACTTGTAATTATCTGATGATGCTTATTTTATCTGTTGAGCAATGCAGATTACTGTAGTAGGTAAGACATATTTGTGTCAACAACAAACTGAATTGCTATTCATTTATCTGGTCTTTGTAAACTGTCATTCAAAGCAAGAAAGCAGGACATACAATGGCTACAATTTGCTGAAGACATTTTAAAAGCTTGTAAGCCCTTCTTGAAGCACCGACCATAGTCACGGCTGATTTCCGGCGCGGCAGGTATGGTCGCGGCAGGTATGGTTATGCTGCGCTATGGTTTGCCGAGCTCAGTGAGGTTGTGTTTACAAGAAGCTACTGTGCCATAAATGATTTAAAAAAAGCGTTTGCGCTGCGAAATTGCTTTGCTATTCAATTTTGTTTATGTATATTGCAACTGCCACTTATGGCAGAGCGGTTGTGGCAGCAGAAAATGTTTATGTTTGATCTTGAGTGCACTGTATAAATGATACGTGGGAATATCTCCAGTAAATTTGCGAGATAGTTTTGTTAAAAATAATTGAAGAGTGGTGAAGTGATGTCTATAACGTTGAGACAATTAGAGATTTTTATTGCAGTTGCAGAGACGGCTCAGGTTACAAAGGCCAGCAAGAAGCTGTTTGTAACCCAGTCTGCTGTCAGTATGGCGCTTGCGGAATTGGAGAACCAGCTCGGCGGGTCCTTGTTTGACCGGCATGGCAGGAGCCTGCTGCTCAATGCCAGAGGGCGGTATCTTTTGCCGCTGGCAAAGGATATTACTGCTCAGGTCAGCAATGTGGAAACAATTATGTCTGAAAGAAATGATAAACTTTCCGGACATATAGAAATAATTGCAACACTCTCGCTTGGTAATTATATCCTGCCGTATCTTATCGGAGCTTTCAAGCGAATTCATCCAAAAGTTTATATCAATATGCTGGTCTACAATACCCAATACGCCGAAAGGATGGTTGCCGATGGAGCAATGGATATGGGGTTCGTCGAAGGAATTGCAAGGCATGAGGATATCAATTCCATTCCATGGTTCGAGGATGAGCTTGTTGTCCTTGCAGGACCTTCCGATCCTCTTTCGCATAATGAGGTCTTTGATGTGCATAGGGACATGAAAAACACCAAATGGGTAATGCGTGAGGAGGGCTCCGGGACAGCAGCTGTCTTCAAGGAAAGGATGAAAGACCATCTGGATGATTTGAATGTGGTTATGGAAATGGGGCACCCGGAGGCTGTCAAGCGTGCAGTGGAATCCGGCGTTGGGCTGGCCTGCTTGTCTACACTCACGGTCTGCCGGGAGGTAGAGAATGGCTGGCTGAAAAGTCTTAATATCAAGGGTGTTGACATGTCAAGACAGCTGTGGATCGTGCATAGAAAGGATAAGGTTATGACCGAAGCCATGGAGGAGTTTCTTGATTTCTGTAATGTAATGACCGCCTGCGAGGATGAGCGTATTTGCCTGTCTTCACCCTGGAAGCTCCAGTCCCTTTTGGCCCGCCAGTCCAATCGTAAGAAAGCATAGTGAAGCACTGATTGATGGCACAGAAGATGTGCAATGTGTGCTGATGGTTAGAGGCAGGTTGAGTGTTCCGCCTGAAAGAGAAGACCTTCAACGGAGCGGACTCGGACTGTATGGTTCGCTCCTTTTTTTGCGTTAACAGCAGGGGCTGGGAAATTTTTGAAGCCGAATGCGAGAATAGGCAGAGGAAAACGCCTTATGCGCTTCTTAGAAGTTAGGTGGCACAGAGGTAGTGGACCGTTTCCAAAGTCAGCCCATGGGCAGGCGCGGTGGGGCCGGCCGCGGATCTGTGTCTTGCCGCCACCACCTCTTTAAAGTCGGCAATGGCGCGCCTTGCAGCGCCCACTTCAAAGAGTGTCCCGGCAATGTTGCGGACCATGTGCCGTAAAAAGCCATCGCCGGTGAGCGTGATGGAGTAGATGTGATTTTCGTTATGGATAATTGCGGCATCCAGTATTGTGCGAGTTGAGCCTCTTGGTGAGTGTGTCCGTGGATCTCGTGAGCCTGCAGTTTCAAAGGAGGCAAAATCATGTGTACCGATAAGAAAGTGCAGGCATGCGTCCATGGCATTGATGTCAAGAGGAGCGGTGATGTGGGCTGTATACAATCTCTTCCTTGGCATGAGGATTGTGCCGTTGAAAAAGGTGTAGCGATAGGTTTTGCTTACCGCGGAAAAGCGTGAGTGAAAGGTTTGAGCAACTTTGTCGACTGCAAGTATACGAATACTTGGCACCAGCATTGAGTTGAGTGATTTGCGCAGAGCTTCACAGGAAATATCCCTGTCGCTTAGAAAGTTGGCGACCATTCCAAGGGCATGCACGCCTGCGTCTGTTCTGCCGGCGCCATGCAGTGTTATTGGTCGGTTGTGAATTGTGACCAGGTGACGTTCTATCTCTCCCTGAATGGTTGGTTTGTCCGGCTGACGTTGCCAGCCGTGAAAGTTGGTGCCGTCATAGGCTATGGTCAATCGAATGTTGCGCATGGATTGGTCATGGGAAAAATGGTGTCCCGGCCAGCCCTTCCTCTTCGTTACGACCGGTCATTATATTCATATTTTGCACCGCCTGCCCCGCTGCGCCCTTAACAATATTGTCTATGGCTGACATAACGGTTATGCGGTTGGTTCTGTGATCGATATGAAAGCCGATGTCGCAGTAATTTGATCCACGGACGTATTGTGTTGCCGGCAGGGAGGCGTTGTCGAGCATTCGAACAAATTTTTCACTGCCGTATTTGTTATGATACATGGCGGCAACCATCTCATCGGAGACATCTTCGCTGAGGGTGGCGTATACTGTGCTTAAGATGCCCCTTGAAATCGGAAGGAGATGGGGAGTAAACGATAGGGGGACAGC
>JBHEOR010000054.1:0-5308 GCA_046260685.1 Desulfopila sp.
CCGCTTGATCCTGCAATATCTCCCGACTCTCCTGCGCCACAGGGCCCCCGGCCAGCTCATCCTTCAGTACTCCAACCACTGCAATGCCACCTGCCCCCAATGCACCATGCGGGTCGGCAACCGTTTCCCGCGCACCAGGTTGAACTGGGACCAGGCCACCAGGATCGTCGATCATGCGGCGCAATCCCGCTTCCTCTCCCTGTCTCTGACCGGCGGCGAGCCATTGCTCCATGCCACTGAAGTCCTGGCCTTGCTCGGCTACGCTGCAGAAAAGGGCATTCCCTTTACCAGGACAGGGACCAACGGTTTTGTCTTCAAGGACCATGAGCATCCCGACTATGAGGACCGGATACGGCGACTTGCCATCTCCTTGCAGCGGAGCAGGATATACACCTTCTGGATCAGCATCGACAGCGCCCTGCCCGGCATCCATGAGCAAATGCGCGGCCTGCCGGGAGTGATCGAAGGGATTAAAAAAGCATTGTCGATTTTTCATCGCTACGAGGTCTATCCTTCTGTCAACCTGGGCCTGAACCGCAAGATGGGTAAAATCGGCCGCCTGGAAGAGGTCGGGCCGGAACGCTTCTTCACCGACTGTTGCCGGGCTCTGGCGAATTTCTATCAATTTGTCATCGACCTGGGCTTTACCATCGCCAACGTCTGTTATCCCATGAGCGCCACCGGGTTGAGCGATGCCGGCAACGCGGTGTATGGTGCCGTGGCCGACTCTGAAATAATGGACTTTTCAGTCGCCGAACGGGTTCTGCTGCTCAAGGCCCTGCTTCATACTATCCCATCCTACCGGGGGAGAATCCGCATCTTCACTCCCCTCTCGGCCCTCCATGTCCTGACGGCAGCCGACGGCGCCCCGCCTCCCGACAGCTATGGTTGCCGGGGAGGCATCGATTTCTTTTTCATCGATGCCGAATCCGGAAAGCTCTATCCCTGCGGCTACCGGGGTAATGAATGCCTCGGTGACTTCGAGGCGTTCGATCTCAAAGCCGTAAACACGAATGCCAACTGCAGCCAATGCGACTGGGAGTGCTTCCGCGACCCGTCCATCCTCTTCGGCCCGCCGCTGGCCCTGATGGCCAAACTGGTCAAGGCAGTGGCAAGTTTTTTTGCCAGTCCCGCTTTTTTCAAGCTTTGGCTGGCCGACCTGCGCTATTACCGGGCCTGCAATTTCTTTCGCTGTACAACCCCTCCCAACTACAAGGCCATGGTCAGAGCGACAAAGTCAAAGTAATCCGGGCTAGCGGTATTTCATTCTTGCCCTGCTGCCAAGCAGCGTCGCCACAGCACAATCGCCAGGGCCAGGACAGTCCATTGGCTGCAGGTATATAGCCCAGGCAGCTCAGCCACAGTTGTGATGGAAGGATTGGATATTTCCCGCAACGAGCCGCAAAGCTTATTCGAATGTACAAGCGACAGAAGCAGTTTGATGATCCCTCTCAACTTGTTGGAAGCCATGAGGAGATCCTTGGCAAAATTATACAAGACCAAGACAGAATATTAACTTATTAAAACACAGTCAACTATATGCAAACCGAGTGCACTTCCAGCAATCCAGCGAACTGATTCTAGCCTATTTGTCGATTTGTATATTTTTATAAAGAGTATTGATCTTTTCAGAAAACCTCAGGCTTATAGATTTCAAATGTAGTTTTTTCTCCAATAATAGAATCGATTTTCCACTGCAGTTCCCTCGCTTCCTCCCGATGCATCCAGTTTATCCAGTCATCGGCACTTTTCCACTCGTTGATGACTATGCACTCTCCTGGATCATTCAATTTTGAATATGTCACCCTAGATATAAAACCCGGCTGTTTTTCCGATCTTTTTCTCAACTCCTTGAGCAAAGGAATCAGCTCATCGGTTTGATCCATTCGGAAGACTCGCTTTATTATAACCATTACACTCATTGTGGCACTCCTCTGTAAAGGTGGTGGGTTAGTGAATTATGATTTTGAGGTCTTACACGTCCCCACCAAGGGCAACCGCGTTGAATTTTTCACTTCCCGTAAAGAGAGGCTTGATCGGATAGATGTGACTCCCGGTAGCTTACGAAGTACTGTCCGGAGAAATTTTTCATATGCATCCAGGTCATCGGCGACGATTTGTAGAAAATAGTCTGCCTCTCCTGTGACATTATGGCAGGAGAGAATCTCTGGAATATTCAGCACCGCATTCTCGAACTGTAACGGTGTATCATCGGTATGGTTGGCAAAACATATCTGCACCAAAGCCAAAACTCCGATACCAAGTCGATGCCGGCTGAGGTTGGCCTGATAGTCAACTATGTAACCGCTTTCTTCCAGGCGTTTGAGTCGACGCCAGCATGGTGTTTCACTCAAAGAAAGCCTTTCGGCCACCTTAGAGTTAGGTATGCGCCCATCATTTTGCACTAAGGCTAATAGGGCATAATCTGTCTCGTCCAGGCCTGTCTTCGCTGGATTCTTTTTCATTGCTGCTTCATTTTGAAATATTCCTCTAAATCAACCCCATATTTACAACAATATAGCAAGACAATTTCAAAATTGCACGGGTATATTGATTACGATAAAATTGAATTATTGGAGGATCATAATCGTGATTGAACCGACTTTGTTGTATCTCTATCTTACTGCATTAACAGCAGTTTACTTGTCGCCAGGTCCGGACATGGCTCTTGTTTTGGCCGTTACAGCCAGCCAAGGAAGGCGATCGGGTTTTAACACCGCTACTGGTATCGCAGTCGCACGTGCCTTGCACGTTCTGGGGTCGGGAGCGGGGCTGGCAGCACTCTTTGCAACTCATCCAAATTTCCAGGAGATTGTACGCGTTGCAGGGGCGGGTTATCTGCTTTTTTGGGTATGGAAGATGATGCGGACTCCATCAACGGAAATGAATATGTCGACGACTGTTTTCTCACTCAATTCTGATATGTTCCGTGGCTTTTTTACCAATTTGTTAAACCCGAAGGCGCTTTTGTTTTGTAGTCTACTGCTTCCTCAGTTCACATCACCAGAACAGGGAATGCTGCTTTTACAATTTATTGTACTTGGTGGAGTGTTGGTAAGCACAGGGTTACTTTTTGACATCATTTACATCTTCCTGGCTGATGGGTTGTTGTGTCGAATGGGCAACAAGATGAACAACGGAACACCTTTCAAATTACGCCTTGTTAAAGCTCGTAATTGGCTTTTGATCATTGTGGTCGGGGGAATGGCAATTCGATTGTTATTGGGCTAAAAACTCTTCGCATCAAAGCATAAACTTCTTCCTGATTTTGTATCTATGGTATCTTATCGCATGATATATTGTAAAAATTTGAATTTTATAGATATAAGAGTTATCTACTATGCTTTTAATAGGGCTCTTCGTCCATCAGTACGTTCCTCAGTTTGGTGGCGAGGTCCCGCATAGTGAACGGCTTCTGGATGAAGTTTATACCTTCATCCAGCACTCCGTGATGAGCAATAACATTGGCCGTGTAGCCGGACATGAACAAACGTTTGAGATCAGGATACAGGGATAACAAATTCCTGGCCAGATCACGGCCATTCATCTCAGGCATAACCACATCGGTCATGAGCAGATGAATTTCGCCGGCATGCTCCCGAGCCAGACGGATTGCTTCTCCCGGTGTAACTGCAGGCAGGACAGTGTACCCCTGGTGTTCGAGCATCACCCTGGTCATCTCCAGAATCATTGGTTCATCTTCCACCAACAGGATGGTCTCGTGTCCGGTTACAGCGGATTTAGCCGTCTCAGCTTCCGGTAACCGCTCACCCTTGGCTACGTAACGGGGCAGGTATATTTTAAAAGTCGTTCCCTGACCTGGCTCGCTGTAGACATTGATAAAACCGTTATTCTGTTTGATTATGCCATAGACTGTAGCCAGCCCTAGACCCGTTCCCTTGCCCATCTCCTTGGTGGTGAAAAAAGGTTCGAACAAGTGCGAGAGCGTCTCGCTGTCCATTCCATGACCGTTGTCGCTCAACGCCAATAATACATACTGTCCGGGGACAGAATCAGGGTGCACGGCGCAGTACGATTCATCAATAAACACGTTGTTCGTCTCAATGGTGACCTTGCCTGGCTCCCCGATGGCATCACGGGCGTTAACACATAGGTTGGCCAAAATCTGGTCGATCTGGCTGGGGTCCATTTTGATTGGCGCCAGGCTCTCACCAGGTAACCAGGCAAGATCGATATTTTCGCCGATGAGCCGGCGCAGCATGTTGAGCATGCTTGCCACGGTTTCGTTGAGGTCCAGCACCTTGGGGGCCACGGTCTGCTTGCGGGCAAATGCCAGCAGATGCCGGGTAAGGTCTGCTGAACGCTGCGCGGCCTGATGGATCCCTTGCAGCGCCGAATAGATCGGCTGGCCTGCATTTACTTGCTTAAGGGCCAATTCCGAGTAACCCAGAATCACCCCCAACATGTTATTGAAGTCATGAGCAATACCGCCGGCCAACCGGCCAACCGACTCCATTTTCTGAACCTGGGTCAATTGAAGCTGCAGTTTTTCGGCTTCGGCCTCGGCACGCTTGCGTTCCGTGATATCAAACCCAATTCCCATCAGATAGAGTTGTCCCTGTGCCTCAAATTTGATGCCGGTGAGGATGAAAGGTACCGGACATCCGTCTTTTGTCAAAAGAGAACCTTCAATCGAAGCACTGCCCTGATTCATCACAACTTCAATTGCTTCCAATACTGCGTCTTTGGATTCGGGTACATGCCAATCTGTAACATGACGCCCCTCGAGTTCTTCATTCCCGTAACCGAGGAGCGATTCGTGCTCTTTGTTCCAAAGAATCAATCTCAATTCTGGATAGGTGTAAAGGTAGAAGATGCCGGGCAGGCTCTCGATTACTGATTTTGAAAAAAGTTGCTCCCGCCGCAATGCTTCCTCGGTCTGCTTGTGCTCTTCGATCTCGCGTGCAAGTTTTTCATTTGTCTGTTGCAGGTTATCATTAGCCTCGGAAAGCTGAGTCGTTCGTTCGGCGACCAGCTTTTCCAGGAACTGGTTCCGGTCCACCAATTCCTTCATTGGATAGATTTCGCCCTCACGAACCAGGTGGTAGGGAATGGATATACCGCTGTGGGAGATTTTCCAGCCTTCGGATTCCAAACGAAAAATCAAGACCAGGCGTGCTATCTCATTAGAAAGGATATGGTCTTTAATTGGCAGATGTATGGTAAAAAAGCCGGTCGCCACAGCAATCGTGTCAGCCAGTGACTGGATGGCCAGGTCCTTGAGTTCGATGCGGATCGGATCTTTGATCTGGGCGAAGTCCTGGCGGGTAATCGCAACCCATTCTTC
>JBHEOR010000054.1:5318-17416 GCA_046260685.1 Desulfopila sp.
CCAGAAAATCCCCGCCTCCGGTAAAGCCCGAAAAATTCTCGCTGAAGTGTGTGGTGAGTCGATCATCGCGGCCTGCATACATTCGCAGGTAGTCATCAAACAGTTGACGGATTATTTGGTAATCTCTTGGGTCCATTGATCGGATCTCGTTTGTCTTAAATTGAATTGAGAAGGTTATGTAAGCGGAAGAACAAGTTACCGTTTTAAAATAGCGTCGTATCCATTTAAAGCAAGCCCCTTAAGTATTGTATTGTCGTGCGACGATCCGGCGATACGACGACGGGGCGGTTATCACAGACTGTTCAATGATACGACAAAATAGCATGCCTCGCGATT
The DNA here is from genome assembly GCA_046260685.1 of Desulfopila sp. Taxonomy (GTDB): domain Bacteria; phylum Desulfobacterota; class Desulfobulbia; order Desulfobulbales; family Desulfocapsaceae; genus Desulfopila_A. Next base: position 5,655 of record JBHEOR010000054.1, read on the forward strand.
GAAAGATGCGACGGTTAGAACGAAATATGTATTGATACTGACAATAGTCAAGATGTTTCCAAATCCTTATGGACCTTGCCGGTGACAGGCTTCCTGTTCACAAAGAATCTCCAGGTGTTCCAGTTTATCGATATAATAATTGGCATCCTGGCGCAGGTCGACATGATTTACTTCGAGCAGTACTTCGGTCCCGTTTAAGCTCTTAAACAGCAGGGCCTCGGCGGTAAGATCAAAGTGCATGGCAGTAATAATAATAAAATCCTGACCGTAGACTCGGAAGAGCAGTGCATCGGGATAGCGGGATTGCAGTTCGGCAGCAAATTTTTGGATCAGCAGATTGCCCTGCTCCCAGCCATGCAGCCTGTTGTACTGGTCAAGACCCTTGACGTGCAGGCTGTGCAGGCAGCTGAATTCCCGCGGTGCCAGGTTATTGCGGAGGATAATCTGTAGATAATCCTCATTGTAGAGACCGGTCAGCTTATCACTGAAAAAGTATGAAAAACGGCGTTGTTCCATCTGGTTCTTCGGCAGTTGGGTGATAGACTCCTCAATGACGACCCCGGCAAGGGCACGCCGACTCACCGCAACCACCTCCGGATCGAACTGGCTGCCGCTCAGTGCCTCAATCTCTTCCAGTGCCTCTTCAACCGTCTTTCTTGGCTTGTATATGCGGTTAGTCGTCATCGCGTCAAAGGAATCGGCGACAACGATAACCCGCGACAGCAGGGGAATTTCCCCATCCCGAAGTCGATCGGGGTACCCCATACCGTCATAACGTTCATGGTGATGGCGGATTGTTTCAGCAAGTTCCTGGTACATCGGAATCCCTGCCAGCATTGCATGGCCGGCGGAAGCGTGGAGCTTGATCAGCTCGTAATCGAGCGCGGAGAGCTTGCCCGGTTTGAGAAGTACTGAATCGGGGGTAGCGATCTTGCCGATATCGTGGAGGATTGCGGCCTGCTGCAGGGCACCGATCAGGTTCTCGCCAAGGCCCATCTCGACAGCAAGCATTCTGCTGTACCCGGCTACCCGAACGGTGTGACCGGCGGTATAGGTGTCCCGGTGATCAATCATCTCTGCAAAAGACAGGATGGTCTGCTCGTAATTTTCACTCCGTTCCCTTTCCAGCCTTGATACACGCTCGCGCTGCCGGAAGGAATTTACGGCGAAACCGATGTCTCCGGCCAGATCTTCGAGCATCTTGATTTCTTCTATCTCAAACCCCTCACGGCGCATGGTGTAGACGGACAATACTCCCAACGGCGGAGTATAGCGGTCGGGCCGCAGCGGAAGTGCGGCGACGGCATGGAACCTGGTTGCATTGCTCATGTCCAGCCACGGGGTGACCGTGCTCAGCCGGTCATCTTTGTCCAGCACCACGGTGTTGTTAGTGGTGATGCACCGGGCAGTGGCTGACAAAGCAAAAGGATCGGAGCCTTCCTGAGGGTCGTAGGGAGGTGCTTTGGGTAGGCGTATCGACTCGTCGGCAGTGAAAATCTGCGTAACGAGGCCCGCGTCGAGCAGGCCGATCCAGCAGTAGCCGTAATGACTGTGCCGGCCCATCGCCCGGGAAGCCTGGTGCAACAGCGACGAAATATCGGTGGCGGAAATCAGCAGGCCGTTGACTGCTGCCACGGTCTCCATGATCTCGCGAAGATAAAGTTCCTGGTCAAGCAAAGTGTTGATCCGTCGGGTGCGTTCGACCACTTTAGACTCAAGGGTCCTGTTAAGATCGTCAACCTCATGGTTTTTTCGGCGAAGCCGACGATTAAGGCGAAGAATGTACAGAGAGGTCAGTACCACCACAGTAACCGCGAAAAAGAGCAGGCAAAGCAGGCGCCAATAGCGCTTGACAACGTCGGTCAGGGTAAATTGCCCAAAGTCGACATAGGGCCCAATCCGCAGATCGAGCAGACATTCATGCACAGGCTGGTAGTTGAGAGGGACGGTCCAGCCGGCAATCTTGCTCGCAATCGCAGCAGGGTCGTCGCTCGCCATGGTCAGCAGGGCGGCGGCAACCTGACGGGACAACTCGGCGGAGGTGGTTCTGATCGCCGCCATCGGCCACTCGGGATAGAGGACGGTACTCAGCTTGAAGGGAAAGCCGGCAACGACCTGTTCGTTGAGAATCCGAAACTCCTCAAGCCTGATAGTACCGGCTTCGGCCATCCGCTCGAGGGTGTCGGTGCGGACAGTGCCGGCATCAACGCTGCCGTTTCTCACCGCATTGACAACCGCGTCATGGGTATTGCCGTACTCAAGCGAGGCAAAAAAGCGCAGTGGATCGATGCCCATATGGTGCAGTTCCCGCCAGGCAGCGATCCAGCCACCGAACGATCGCGGTTCCACCGCCATAAAACGGCGGTTGCGCAGATCGCGGGTTTGCAGAAGATCCTGCCGATCAGCCCGACAGAAAATCACCCCGCCAAAGGTCGTTGTCTGCTGTCCGGGGAAGTTGCGGTTGATCAGGGTGACAATTCGACTCACCCCGTAGAGTTTTTCAAGTTCGACATAAAAGGCCGAGTTGGCCAGGACAAAATCGATCTTTGCTTCACGGGCGGCATCATAAATCTCAGTAAAATCGAGAGGAACAATGCGGAAACGGTAACCAGGCAGATGGGCGGTGAGATAGTCGGCGGTAGCCGTCCACAGTTCCACATCAATCGCCGAACCCCGTTTAGCGAGGAGGCCGATCCGCACCTCTGTGGAAGCCTGAGTCAAGGAGGAAACGGCACAGGGCCAACTGAGCAGAATTAATAGAAGGAGGATGTCCCACCCACCGGGCGAGACACATTTTCGTGACTGATGTTCCAAGGGAACCTCCGCTGCCGGCGGTGCCAAGAAGTATTGCTGCGATCAGGAACTTCCCATCTTCCGGGAAAAAGAAAGTCTTTTTGCCGGGTATCAACAGCAAAGCTGCATCTCAAATGTAATCAGGAAGGTGATGGTGATAAGTAGTTGCTTTCTTCGGGCTTCCTGGAAAAGGCCCTTTCCACCGAAGAGCCATCCGATCCAATGCATCAAAATTACCTTTTCCCGAAAGCTTTGGCAATTATTTTTACGCTGAAACCAATACCTGGTATTGGACCAAGCTCGCCAGTCCATTTCCTGCAAAAATATGCCATTAGTCACCGAGATTTGAAGAAAACCGGGATACATTAGAAGCCGGATCAAGAAACATGGCGAATCAGTTTACCTTTAAGGAGCTTACCCGTAGCACTAATGGGGAGTCTGTCCACCAAATAAAATTTCTTTGGTACCTTGTACGCAGCAATTTCCTGTCTGCAGAACGCTTCAAGCGCACTTTCAGTAACGTGTTCGCCATGTTTTTGCACTATAAAAGCTGTGACTGCTTCTCCCCATTTTTCGTCCTCAATACCGACAACAGCAACCTGTTCAATGGCCGGGTGTTTGAGCAAGACATTCTCTATCTCGGCAGGAAAGACATTTTCTGCTCCGGAGATTATCATGTCTTTTCTCCTGCCGACTATATAGACGAACCCCGAGCCATCAATTCTTGCAAGATCTCCGGTATAGTACCATTCTCCCTTGAAGCCATCGCATTTGCCGCCCTCTTTGTTCCAGTAACCCATGGTTACACCTTTCCCCCGTACACGGATCTCTCCGGTAGAATTGGCAACAACAGGCTGATCATTTTCATCCACAACTAAAATTTCCATATCCGCATAATTTCTTCCGCAAGAACCAAGGATCTCAGTTCTGCCTTCTGCAAGCGCGCTCTCTACTTCATCTAGTCTCAGAATTGACATGGAACCTACGGTTTCTGTTGCACCATACCCATGGATAAAAATATTGCCGAAACGCTCTATTGCCTTTTTCAGGAGAATCGGAGAAACCGGAGCTCCGGCAAACAAAATTTTTTCAATGGAACCAAATTCATATTGGTCGGATCGGGAGTGGTTGACAAGGTTGAACAGCATGGGCGTAGCCAGCATGGCAGCTGTTGCACGGTATTTTTTGACCAGTTCCATGAACTTTACGATATCCCAGCAAGGCATAATGACCGAAGGAATGTCGCTGAAGATGCAACTCATCAAAAGACATTGCCCTGACGCATGAAAGAGGGGTACTGGGATAATACCCAAATCGTTCGGTCCCATGTGCATTTCCAGGGACATACTTTTTCCCACATGGTACAGGTTTCGATGCCCAACCATACAACCCTTGGGAACACCTGTTGTGCCGCTGGTGTACATCAGTGCCGCCAGATCATCCTCAAAAATATCCACCATTGGTTCCTCGTCGGAACCACTTTCGATAAGGGTTTCATAGTGCAGCCAGCCAGCCGGAGTGTTCTGTTTAGAGCCGATCAGCACCGTATGCTGTAAAAACGTCAATCCGCCACTTATCTGCTCAATATGGTCGGCATATTCTTCAGTTATCAGCAGGACAGAAGCTTTAGAATCTCTTAAAATGGTACGAATTTCAACAGGAGCCAGCCTGGAATTCAACATCACCAGAACCAATCCCGCGTGAGTCACACTGAAGTACGACTCGGCACTCTCAATACTGTTTCTCGTAAGCAGGGCTACCCGATCACCTTTTTTAAGACCAAGATCAAGCAACGCATTACTCATCCCAAAAATCCGCTTGCGAAAGGTCTTGAAGCTGTACTTTTTCTCTGCAAAAATGATAGCCGGATTGTCCTGGCCACGTTCACAACCTTGTGCCAGCAGTGTCTTGAGAGTACAGGTCGTTTTCATCTAATCAACCCCAATCTACCGAGCCAGGATTTTTTCTGTTAATATTGGTACAAACTGTAACAGATCGGCGACCACCAGCACATCCGCTTCTTCACCGATAGGGGCATCTCGATCCGTGTTGATAGCCACCACAAATTCAGATTTCTTCATTCCGGCCAAATGCTGAATAGCACCGGAAATGCCACATGCCAGATAAAGTTTCGGTGCCACGGTCTGACCGGTAGTCCCAACCTGACGGTCGTGAGGAACCCATTCGGAATCGACCACAGGCCGGGAAGCACCATATTCTCCTCCAAGGGCTTTGGCAAGATTGACAATTAATCCGACATTATCTGATTTACCGATGCCGCGGCCCGCACTCACGATAATCTCTGCCTTACTTAAATCGACCCCGCCCTCCTGGGCGGCCTCATAGCCATGAAAGGTCATTCGCCTTATCCCCGCGACCTCGACTTTGATTACCTCCAGCTTAACTGATTGCTGCTCTTTCAAGGTGAAAGCTCCGGCCTGAAGAGTCACCACAGCCGTTGTACTCTTACAATCGATAGTACGTCTTAATTTAGAATTACAGACAGGAACGACCAGTTTACCTTCACTGACGGCCATTACCTCGGAGATCTGTGCCGCTTTCAGGGCAAATGCCACTCGTGGCGCCAGATCCCATCCGTAAGATGAGTGACAAAAAACTATCATGTCCGGCTGCTCTTGGGCGACCACTTCAAGAATTACCTGTTTGTGCAAGTCCGGATTGCATTCGCCGTAGGAAGCGACGTCAGCCAGATAGAGCTTACCTGTATAAGCCGGCAGAGCATGGTCGTTACCAACCAGCACCATTGCGCTCTCTGCTTCCATAGTCTGGGCAAAGGCAATTAATTCATTACTATTTCCCAGCAATTTACCATCTCTGTATTCCGCAACCAACAATAATTTCATGCTCTTCTCCTAGGCCAAAGCAGTGGATTTTTCTTTAAGAATTGCAATCAGTTTATCTGCCAGTTCGCTGACTTCGCCCTCTAGGATGATTCCACCGGCTTTCTTTTCCGGGAGATACATTTTCCTGGTTTCAAGACGGGCATCAACGTGTAACAGATCTTCTACCGGTATTGTTAAAAGTTCCTTCTTTTTAGCCTTCATTATATTCGGCAATGTCGGATAGCGAGGAGTGTTCAGACCGAGCTGACAGGTAAAAAGAGCCGGGACCTTTACTGTGATGTTTGCCTTTATGCCGCCCTCAAGTTCTCTGCTGACGGCTGCTTCTCCTGCATTGTACTTAAAACCAACAATCGTTGAGACACTTGGCAGATCCAACATTTCCGCAACCAGAATCCCCACCTGGGCACTGCCGCGATCCTGTGACTGCATACCGGTGAATATCATATCGAAGTTTTTATCTTTCGCATATTCTGCTATTATGCCAGCCACTTGGTAAGATTCTTTGCTAAAAACAGCCTCATCTTGAATATGGATACCACGATCACATCCCATGGCCAGGGCTTTTTTCATGGTCTCCTTCACCTGCCCGGACCCTATAGACAACACGGTGAGATCTGCATCCCTTACCTGTTCCCTTACTTTCACTGCCTGTTCAACAGCATATTCATCATACTCATTCATTCGCCAGGCAAGATCGGCAGTATCGTACCACTTGCCGCCGGCAGCCACTTTGAATTTAGATTCCATATCAGGAACCTGCTTGATACAAACCAAAATATTCATACTCTCCTCCAGTAAATAAGTCATTTATTTGTACGCCGTCCCGGCCTTCCAAGGCAGTCTCTCAACGAGGATTTCAGCTATATCCCTTGGCGCCAGTGTCTGGTCGACCTCGGCTCCTTTCACTCCATCCTCAAACATAGTCAGACAGAAAGGGCAATTTGACACCAGCACCTCTCTCCCCAGCGCCGCAGCCATTTGAACTCTTTTTATGTTCATTCTTTCCCCGAGCTTTTCTTCTGCGAGAATCCGTCCCCCTCCGGCACTGCAGCAAAACGACTCCGCCCTGTTTTTATCCATCTCAACCAATGTTCCCCCGGCAATCCGGATGATCGATCTTGGAGCGTCGTATATATCGTTGTGCCGGCCGAGATAGCAGGAATCATGGTAGGTACAGGAAAGCGGCGCAGCTTTTATGATAAGTTTACCGGTAGTCAGTAACCTGTCTAAAAATACCGAATGATGCTCTATTTCTACTCCGGCAAGACCGAGGTCCAGGTAATCTTTTTTAAGTGTATTAAAACAGTGCGGACAGGTAGTGACGATTCGTTTCACACCATATGAAGTGATTTTCTCAATATTTTCTGCAGCGAGACTTTGATAGAGATATTCATTGCCCATCTTGCGTACAGGCTCTCCGCAGCATTTTTCTTCTTTGCCAAGAATCCCTACCTTAATACCTGAAGCTTTACACAACTCTATAAAGCTTTTGGCTACGCGGATATTTCTCTTGTCAAAAGAAGAATAGCAGCCGACAAAATAGAGAATATCTATATCGCTGTCCTCTGCCAGAGTGGGCACACCCAATTCCGATGTCCAGTCTCCGCGAGTTGCATAGCCTGTTCCAAAGGGATTGCCATTTACCTCGGTTTGCTCCATAGCAGCCATCACCTCCTCTCCCGGGAATTCTCCTTCCATCAGCACCATGCTTCGGCGTAGTTCTACAATTTTACTTACATGCTCAATCGAGGCAGGGCAGATTTCCTGACATGCCCGGCAGGTGGTACAGGACCACAAGGCGTCTTTACCCAGGATGTCAATAAAGTTTGCGCCCGGTCTGCTGCTTGCAGCCTCGCCCAGCTGGTGTATGAGCTTCATCGGTGACAGAGGCTTTCCGGTTGCATAGGCAGGACAACGATCCTGACAACGCTCGCAGGAAGTACAGGCATCGGCATCGAAAATATCTTTCCAGGTCATGTCCACCACAGAGGCGGCTCCAAAGGTTTCTGCGTCTTCGTCTTGCAGATCGAGACTGGTCAGTTTTCCTTTGGGTCCCAGGTCCGTAAAAAAATAATTGGTACTGGTCGTGAGGATATGCCTGAATTTGGTATACGGAATAAGGGCAATGAAACCTGCAACCAGGAAAAGATGCAGCCACCAGATGATTTTATGGATAAAACGTAACTCATCCTCCCCCATCCAGGAGAGCGATTGAGCGACCAGCAAACCGCCGGGAGACCAATAAGCAAGCGCTGTGCCTATTTCGGTGACGGCCATCCGACTCCCTTCAATGATAAAACCTGTCAGAAGGATAGTCATCATAAGACTATGAATGAGGATATAGCCGCTGTTGTTCTCACGTCCCTGCCAACGAAACAGATATCGCCAGACAAAAAGAAGAGCGAGAGAAATGATGGCAACAATTCCTGCAAGATCCAGAATTAAGGAAAATATTTTATAAAAAGTACCCTGTAAAAACTTAATGTCAAAAAACAGGTCGGTAAAATCAGCCTGGATAACAATGAGAGTGGTGCCAACGAGGAGAAGGAGAAAACACCAAAAGAACAAACCGTGAAAGACTCCCGGGGCGGTGACCTGAATGACCTTTCTCTGCAGTATAATGTTTTTTAAAGTGTCAATAATTCGTTTGCCGGGTAAATCCGTTCGATTCAAGGGTAACCCCTGCCGATAGACCCGCAGCCGTTTTTTCGAGACGCTAACCAGCACAATTATTGCCATAATTGTAAGAAGATACATAGGGAGCAAGGTCCACAAGCCATGGCCAACATTCCAGTATATTTCACGGGTAATTTCCATCGCAGTCCTCATTCTGGGTGTGCATTAAATATAGGCGTACAATTACTACCAGGGCGTTTGTGTTAAATGCTTTTAACAGCCCGGAGAATTATTTAATTTCTGCCACTGCTAATTGCTCATTTTTCTTTATCCAGTCAATTTTACATACCCGCTTTTGCAGGACGAGAAGCATCACCGCGATAAAGAGTCCAACCAGGGCGTTAACAGTGCAGATCTGACTGACACTCCAATTCCTGCTGAGCAACAAACCTCCAACCACCGGGGCAAGCATTGCACCGATTTTGGCTATTGCATAGGTCCAGCCTATCGCTGTTCCCCGAATATCTGCAGGATAGGATAGAGTCGCAACAGCGAGTGTTCCCGTTTGGCTGCCATTTATACATATACCGCAAAAAACGGATAGAACTGCGATGACCATAAATGAACCACTGCCTGCACCTATGCCAAAGGCAACAAGACTTACAGCAGCCATTACAAATCCAATCTGCAGAATACGAAACGGATTATATCGATCCATGGTTCGACCAATAAAAAGTGAAGATATCACGGCTCCAAAGCAGAGAAGAGCGTAGGCAAAGCTATACTGCTGAACGGATGCCCCGCTATTGCGCAACAGGGTTGGTGCCCAGGTATTGAGTATCCAGAGCATGTAAAGAGCGGCGCTGCAGATTACCCACAACAGCAGAGTTGTCACGGCACGTCCTTCAGTAAACAGCCTTTTGACAGGCACACCGGCGACGACTTTCTCTGTGTTTATAAACTGAATGTTCTTGGCGCTTATTAGAGCTGGTGCTATGCGTGCTATAATTCTGCGTACTTGTTTTTTATCATTATCCTTATTGCGCGAAACAAGGAATTCCAAAGATTCAGGAAGAGCGAACGCAATAAAGACACTCAAAATGATCGGAGCCAGGCCTCCAATAAAAAAGAGTGATTGCCAGCCCAATTGAGGGATTAAGTAGGCCGCCAAAAGTCCACCAGTCATTGCACCGGCAGGCATGCCCGCATACATCGTTGCAACAATAAAACTACGAGACCGTTTCGGTGCATATTCCGAGGCAATTGCCAGCGCATTGGGGATGGCACCGCCCAGGCCGATTCCAGCCAGAAAACGATACAAGCCTAACTGCTCTACGGTTGTGACAAATGGGGTCAGCAAGGTAAAAAATCCAAAAACCAGAGCAGAGAAAAACAGCATCCACTTCCGGCCAAAACGATCGGCAAGCATCCCTAAAATTATCGCCCCAAACAGCGGTCCGAGTTGTCCCATTCCCAGTGCATATCCTAGAGCCCCTGGAGAAGTATCTAGATATTCTGCAATGTTAGGCAATGCTACGCCAATAATTGTCAGATCAAAACCATCCAGAAAAGTGATAAGAATACAGAGGATACCAACACGATACTGGTAAGGAGTAATGGATATATCATCAAACATTTCACCTATACGTATGGTTTTGCTTGTCATCTTTATTCACCCTCCAGGGTTTGAAGACTATTGATTTTTGACTGCTGCTTTTTGCAAATTCTTGTTTAACCTCCTTTTCAATTAACAACGGAATAGTCACAAAGCAGCCGTTTTCTAGCTTTTATATAGCTATATAAATTACATTTAAAGTTTTTGTCAAGGAAAAGGATTGTTGGCGGTGAATTTTTTCAGACTCTTCAAATGAAATCTCGGTCTTCCTGCGGTAAAAATCAAAATTGACACTCGCTGTGCTTGTCAGCATAGTAAGTCAATGGATACCGACCTTCCGGTTTTTACATTTTACCAACTCAATTAAATTGGTGAGGAACATGACATTACATAACAAGGTGGCAATCATAACCGGTTCATCACGTGGAATCGGTGCTGCAATTGCAGCGCGTCTCGCTGGTGATGGATATGCGGTGGTTATTAATTATTTAGGCAATGTCGAAGCCGCGGAACAATTGGCGGACAGGATTAAAGCGGATGGCGGGCAGGCCCTTGCAGTAAAAGTCGATGTCAGTGATCCGGCTGCTGTGCGGAGCATGTTTGACGCCACGGAAGAAGCCTTCGGCGGCGTTGATGTGCTGGTCAATAACGCCGGAATTATGACGCTCTCAACGATAGCCGAGACCGACGATGCAACGTTTGATCGTCAGCTCGCTGTTAATCTTAAAGGTACTTTCAACAATCTGCGTGAAGCGGCGAAACGTGTTCGAAATGGTGGCCGCATTATTAATCTATCATCAAGTGTTGTTGGTCTGCTTCAGCCGACCTACGGCGTCTATGCAGCCACCAAAGCCGCTGTTGAAGCGATGACCGGTATTCTCGCGAAAGAACTGCGCGGCAGGAACATTACTGTTAACGCAATCGCTCCGGGACCTACCGCGACGGATTTATTCTTTCATGGAAAACCACAGGAAGTCATTGACCGTCTCACCACACTTACACCGCTTGAGCGTCTGGGCCAACCTGAAGATATCGCAGCAGCGGTCGCATTTCTGGCAGGTCCCGACGGCTCATGGATTAACGGACAAACTTTACGCGCTAATGGCGGGATTGTTTAATTCACAGCTAAACAACCGGGGCATACCCTGCTTTTCAGCAATCACCCTGTTTAATCTGCCGTTCGAATAGCTCTCGCGTGCATTATTCATTAAGGAATTATCAGGCCTTCCGCTTACCGCTCCGTAACTTTCTCAAGACTTCAAGGGTATCCTCAGTATCAGCTCTGTCGGTATGATCTGCACTGACAAAGCTATATTGGATGATTCCTTCCTGACCAATTATATAACGCGCAACTAAGGGTAATTTCCAGGAAGCGTTTCCGTTATATTCTTCCAGGTTAATCCCCATCTCCAGGTAAACCTGTTTGAGATCCTCGGGAAAAGTATAGGCAATGCCATATTTCTCGGCAATCCGATTATCCGGATCGCTCAGCAATTCGACGGGAAGATTTTTTTCTTTCACGAAGATCCCGGATTGTTCCTCAGTCTGAGGAGAAATCATTAAAAGAATTGCACCTTCAGCTTTGATTTTTGAGTGGACTTCTTCCAGAGCTTCCAGCTCCAGATTGCAAAATGGTCACCATTTCCCCCTGTAAAAACCTAAAATAACCGGAGCTTTAGAAAGAGTTTCTTTAAGATTAACCGATTTTCCTGCATAATTTTCAACCGTAAAATCCGGCGCTTTATCACCTTTTCCTGAAGCTTTGTCTAAAATACCTGAATCTTGCAGTTCTTTCATTGCGCGCTTCATAACCTCTTGGTCTTTCTCTTAAGCAGAAGATTGAAATTGTGCTTTTTTTCTTTAATCTTTTCTTT
>JBHEOR010000055.1:0-17236 GCA_046260685.1 Desulfopila sp.
ATTGGATGAGCGGCGTCCTCCGAGGTAATTTCCACCTCCGCGTGCCCCTCTATATTTAACCAGTCCTGATCAAGAGATGCAGTTTCTTGCTTTACTGGGGTGATGATTCGCTTGCGCATCGTTGTACCTCCTGGTTTCAAGTTAGAGAAATTCATAGCTGCCTAACAATTGTTTCTGCTGATCTGTATATCATTCTTCCTCCAGATAAACGAGTTTTGAGACTTTGCAGCTGAATAGAATAAGCGTAACACATATTGTCGAGTGCGGGTAGACCCGTGTTGATGCCGAAGATTAGTCTTCGGGACAGGAGGAGTTCAGTCGTGATGCTTCTTGGATACAGATTCTCCTTTCCATGAATGATATTTTCTCGCTAGAGATATGCTTTCAGACTAAACATCTGTTGTTCATCCTTAACGGCTATTGCCAAATAAATTACAACAAAATTATCTCTCAATCTTGGCCTGCCTCTCACTATGCGGCACAACTCATCGCCACTGATTTTCGGCATGATGATATCTGTGAAGAGGATATTGGGTGTAAAGGATTCTAACATAAGTAATAGACAGCCCAAGACAAGTCCACTTCAGCAGTTCCCGTTTTGAACCAATAGCCGATTCGTGTGGTTAAAATTTAGACAATCTAACATAAAATGATAGTTGAAATTTGACTTTTTTTTTCGATCTCTCTTTTCTTGGCTGCTTTTCCACACGAAAGCTTCGCGTAGGTCGGCAAAAAGCGCCATAGCAGTGAGGAGACAGCTTATCCCTCGAATATGTTGAGCAACAACCTGGAAAGCTGAAAATCGCTTGAAAAGACGTTTGAAAAAGGATAGGTTTCCTGATATTGATAGCTGTAGGCAATGAATTTTGCGGATAAGTTAGAGCTGGTTTGCAAAGCGATGATTTATCACTTCGCGAGCGGATATCCGACTCATTAAACCGGAGGATCCTTATGGCTATTGGTGTTTGGATCAGTCTATTTGCATATTTTGCGCTCATGATTGCCATCGGCATTTTTGCAATGCGCAGATCTACGTCCTCGTCTGAAGATTATATGCTGGCCGGGCGAGCCCTCAGTCCAAAAGTAGCGGCCCTTTCGGCTGGTGCTTCGGATATGAGCGGATGGTTGCTGCTGGGCCTTCCAGGTGCGCTGTTTGTAACCGGTCTGGCTTCAGCCTGGATCGGTATCGGCCTGTTTGTGGGTGCCTTTTTAAACTGGGTCTTTGTTGCACCGCGGCTCCGGGAACAAACGGTACATTATGGCAATGCCATTACCATTCCGTCCTTCCTGGCCAACCGGTTCCCGACCCAGGCATTGTCCCTGAGAACGGTGTCGGCGGTTGTCATCGTCATCTTTTTCGCAATCTACACCGCGTCCGGCCTGGTTGCCGGTGGGAAGCTGTTTGAAAGTGCATTCGCCGGAATTTTCAATTTTGGTGGCCTGAGCGATTACGTCGTGGGCATTGTGATAACACTGGGCGTGGTACTGACGTACACAGTTGTTGGTGGCTTCCTGGCAGTGAGTATGACGGACTTTGTTCAGGGTTGTATCATGATGGTCGCACTGGTGATGATGCCGGCGGTCGTTCTCTTCGGCGAAGGCGGCGGTGGCTATTCCCAGGCATCACAGACCCTCAATGAAATAGACCCGACGCTGTTGTCCTGGACCGAAGGGCTTACCTTAGTTGGTTGGCTGTCAGCAGTAACCTGGGGCCTTGGCTATTTTGGTCAGCCGCACATTATCGTGCGCTTCATGGCTATCCGCACTTTGAAAGATGTTCCGATTGCCCGCAATATCGGAATGGGCTGGATGGCTATTTCACTGATCGGTGCTATCTCTCTGGGCGTGTTCGGTCGCGCATACGCCATACGGAATGGACTGAATATTGAGGATCCGGAAACCATCTTCATCATTCTGTCGGACATGCTGTTCCATCCGCTAATCACCGGTTTCCTCTATGCGGCTCTTCTGGCTGCGGTTATGAGTACTATCTCCAGTCAGCTTCTGGTTTCGTCTTCTTCACTGACCGAAGACCTCTACCGCCTGTTTCTGCGTAAAGAAGCAACGGACAAGGAATGCGTGGCTGTAGGCCGGATCTGCGTAGTACTGGTTGGTCTGGTTGCCGCCGTCATTGGGTCTGATCCGAACTCCCAGGTTTTGGCTCTGGTCAGTCACGCCTGGGCAGGTTTTGGCGCAGCGTTTGGTCCGCTGATTATCCTGTCACTGATGTGGCCGCGTACGAATGGCGCTGGTGCCATCGCTGGCATGGTTGCCGGTGCCGTTACCGTTATCGTCTGGATCTCTCTGGGCTGGAACGGAGAGTTCATGGGTGGTTCGGGTGTATACGAGATCATTCCCGGCTTCATCGTATCCTGGATCGCCATTATGGTTGTGAGTCTTGCCACTTCCGATGCTGGTGAGTATCAGCACATCACCCGTTAGGGCAAAAGGCGCTTAGTGCTGGAAGAAGTATCAAAGCTCCGCAGAGGTTCAACAGTTGGTACACCTGCTATTGTGCCGTATACCCGCCGTCAATGATAAGTTCACTCCCGGTCACGAACTTGGACTCAGAAGAGGCCAGATACAAGGCTCCGTAAGCAATATCCATGGGTTCGCCGACATGCCCAATCGGGTGTAGCGCAGCCAGTTTTTTTCGAAATTCGTCAACTCCCTCTTGGGACTCTTTGGCGATATCCTCTACCAGGGGCGTCCATATATAACCGGGGTGGATGGAATTGACCCTGATATTGTCTGCAGCGTAGAGCAGGGCATCGGTCTTGCTCATCAAGCGCACGGCTCCTTTGGAAGCATGGTAGGCCGGAAGATCCTGGGCGCCGACAATGCCATAAATGGATGAGAGATTAATGATGCTCCCACCTTTTCCCTGCTTCATGTAAGGGATGACGTGTTTTGTACAAAGAAAGACACCGTTAATGTTGATATCGATCAATTTCTGCCATTCTGATAGCTCTATTTCATGGGTTGGCTTATTGGGACCCGATATCCCCGCATTGTTGATGAGGATCCGGATGCCTCCGAATTTCTCGTTGACCTGAGCCAGAACATCTTTTACCTCCCTTTCATCGCTCGTATCCAGATGAAAGAATTCCGCCTGTCCTCCTTTGTCCTTGATCGCTCCTACCAGATTCCGGCCTTCCTCATCCAGTATGTCTGTGACTGCGGTTTTTGCGCCCTGTGCGGCAAAGAGTTCGCAAATGGCTCTGCCGATGCCTCTGGCGCCACCTGTAATCACTGCTTCATAATTTTCCAGTCTCTTCATAAAGTCCTCCTTTTATATGTTAAACCTCCTCCTCTCAACACGTAAAACACTGATTGCTATGCTTAAAAATCCTCAGTTGGCTCTGTAGAGAATTTGTTATCTGCATTTTCCATATTCATCCCATACACAGCATAAAAGGTTACCGGTACTACCAGCAGAGTAAAAAGGGTGGAGGCGAATAAACCAAAGATCAGAGCCCAGGCGAGGCCGGAAAAAATCGGATCGAGAGTAATTGGCCAGGCGCCTAAAGCAGTGGTAATCGCCGTCAATACAATCGGGCGCATCCGAATCGCCCCACTTTGCAGGATAGCTTCCTTCACTTCCATTTTTTCTGCCAGTGAATCCTGGATAAACTCAATAAGAACCACTGAATTTCTGATAACAATACCGCCCAAGGCTATCATGCCGATCATACTGGTGGCGGTGAAGTAAACCAGGTTCTCATATCCGCCGATCTGGCCTCCCGAAATAAGGTTCAGCAGCCAGAAACCCGGCATGATTCCAATCAAGGTGAGGGGAATAGCCATCATGATCAAAATCGGCATGAGAAATGAACTGGTCTGAATAATCATCAAAATATAAATGCCTGCCAGTGCCGCGGCAAAGGCAATCCCCATATCACGGAAACCCTGCAGGGTAATCTGCCATTCCCCCTCCCCTGCCCATTCTGCCCGGACTCCTGCCGGCAGTGGTTTTTCGGCAAGCCTGCGCTGCATGTCGATGATCGCTTCGCCCGGCGCCCGCCCTGCCATTTCGGCAGTGACATAGACCACAGGCTGTAGATTTTTGTGAAAGATGGTCTGCTCTTCGACTACTTGCCGCACATTGACCAACTCGGCCAAAGGCACCATCTGACCTTCAGCCGTGGCGATTGGAATCTGGGTCAGCCTGGAGAGATTGCTACGTGCCTGCCGGGGCAGAATCATTCGTACGTGCAGGGGGTGCCTTTCATCTTCTTCATGGACTCGTGCCGGAGTCGCACCACCGACAGCCATATGCAGCGTCCGGGTAATTGCTTCAGTTGACACACCATGCAAGGCTGCCTTTTCCCGATCGACCACAAAATCATACCTTTTATGGCTTGCCTCCGCCATGTCGTCGATATCGACTACAAATGATTCCTCTTTCATTATCTGTTTGACGTGTTCAGCGGAGGCGATCAGCTCTGCATACGATATATCCTCAGTGCCATAGAGCTCAGTGACAATGGTGGAAAGCACCGGCGGCCCTGGGGGCACTTCTACCAGCTGCACAGTGGCCCCATTTTGCTCGGCTATTTCCATGAGCGTATTTCTCAGTCGCAGAACGATCGGGTGGCTTTTCATGACCCGCTCATCTTTATGCACAAGATTGATGCGAATATCAGCCTGATGGGGTGCCGAGCGGAGGTAATAATGCCGGACCATCGCATTGAAATCAATAGGAGAATGTGTTCCGACATAAGAGGTGTAACTAGTAACTTCAGGGATCGTGCGTATAAATTCCTCAAAATTCCGAACCACACCATCGGTCGCTTCCAGGGGAGTTCCTTCCGGCATATCTATGATGACCTGAAACTCATTCTTATTATCAAAAGGTAACATTTTCAGGGGAACCAGACGAAACATCACCAGCAGCATCGAAACAATGAGCAATGTTGCAATGACAATCAACAGCAACCACCGTTTGCGCCGTGATTCAAGAAACGGTGTAACCATCTTGCGATAGAGTCGGAAAATCCAGTCGGAAGTACCCTGATTCCCTGCTGCCGGCTCGTTGGCGCCTGTGCCGGCGGATGGATGGTTGCGGAGGAGTCGGTAGGTCATCCATGGTACGACGGTGAGAGCAGCCAGGGAAGAGAATATCACCGTCAGTGGCACATTAACGGACATCGGCGCCATGTAGGGCCCCATCATCCCAGTGATAAAAAATAGTGGCGTAAAGGAAATGATAATGGCTATTGTCGATATAATTACCGGGGGTAGCACCTCATTGACAGCAAAAAGAGTTGCCTTGAATGGGTCACGTTTCCCCAAAAAAATGTGCCGCTGGATATTATCCACGTTTGTAATCGGATCGTCGACCACGAGGCCAAGTGACAGGATCAGGGCAAAGAGGGTAACCCGGTTGATGGTGTAACCAAAGAGATAGTTAAAAAACAGCGCCAGAGAAAAACTTATGGGCACGGCTACAGCCACCACCAGCGCTTCCCGCCAGCCCAGGGCAAAAGCAAGCAAAGCCACCACCGTAATAATGGCAAAAAACAGAGTGAAGAGCAGCTCGTTAACTTTTCCCTGCGCGGTTGCCCCGTAATCGCGAGTAATCGTGACATCGACATCGTCCGGGATCACTTTTTCCTTGAGTCGGTCAACCTCAGCCAGAATATTTCGAGAGACATCGACAGCATTCGTTCCCTGTTTTTTGGCAAATGCCAGGGTCACGGAGGGAGATGTCAACGGCTGATCCTGCTGTTCATTGATCTGACGATAACGAAAAGAATGCCCGATGCGGGTGTAATGGGTTGCTTCGGCGGGACCATCAGTAATCTCGGCGATATCGCGTAAATAAATCGGCCGTCCCTCCTGAACCCCCACGACAAGCTCGCGCACATCGGTAACTGATTTAAGAAACGAACTGATGGTTACGGTAAAATTTTGATTAAAGCGGTCGATATTGCCCGCGGTCAGGGCGGCATCTGCTCCCGCCAGGGCCTGACTGACTTGCAGCATGGACATATTGTAGCCCGTCATCTTCTCGGGAATCAGCTCTACCCGTATTTCCCGCCCGCGGCCCCCCATTATATAGGTCCTCGAAATATCATCCAGTTTAGACAGACGCCAGAGGACTTCCTCGCCGATACGCCGAAGCTCGTGATCGCTGTATCGTGTCGAATGCAGGCTGAGGTTAATGATAGGGACATCATCAATTTCTATCGGTTTGATGACCCATGCCTTCACAATCGAAGGAACCTGGTCGATGTTCATGGTAATCTGGTCATGCAGCTTAACGAGAGATTCAACCATATCTTCGCCGACATAAAACCGGACGGTGACAATTGCCATTCCCCGGCGGGAGATCGAGTAGACATATTCTACTCCTTCAATCTGCCAGAGCAATTGTTCGAGCGGAGTGGCAACCAGTTTTTCGACTTCTTTCGGATCCGCCCCCGGAACCTGAACATAGATGTCGGCCAGAGGCACCACAATCTGTGGGTCTTCTTCCCTTGGGGTGATGGAAATAGCTGCGGCTCCCAGACACAGGGCAACGATCAGCACTATCACTGCCGGAGTACCGGACAAAAATGGCCGCACTAAGCCTGCAATGAGACCGACTGGTTCCTGTTCATGTGTCGCCATGAGTTTCCGGCTCCTCTACCAACACTGTGTCACCCCCGCTTAGTCCGGACAGAATTTCTATTTTGCCGTCATACATATTGCCGGTTTTTATATAGCGCTCCTGCCAACCATCAGTGTTTTTTACCATAACCATTTGGAGCTGCCCCACCCGGCGCACCGCCTGATAAGGAATCAGTATGACCGGCACTTCAGCATAGGGAATCATCAACTTGCCGTACATGCCCGAATAGGCTCCTTCAACTTCCGGCAGGTCGGCTTTGACCAGAAAAGTCCGGGTTTGAGGATCGATAAAAGGAACAATTTCGTCGATGATCGCCTCTACCGTCTTATTGAGTGTGGACAGCTTGACTTTTCGTAAGTCACCCAGCCTGATCGAGTTAATCAGACTTTCACGGACATAAGCCTCCAGCTGCAGAACGCCTGCCTCTCGGAGAATCAGCAAAGGTTTGCCGGGGGTGGCCATGTCGCCGGGGTCGACAAGACGTTTCAGTACCATGCCTTTTGCAGGAGCGACAATTCGTGTGTAACGCAATGCAATCGTGGCTTCATGGACCATTTCTTCGGCAAGGCGAATACCAGCCGCAGTCCCGGAAAGACCATCTTTGGCTCGTTGCAGGGCGGCCTGGGCCTGGAGAAACTGGGAACGTGACTGTTCGAGTTCCTGCTCGGTGGCGGCCTGGGCCTCATAAAAATTTACTATCCGTTTATGCGATAAGTCGGCCTCGGCTAAGACGGCTTCGGCGGCATGGACTCTCTGTCTGGCCTGCTCCCGCTGGGAAATGGCCGACTGCAGTGATTGTCGGGACTGGGAGAGTTTGGCATTCAACCGGGCATCTTCGAGCCGTACCAGTATGTCACCTTTTTCAACAGGATCACCTGCCCTCACCAGGACTTCCATCACCTGGGCGGTAACCCGAGGCTCAATGCGTGCCTGGATTTTCGGTACAACGGTGCCCACGGCATTGTACCACTCCGTAACAGTCACGATCTCAACTTTGGCCGTGATAGCTTCGGAATAGGTGCGCTTTTTTTCCGGCTGAACCGTGCCGGGACCAACTTTGTCTCCGGAGAGAAACCACAACAGGAAGATTACCGTAGCCAGAGCAATACCTATGCTGGAAAAAAGGAAGATTTTCTTTTTCTTTTCCATCTGCTCCTCCCGATCGGGAAAATACCATCAATTATGCCTTCCCGCTAAAGGTTGCACCGCCCATACCCCAATTGAACGGGCAACCTCGGCGAGCGCTTTGATTTTATCGTATTGGGCGGCCGTGGCCCGGGTACGGGATCGATTCCAGTCGAGTTCGGCCTTGAGATAGCGGTTAACAGTCACCGCACCACCTTGATAATGCTCTCGCACCAGCCGAAACGATTCTTCGGCGCTGTCAACGCTGCTCCGTGCTACCTGATAGCGGATCCCAGCTTCTTCAAGATTGAGATAAGCGGTCTTCACATCAAGCTTGATAACGAGGGTAGCCTCATGATCGGCTGCCAGCAATTCCAGAACGATGGCTTCGGCCTGTGAAACTTGCGCTCCTCTGGAAAATCCTGTAAACAGGTCCCATTGCAGCAAAAGTGCAGTTGTCCAGTTATCCCGGCTCGTGTCATAATCCAGCCCCCTGTCGTTCATATAATACTTGGCCATAAGGTCAAGCCGCGGCAGATAGGCCGTTTTCGCGGAGTCCAGAGCCATGCGGGATCGTATCAGTTGTTTACGAACCTGGGCTAGTTCGGGCCGTCGATTTACAGCAACAATCACTCCCTGTCCATACGTTTCAGGAACCCCGGGGACTACTGTTGCGGAAGCAGCAAGACCCCCTCCCTTTTCCGCCAGAGTCGAAGGTTCGAGTCCCATCAGGTTAGCGAGGGCCGCACAGGCAAGCTGAAAGCGATTTCTACCAGCTACGAGCTGTTCTCTGGCTTGGGCCAGTCGGACTTCCAGGGAAAGGAGATCAGATTTATTCACAGCTCCTCCTTTATAGCGAACCGTCATGATCCGGAGCTGCTCTTCAACTGTGGTAATCGATTCCTCGGCTATCTCAATGAAATCCTCAGCGGCCAGTGCATCATAAAATGCGTGAATGACCTGGGACGTCAAGTCGTTTGCAATTCGATTGCGATCAAGTTCAGAAATTTCCTTATCCTGACGGGCCATCAGGATAGAAAGATAATCACTGCCACCATTAAACAGGTTGATCTGTCCTTTGAAACCGGATTCAAAATTTTCAAACCAGCCTGGATCATTGAAATCTACTTTCTGGGGGAGCCGGCGCTGATCAATGTTCTTAAAGAGATAAGCCGATGGAGCGTCACCCTGCATGTATTCGGTGTAAAATGCGACCTGCGGCCAGAAACCGGTATCGGCAAGCTGCAATATTGCTTTAGATCGCTGAATGCGCCAAGCGGCGCCGATGAGATCGGGATTGTTCCTCATCGACACGTCTATGGCATTCTGCAGAGTCAGAGGAAATTGCATACCGCTGTGAAGTTGCAGATTTTCATCGGCAATCTTTCCGTATTCTTGATTGACCGACAGTGGAGAGGGCCGACCGTTGTATTCTTTTTTTATGCTGTCATAGGAATACGGTGAAATACTTACACAACTGCTCAGGCAGACGAGCAAAAATATTACTAATCCTAAGTGACAGGTCCGGTAACTGGAAGGAACATATGCCATCTGTATCCTCATGTGTAAAAGGAGCCTGGGAGCATAACCTCTCTGTTTAATCGTTCTCTGATCTGTTGGCATAAATTTTCGCATGCAAATTCCATGCGATATGTTCTTGGGAACACTATTTTCCGTAAAAATTGGATCGTGAGCTCACTTGCCAACAAACGGCTTTTCGTCCAAAGCAATCCCTGCCAAACGATTCAGATCTGCGTCCGTTACTGTAGGAAGAAAGCGCTTGCGAAAAAGCTCGTTGTGGACAATACGGAGAATTGCAACCAAAGGAGTCGCGACCAGCACACCCAGCACACCAAAGGCGCTTACGCATAAGAGCATGGAAAAGATCACTGCCAACGGATGCACTTTCACGCTGCGGGCCATTATGAAAGGGAGGATCACATTGTTCTCCAGCACTTGGACTGCAACGTAAGCGAGCACAACCCACAGCGGGGTCATCCCTCCTTCGCCAAAAGCGAGCAGGAGCGCGGGCACGGCACTGAAGATCGGCCCCAGATAGGGAACTACCTCCAGAACGCCGGCTGTCATCCCGAGAATTAACGCATCCATGAAACCGAAGATCGGCCACATGAGCAGGAATACCAGCGTACCGATTGTCACCATTCCCAGCATAGTGGCCAAGGCCCAGGTCGGGACAAATCTTGCGATGTTCTGCATGATGATCACCGCCTGATTGTGGTGTCGTTCGGGTACGACGGAAAGCATCGCCCCAACAATCGGGCGGGGATTGATGAGCATAAAGACCACGCCGAAAAATACCGTTATCAAAACGACCAGTATTTGAACTCCATTGACGGCGACCGCGGTGAAGCTGCCGAGCACGCCTTGAACCATCTCAGCCAAATTGGATCGAAGGGACTTTTGCTCATCAGGGTCGGTGTCTGGCTCCGGAGGGGGAAGTTGAGGTCGGGCTTCCTGCACACCCTCCGCCGATACGTCCCAGGCTATTTCAGTTTTTACTTCCGCCTGAAGCTTTTCCTCGGAAATGACAGCTTTTTGTTCCATTTTGATCAGGGGCTTTTGCAGACGTTCCCAATATTCGGGCAGCGATTCCGAGAATTTAAGAGTCGAGGTCTTCATTGGGCCGAACAATGCCCAACCGAGCAAAACAATACCCGCTATCAATCCCACCGTGACCAGTGCCGTCGGTATTTTTCTTCCGCCTGTTAATGCCCGCATCCTGAGAATCACAGGATTGATTGCAAGAGAAATCAGAAGAATGAGTAAAAAAGACAGAATAATGGGAGAAAGCAGCGAAAATGTCTTGATAAAGGCAAGCAGCGTCGCTCCCAGTATAACATAGGCCGAAATCGAGCGTGCCTTCTTCTCTGATGTGCTTCGCTCCATAACTTCGTTTAAGCCGTCCCTATTGCGTGGAGACAAGACCCACAATCCAAAGGACAATCATTAAATTTTAATTATTTTGAGCATTTTAGCCAAGGCGATAGGCACCAGCTTCCCAATGTCGTGGGAAGTTGGGATAGCTGGTACGAAGTGTCAGAAAAATGCACCATCTTTTCCATCTTGCCATGACGATCAATGGCCTCCCTAACCAAGGTGATGACTGCATTGACTGAGGTCTCTGCCATCAGCAGCCAAAACAAAATATAAAGATGACTCTGCCAATTGTCCAGGTTTCGTCATAAAGTCAGTGACTCTCTTTAAAGACCGGTGCTCCAGAACGGTCATCGGCTCTTTCATGATTTCGACGCAAAATCTGCTATCTGTTATCAGCACAGTAGGTTATGATTTCCATTGAAAGATAAAATATCTCTGTATAAAGTTGAGTCAATTGCAGCAGATTAGTCGGCAATGGACAACCTTCCCGAAAGGCTTTACATTAGGCTCTTGACTCTCTGAGGTGAAGTCTTATGTGTGCCTAAGTAAGCAATAATAAAAGTATTCTGCGAGGAGATCATGGTCAATGAGAAAAAATCTATCAGGGATCACAAAGACAGAGCATTCCCTGAGCCGGACAATACCGAGAAAGCCAGGGTCTCAGATTACGAAGAAAAAGCTGCCGAAAAGTCAGAGCTAGCCCACTCGTCCACTCCCGGTTTCCCCATCGTTGGTATCGGCGCATCCGCAGGGGCATTATCGGCCTTCAAAGCCTTCTTTTCCGGCCTTCCCGCCGAAACCGAACCCGGTATGGCTTTTGTCCTGGTGCAGCATCTGGCCCCGGATCATAAAAGTATCCTCTCAGAACTTTTAAAGAAATTCACCCGCCTGCAGGTCTACGAGGTCGAGGATGGCATGGTGGTCCAACCCAACCGCGTCTATGTCATCCCACCCAACCGTGACATAGCGCTAATGAATGGCTCTCTCCAACTTTTGGAGCCCGCGTTACCGAGCGGTCATCGTCTGCCTATCGATTTCTTTTTCCGTACCCTGGCCCAGGATCGGCACGAACTGGCCATCGGCATCGTCCTCTCCGGCACCGGCAGTGACGGTACTTTGGGAGTCCGGGCCATAAAGGGCGAGGGTGGCATGGTCATGGCGCAGGATATCGATTCCGCCGAATACGACGGCATGCCCCGGAGCGCCATAGCCACAGGTCTTGTGGATTATGAGCTGCCTCCAGCGGAAATGTTCAGCCGGCTAGGAGCCTATGTGACTCACTCAGTCAGGAGCTCAAGCCTGCTTAATACTCCGACGGACAAGACGGAGAGTACACTGAATAAGATCCTGATCCTGCTGCGCAATCAGACAGGTCACGATTTCTCCCAGTACAAACAGAATTGCATCCAGCGCCGTGTCGAGCGGCGTATGATTATCCACCAGATCAACACGATTGAAAGATACCTCAAGTATATCCAGCAGACGCCGAAGGAGGTTGAGATTCTCTTTAAAGATATGATGATCGGTGTGACCAATTTCTTTCGCGACCCGGAAGCCTTCAAGGTGCTCGAGGACCAGGTCATTCCGAAAATCTTTGCCGACCGGTCCCTTCACGTTGCGATCCGGGTCTGGGTTCCGGGATGTTCCACCGGCGAGGAAGCCTATTCCATCGCCATTTTGCTCGCTGAACGGCAGGAGAAAACTGATCAGAGCTACAAAGTGCGGATATTTGCCACCGATATTGACGCGAAAGCCATTGCAACAGCCCGCGCCGGGATTTATCCGGCCAGCATCGCCATCGACATTTCCGAGGAACGGCTGAAACGTTTCTTTATAGCCGACGGCAGCACCTACCGGATCAACAAAACTATTCGGGAGATGCTGGTCTTTTCCGAGCACAGCTTGATCAAAGACCCGCCTTTTTCCAAACTCGACCTGATCAGTTGTCGCAATCTCCTGATCTACCTCGGCGGCGAACTCCAGAAGAAGGTCATTCCTGTGTTTCACTATGCCCTGAGCCCCAAAGGTTTCCTCTTCCTGGGAACCTCGGAGAACGTGGCTGATTTTAATTACCTTTTTGCCGGTTTGGATCGAAAGTTGAAACTGTATCAGCGTAAAGAACATGTGCACACGATACCGAAAGTGGCACCGGTGCAGTTTCTGACTCCTCGAACCAGTGTAAGTGCGAGTCGCCGGAAGGAATCGGGAAAGCCGTCGAATGAAACACCTATGCGTAAATTGACTGAACAGGCGCTCTTGCAACGAGCACCGGCTGCAGTGCTCGTCGATAACCAGGGTGACATCCTCTATTTCCATGGCCGCACCGGGATGTACCTGGAACCTCCGTTGGGTGAGGGAGGAGTGAGTAACATCTTTCAAATGGCCCGCAAAGGACTGCGTTACGAACTGGTCACGGCTCTGCACAAGGCCGAGGTTGGTAAAGAGATTGTTCATTACCCGGGACTCCGCGTTAAAAACAACGGAGATTTCAATTCGGTCGACCTGACGGTTCAACCGGTAACACTGGATCCTGTCAACTCGAATGCGTTTTTATACCTGGTCGTCATGGAGGTGTCATCAGTACAGCCGGGCGAAGAGGTGGGAGAACTCGAAATTTCGGAAGAGGACGATCCCACCGCCAACGCGCTGATCGCTCGGCTTAGACAGGAATTGTCGGCCAAGGAAGAATACCTCCAGGCAATCCGCGAAAAACTGGAAACTGCCAATGATGACCTCAGATCCAGAAACGAGGAGATGCGGTCGGTCATCGAGGAATTGCAATCCACCAACGAGGAGCTTGAGACCTCTACGGAAGAACTGCAGTCAGTGAACGAAGAAATTAACTCGATCAATAACGAATTGCAGACTAATATGTTCAATCTGTCGCAGGCCAACGACGACATGAGCAACATGCTGGGAGGTACTGGTATCGGCATTATTTTCGTGGATCACAAACTGCAAATCCTGCGCTACACTCCCACCGTCACCCAGATTATCAACCTCATTCCCGGTGACGTAGGCAGGCCCGTGGCCCACATTGTTTCCAATCTCGTGGGTTACGACAGCCTTGCTGCGGACGCAAAGGCAGTGTTGGACACCCTGATTCCCAAAGAAGTGGAAGTGCAGACCTCTGAAGGCAAATGGTCTACCCTGCGCATCAAGCCGTACCGTACCAGCGCCAATGTGATTGAGGGAGCAGTGATCACCTTTATGGACATAACCGAAATAAAACAGGACAGGGAGGCGCTGCGCGAAGCCAATGACAAGCTCCGTTTAGCAATCATCATGCGCGATGCTTACGACGCCATCACCGTACAGGATCTGGATGGCCGTATCATTGCCTGGAATCAGGGAGCGGTGCGGAAGTATGGCTGGAGTGAAGCGGAAGCGTTAACGATGAACGCGTCCGACCGGATTCCGGAGGAACTGCAAGCGGGAGCGCTGGCTGATATATATCGGCTGAGCCTGGCCCAAAAGCTTGAGCCGTGTCGTACCCAACGGCTCGCCAAAGACGGTATGCTCATAGAGATCTGGTTGACATCTACAGCTTTGGTAAATGAGGAGGGAAAGATGTACGCAATAATGACCACGGAGCGATCGGGGCAACTCGAACTTGATCCGATAACCAGGGCAGTGAAATATTATGAATAGGGAGCAAGATGATCGATTGCGCAATGATTCCGAGTTGCGCCGACTGGCCGAAGAAATCGTCCAAAAAAAAGTAGCTTCGCTACGGGAAGATATTGAAAATCTCCCACCAGAGGAAATCCGGCGGATATTTCACGAATTGCGGGTGCACCAGATTGAGCTCGAAATGCAGAATATTCAGTTACGAGAGGCCCAGGCGGCATTGGAAGGTTCGCAGGCTCGCTACTTCGATCTTTATGATATGGCGCCGGTGGGCTACTGCACGGTCAGCAAGGAGGGGTTGATCCAGGAGGTAAACCTCAAGGCCGCGACAATGTTGGGATTGACTCGGATGCGGCTGGTCGGGCAACCAATTTCCCCCCGGTTCATCCACAAGGAAGACCGGGGCGATTATTACCTGCTGCACAACCGGCTTTTTGAGACCGGTGCGCCGCAGGCCTGCGAACTGCGGATGGTTCAATGGGACAGGACAACCTTCTGGGCGTATCTGTCGACCTCCCTCGCGCAGGACGAAGATGGTTCGTCCCAGTGCCGAGTCGCGTTGACCGATATTACTAAGCGAAAGCGGGCTGAAGAACAGCTCCAGTATCTCAATGATGAGTTGGAGCAAATTGTAGAAAAGCGGAGCCGCGAATTGGGAGAAGCGCAATCGCAGTATCTGCACGCAGTAAAACTCTCAGCAATAGGTCAACTCGCTGCTTCCATTGCCCATGAATTCAATAATCCTCTCCAGGGTCTCAGGACTATCCTCAAGGGTTTGAAACGCAGAGCAATCCTGGAAGAAGAGGATAGAGAGCTGCTGAACCTGGCTATCAACGAAAATGAGCGGATGAAAAATTTAATTAAAAGCCTCCAGGATTTCAATAGGCCATCAACCGGACAAAAAACGGCAATGGATGTTCATGCTGCCCTTGATTACCTGTTGCTTCTATACAAAAGCGATTTCAAGCGCAAAAGAATTTCTGCAGTACGAAAGTATGCTGAAGGATTTCCTCCGATTACAGTAATTCCCGATCAGCTCAAACAAGTCTTCCTCAATTTGTTAAACAATGCAGCAGACGCCTGTTCAGAAAATGGTGGTTCGATTACAATTACTACATATCATGATAATCAGAAAGTTGTGATAGAAATCGAAGACACTGGCGTAGGAATTGAAAATGAAATGAAAAATAAGATTTTTGAGCCATTCTTCACTACTAAAACAAAAGAAAAGGGGACGGGACTGGGACTGTCAATCTGCCGGGACATTATAGAATACCATCAAGGCGAGATTCATGTCGAGAGCGAGCCGGGGAAAGGTTCTACCTTCACCATCCTGCTGCCTGCCATTTAAATTTATTAAGATGATGGGTATTGCAAAATTGAGGAACTCCTGGAAGACAAGCTATTAATTTCTTTTATTGACAGGTAGCAAGATGGTAAAAGTTGAACCTTTCCCAGGCTGGCTCTCCACCCGGATTTCTCCTTGATGGTATTCTATAATTTCCTTGCTGATCGACAGTCCAAGTCCCGTTCCTAGATGTTTGGGCTTAGTAGTGAAGAATGGCTTAAAAATTTCATCCTTTTTTTCAGGCGCAAACCCTACCCCAGTGTCTTTAATTGCTACCGCAACTGACTGGTCTCCATTACATGTGCTTATTGTAATCAATCCGCCTTTTGGACAGGCGTCTTTGGCATTGTTCAAAAGATTGAGGAAGACCTGTTTGATCTGATCTGGAACTACCTCGACCAGCGGAAACCCTTCCGCATAATTCAGTTCTGTTTCAATTTTTTCACGCTTAAATTCACTCCTGTATAACAGCAGGAGAGAATCAAGAGCTGCGTGAATATCCATTTCCTTTTTCTCGCCCTCTGATGGCTGGTTGAAGTCCCGGAGACTCGTAATTAATTTTCCCATTCTTTCATTTTCGACGATAGCAAGGTCCAGCAGCTCCTTGTCCTCTTCGTCCAAAATGGCTCTGCGTTTCAAGCCTTTCAGGATGGTTCTGGTGCCCTGTAAAGGATTATTGACCTCATGAGCAATCGAAGCCGATAATTGACCGATTGCTGATAATTTTACTGCATGCAGATACTGTGCTTGGGCTTTCTGCAGTTCGCGGCTACGGTTCTCTACTCTTTGTTCCAGTTCATTATTCAAGGTTTGCAACTGTTCTTTGGTCATGCGTAAATTTTCTGTGACAATCTTGCGATTTGTTATATCGCGTTCCGCTACAGCTACAGCTTCGATCTTTTTTTGATCATCCAGAACCGGCGTACAAATATATTCGTAGTATCTTTTTTTTCCATGATGACAAGTGTACTCCATTTCACCATTGTGGCTTTCTGCAGTCTCTATAACCTTTTTAACAGTATTATGTGCTTCAGCAGCTGCAGTAAGATCAGAATGTGATTTACCAACCAACTCATTTAAAGAAAGATTGAGAAATTTGAGCATCGGTTTGTTTGCGTAGATAAACCTACCGTTCAGGTCAAGGAGATAGTTGTGATCCGGTGTGGATGATAGAGCTGTATCCAATTGTCGGATTTGCATTTCATGCTCGATATGAAAGCTTTCGACGGATTCAAAAATCTGTTCATCCAAAGCTTCATTAAAGCGAATCAAATCGTAGCTATTAAAACGCTCCACACCGTGCTTTTCAGCGGCACTAGTTCTTAAAGGTAAAGGCTCCGGTTTATTGCCTTTTGATTTTTCAATCTGCTCATTTTTACTCTGGGGCGTTTCAATATCATCTGCAATATATTTGAGCAACTGTTCGGCATGGTCGCGTAGAATTTTCTTATCCAGCTTGGGTTGAATTGCGTGAGCAAACAGGTCCCACTCCTGGAGAATGGCTTCAAGATTATTTCTTATGAATACTGAGAGTTTCATGTTTCCATCTCTCCACTTAATTTCCTGAACTTGCTGATTATTGGATATGAGTTTCTATGATTTTGGCGATAAACTCCCCC
>JBHEOR010000056.1:0-16641 GCA_046260685.1 Desulfopila sp.
AGGTGAGATACTCCTCATCGCAGAAAAAGGTCTTCCGGCGACGATTTCCACGCTGTGTTATATGATGTGGATAGCCTCCTGTTATAATAACCCTTGCAATCCTTACCATAACACCATCGTAACAGGTTTGTTGTGTTTTGCGAAGATAAATATACTGTCCCCGGAACCAATTCAAGTTGTAACTGTTCAAGAGTGCTCCATATTGGCTCATTTGGGACTTTGAAGCATTCGTGTGCTATGCGAGAAGGCTCAAATTATTTTGTTGCTGCAGCCTTTGTTAATGCAGCAAGTGCCTTCTCAATTTTTGAAACCACTTTTTCGCAGTTGGAAATGTTGTGTCTTTTTTCTAAATATCTTGGATTGTTATAAGATATCCATGTGTGACCCTCACGATCTTTCCAGATTAAAGCTTTTTGGGGGAGATCAATGGCAACGCTTTGCTGACACTTCATGAGAGGGCTTCCCACTTGAGGATTTCCGAAAATTAGTAATTCTGTTTCTCGCAATTCCACCCCTATTTTTTGAGCTGCTTCAGAGTGTATAACTCTCTTGAATATTGTCATACCTTTCTTTTTCAGAACACTTTCCAATCTGTCTCCTGTCTCTTTTACTGCGAAGGAGCTTTTAACGTCAACCATACCCTCGGCTGCGTATGCGGAAACTGTCATTGTCAGTACCACCAGTACAGCGAATATCAATGTTTTCATTGTACTCTCCTTTCTGTGTCAGTGTAATCGTGGTTAAATGATGGGCGAAGGATTTCAAGGTGTTGTGTAATATGACGTGCAACGGTCTAAGCCCTATGCTGCTCCCTCCCGCTAATACGGCGTCATTGTCCAGATTCCGCAGGGGCAGGTGTCGGCACAGAAGCCGCAGGCGATGCATTTGCCATCGTCGGAAATGTATTCATAGTTTGCCTGTATCGGTGAACCGGCAACAACGTTTTGCTCAAGCTCTATCCGGCTGATGGCGCCGGTGGGGCAGATTGTTTCGCAGAGATGGCAATCACGGCATGAGGCACAGGACAAACATCTGTTCGCCTGATTCTTCTCCGTGTTTTCCTGTTCCTCGGGAACATAATGGGTAATGGTGAGTGCCTGTTGGGGGATGACCTCCTTGGTAAATGGCTTCCAGTCGACTCCCCTGTACTGCGCCAGGATATATTCCGCTGCTGTTTTGCCCGATCCCAGAGCATTGGTGGCCAGGCCGGGCCGCTCGACATCACCGATGGCCAGAATTCTGGCATCACTTGTGCGGTGCCCCTCATCCGTTTTTATCCAGGAAGCGCCGCCGACCGTCACGGTTTCCACGGAGCCGGGGAGAAACGGCAGGGCTGGAACGTCGCCGATGGAGATAATAACGGTCTGTGCCGGGATCAAGGTGCCGTCATCGGTGATGAGCCCTTGTTCCGTCACCTCCCTGGTAATGACCGGCCAGAGGAATCGCGCGCCGTGCTTCTCCGCCGCCTCCTTCTCCACGCCAAAGGCCAGCGGTTTCTGGATATCGACCAGCGTGACGTTTTCCGCACCCAATCTATATGCTTCACAGGCGACATCACAGCCCACATTGCCGGCCCCGATAACAACGACATCTTTTCCAGGTGAAGCACTGCTGCCGCTTTTGGCATTTTTAAGAAAATCGAGGGCGGCGATCACCCGATCACTTCCCGGAAACTGCAGTTTGCGGGGAGCATGGGTACCGACTGCTACAACAACATAATCAAAATCGTCGCACAGCTCTTCAAATTTGGTCGTGTCCATATCGACACCGAAATGGGTGTGGATGTTGGGCGTTTCTAGAAATCGTCGTATCTCTTCATCCCAGATGGCCTGTGAAAGGCGCTCCCACGGGACAACCTGGGCGAGTTTGCCGCCGATCTTGTGGTCCTTTTCAAAGATGTGGGCTTCGACACCGGCCAGGGCAAGCTGCCAGGCAGCGTTCATACCACCCGGGCCGCCGCCGATAATTGCCACTCGTTTTCCCAGCGATTTTGCAACTTCCGGGGGCTTGTGCCGGCTGACGGCCCGCCCGAGAACCTGCATTTCAATGGGCTGGTCGACGCCGCGGCGGGAACAGTTTTCCATACAGAGGTTAGGGCACACCGCACCGCATACGGAACCGGGCAATGGCGTGTAGGCAAGTACCAGCTCATAGGCCTCATCCAGGCGTCCTTCGCGGATCAGGCGGAGGCGATCCACCGTCGGGATATGAATAGGGCAGTAGTAGGTGCAGGGGGCGGCCTTTTCGCTGTTGGCCCACCAGGGTTTGAACCTGCGCATTTCACCGGAGACGATGGCTTCAATGGCACTGCGGTCAAGGCCCGGGGCAAGATCGCGGAGCGGATCACCACCTCCGAAAGCGTTGTTCCAGAAGGTGTTGCGGTATTCGGCCATGGGCATGGGGCCGGAAAACATCAGCGCCCTTTCCTGGGGTGTTATGGCGATAAGGCATTGCCACTGCTCACGCTCGGTGAGCTCCTCCAGCAGTTCGACTCGCTCAATTTTCTCAAGATACTTGGGGATGTTGGTGCGGAGCCATTGCCATTGGTCATCATCGAGCGGCTGTAGTTTGCCGGCAGTTTTGGAATAGGAATCGTCGATTTTGCCGCGGAAGAAGATAGTGCCGCCAACCATGCCGACGCAGGGCCGGTAGCCCAGAATATTCTCGGGATTTTTAGCCTCGATACCGCAGACAACGGCGATGCCGCCGCAGTTGAATTCGGCAAAGGAGTCGCCGGTGGAGCCTAGTATCCAGAGCTCAGGGCGCTCATAATTGGGATTCCATTTGGTCATGGTAAGCCCGCGGGCTCCGATGGAACCGCCGATATAGACTTTACCGTTGGCCATGGCGTTGCAGACGCCGTTGGTGGCGTTGCCCTTGACGGTTATTTCGGCCCCGATATTGAGATAGCCGACATCATCCGAAGCCGCGCCTTCACAGGTAATGGTGGTGCCGGGCATGCCCATGCAGCCGAGACGCTGGCCGGCTGGGCCGGTGAGCCGCAGGTCGAGTCCACCTTCTCTTTCCAGGCGGATACCTATATTATGCTGGCCATAGCTTTCCAGAGCCAGTTTCGAAGAACTCTTTGCCGCTTCACGGATGAGCTTCTCGACCTGCATGGAGCTGATGCGCTGCCCCTGTTCATCGAGGCCCTTTACAACGGTAGTAGTCACTTATAACTCCTTTTAACCAATATGGCTGGGCCCTGCCTAGCAAATGTATTTGATCTGCAGCAGTTCCGCGGCGTCTTTGTCGTTGATTCCGATGGCATCGGACATTCCCACCGGCAGGCTCTGTGATCTGCCAAGGGGGGCCATTATCTTTTTGATTTCGGTTTGTATGGACATGAAGGTGTCGACCACGCGCTGGGCCACAAGATCGGGATCAAGCCTTCTGTAGAGTTTGGGGTTCTGGCTGGTAATACCCTTTGGACAGATGCCGACATTACAGACGTTGCAGCGGTTTTTCTCATTGCCCAGACAGCCTGCCGTTGCCTGCATAATGTATTTGCCGATATGGACACCCGAAGCGCCAAGCATGATCAGCGCCATGCCGTTTTGGGCGACATTGCCATTTTTGCCGATACCGCCCGCCGCAAAGAGGGGGATCTCGTTTTGCATGCCCTGTTTGGCGAGTTCCAGGTAGCACTCACGGATGTTTGAGGCAACCGGGTGTCCCGTGGCATTCATGGAGACATCATAGGCGGCGCCCGTCCCACCATCAATGCCGTCGATGGTCATGCCCGCTGCAAACGGGTTGCGCACCAGGTTGTTGAGTACCGATTTGGCCGAGGTTGATGCAGAAATCTTAGGATATACAGGAACCTTATGGCCAAAAGCCGTGGACAGCGTCTGGATCATCTTCATGACGCTTTCCTCGATGGAGTACAGGGTCTGGTGGACCGGTGGCGAAGGAAGATCAACACCTTCCGGAACACCGCGCAGCCGGGCTATCAGCTTGGAGACTTTGTACCACATGAGTAGTCCGCCATCGCCTGGTTTAGCGCCCTGCCCATATTTTATTTCGATGGCAGCCGGGTCGCACTGCATTTCCGGAATGGCGCGGATAATTTCATCCCAGCCAAAATAGCCGGAAGCGATCTGAAGAATAATATATTTGAGGTAGGGGCTCTTTAAAACCCACGGCGGACATCCTCCTTCACCGGTACACATAACAACGGGAATTCCCAGGACCTCATTGCAGTAGGCAACGCCCTGCAAAAGGCCAAGCCACATGTTCGGCGAAAGGGCGCCAAAGGACATGGAGCCGATGACAAAGGGAAATATTTCCCTGGTAGGCGGAATCCAGCCGCCGTTGAGGCTTTTTTCCAGAAACTCATCCGGGGGCAGCACCCTGCCCAGCGAGGTGGTTATGTTGAATTCGTGTCTGCCTGCATCCAGTGCCGGGTCGGAGAGCATGGAGATACGGTCGAACATGATGCGATCAAGCAGGCTTGGTCCCGGTACATTACGTCGGCCGCCTCTTTTGTAGGGTTCGCCTTGACGGTTATGAAAAAAGACCGATCTGTTCTCATTGGTATTGAGAACCGGAGATATGGCCTCGTTGGGGCATACCATCTCGCACATACCGCAACCGATGCAGCTGTTTTCCATGGTGGGTTTCTGGCGGATACCGGTGAAGTTGCGGTACTCATTCTGCCGCTTTTTCCCAAACACATCAAGCTTAGGGATCCTCTGTCTTCGGTGTGCCAGATAGATAGCGCCTTTAGGACAGATGGCAGTGCAGCGTCCACAAAGTGTACACCTGTCCTCACGGTGGGTGATGATCCAGGTGAGGTCGCTATAGGTTAAGCTGCTTGGTGTAACGGATACGGATCGAGCTGAGACCATATTGTCAGTTCCTTTCTGTCTGGGGGAATTATTACTGTATGTTCACGCATGGGCTGGTAATCAAGTAAGGGATCGCGATCCGGCACCAGGGCATCGACGCCGCACATTTCCGAGGCTATAGCCCATTCACCGGGACGGCCGCCTACGGTTGCCGGGCGCAGCTTTTTCTGATCCATGACCAGAAGGCATGTCTCATCCGGCAGAGTACCAATGACGGCATTGGGACCGTCAATGATCAATCGTTTGCAGGTATTACGCAGGCCGCGGAGAAAGTCTCCCTGAGGGTGGTTCTCCAACTCGTGGTTGTTCAGCGGTGTGATTATGTGTTTGTAGGCCTGGAGGGGCAGTTTCAATTCTTTGAGTGTGTAGTGAAGAATATGGGCAAATACCTCGGAATCGCTCTGGTACCCGATATATCCCGGTTTTTGTCTGCCGAGCAGCCAATCTCGAATGGGGACAAAGGCGGTGTTTTCGCCATTGGTCATGGTGGCAATACCCTGGATAAAGAAGGGGTGACAGGCATAGAGGTTGATGCCGTAATTGGTGTTCTGCCTGCCCTGGGCCATGCAGACCCGCGATTTGATCTGGCCGTCGTGAAGCCGCAGGGCGTCGCCTATCTGGAGTGGCCAGCCGACCTCCTTGATCATGGCAACATCTGGATAAAAGGAGAAAACGCTGAGATCGCCGCCGTGTTCTTCGCCAATGTGGCGTAGCGCGATGCGGGTGCGGAGAAGCTCGGCCTCTCGTTCCTCCTGTGGTTTTTCTTTGTATGATTCGGGCATCCTGTAGGCCCGAAGAAAATATCGATACCCATCCGGCAGATCTATAAGTCCCTTCTGCATGGAAAAACGATGGTCATATTTGAGTTCGTAACCGTGGGAGTCCATATAGTCATCTAAACGATATTCCGCCGCTTTGGAATGGGCAATTCCTGAAAGGACCGGAAAGCGTGGTTTGTATTTGAAGTCCTCAAATTCCAGGCCGCGTAGCAAAAGGCCCAGACCCGACCCGTCATACCCTTCCTTCATGGCCTCCATGGCCGTGAGAACCGCGTATGGTGAAAATGGTTCATTGGCTGTTTTTAGAGCTAAACGACACATGATGTCTCCTGGTAGTGTAATAAAAACTGCCGAGGGGGCAGAAAAAGCGGCTGAATGCTTACCTGGTGGTACTTCCGGCCAGTTACAAGTGAAACACGGTGCTGTGCTACACCGCCAAACAAGTGGGAATAAATATCATGAAAAAAAAGGTACGTCAATATGGTTCGTTGGCGGGTTCTGGTTTTTGAGAAGTCCGCCACAACGGCGCTGACCCTTTTGTGGGGGATTGTAACTGCAGTAGCGCCGCCTGCTTTTGGAGAAGATCGGGAAGAAAAAGAAGCGTAAAAAGGCTGGGGGAGTCACGCAGTGCAGAGGGGTCATGCAGTGCAGTGGGCGAGCAGAGAGCATGAAATATATTCGGCTCGCCCAGTCGAGGCTATTTCATTTTTTTGCCGAGATTTTTGACTTGGTCAACTTTTTCCTTTACTTCGTCGGCTTCCTTGACGCCGGGGATGCCGTCGACGATTTCCTTTCCGCCTTCTTCAACATCACTGACCCCCTTTTTAAAGGAAGTAATGGCTTTGCCAAGGCCTGATCCTATCTCCGGCAGTTTTTTGCCGCCAAAGATAAGAAATGCAATGGCCAGAATGACCACCAGCTCCGGAGTTCCTAGTCCAAACATTGTATCCTCCTGCCTTGTTTTTTGCTGTTGTGTGAGAAAAACGTATTCGGCCGGCTACGAGGACGAATTATCCTTATCCTTGTCCTTGTCTTCGTCCTGGTCTTCATCGTCTAGTTTCTTCTTTAATTCTTCTTCCTGGTGTTTCGTCGCTTCCTTGAAGTTTTTGATGCCTTTGCCGATTCCCGAACCTATCTCCGGAAGTTTGCCGGCTCCAAAAATAATTACAATAATAACCAGAATCACGATGAGTTCCGGCATACCAAGTCCAAACATAACGTTACCTCTGCAAAGGTTGAGATAAAAAGCAGTACGTTTTTATAAAAAGATTCCAGAAAACTGAGTGTAGAGCAGTATGCCGGTAAAGTCAAGTTTGACAACAGGTTCCCGCTCTTTCTCTTGGTGTCTTCCGCAGGTCACAAACTTCTTTCATTACGCAGCTCGAGGATTGCCTTTGACATCGATCGCATTGTTGCCAGCAGCCTGCCTTCGTCGATGGTGAGGAGCTGCCGGTTCTTCATGAGCTGTCGACCGGCGACAAAAGAGTGGAGTACATCACTTCCCCGGGCAACATAGGTGAGATGAGAGGGTATATTGAAGAGAGGCACCATGTGCGGCTGGTCAAGGTCGAGCACAATGAAATCGGCCTGCATGCCGGGCATGAGGGCACCGATCCGCCCTGCTGCGCCAAGGGCATGGGCGCCTCCCTGGGTTGCGGTCTTCAGAGTTTGTTCCGCACTCATCACAGTGGGGTCCATGCACTGTACTTTGTGTATCTTGGCAACGCTGTTCATTTCGCTGAACATATCGACGTCGTTGTTGCTGGCGCTGCCGTCGGTACCAAGACTGATATTGATACCCTGCTCCAGCATTGCAACAACCGGGGCAATTCCGGAGGCAAGTTTCATATTTGATTCTATGCAGTGGGAGACATTGACTCCATGCTTCCTGAGAAGCCCCATATCACTTTTTGACAGTGTGACGCAATGGGAGGCCAGGGTGTTGCCGGAAAGTAAATCCAGATTGTGCAGATGCTCAACGGGCGTGCAGTTGTAGCGCTGCCGGCAGGTTTCGAGTTCCGCCTGATTTTCCGAGAGATGTATGACAAAGAGACTTTTCTTCTCTGCAGCCAGCGATCCCAGGCGTGTCAGCAGGTCAGGCGAGCAGGTATAGACACTGTGCGGGTCTACGGTGATGTTGACCAATGGATTGGTCGTGTATTCGTCGATGAGTTCGTTGAGGTAGGCAATACCTCCTTCCAGCTCACCGTAGCAGGGTGAGGGAAAATCATACAGAACCTCGCCGATCCAGGCGCGAATGCCGCAGTCTCGTGCCGCACGGGCAACGGCTTTAGAAAAAAGGTACATATCGCAGAAGCTTGTCGTCCCCGATCGGATCATCTCGGCAATGGAGAGCAGGGTGGACTGGTAAACCATGTCGGCGGTTAACCTGGCTTCTATGGGGAAAATGTGTTGTTCCAGCCAGGTCATCAGCGGAAGATCATCGGCAAGACCGCGAAAGCAGGACATTGCGGCGTGGGTGTGGCTGTTCACAAGGCCCGGCATGATGAGACCGTGTTCTTCGCGGACCACCGTTGTTTCAGGATATCTGCTGGTCAATGCGTCCAGCGTATCGACGGCCACAATGGTGTCCCGGGCCACGGCCATGGCCCCGTTTTCGATGACATCCTGCTGTCGGTTGGTCGGCAGGACATATCTGCCTGCATAGAGAGTGTCCGGCTGTTGTGCTGTCATAACGATGATGTCTTTATACGATGATGTCTTTATAATGTGGCGACGATGGCGGCGATGAGCCTTTCAAGACGGGGAACCGCCCGGGAGGCCGCAGCGATGATATCATCCAGCGCTATTGCTTGAAAATTGTCCGG
The DNA here is from genome assembly GCA_046260685.1 of Desulfopila sp. GTDB lineage: Bacteria > Desulfobacterota > Desulfobulbia > Desulfobulbales > Desulfocapsaceae > Desulfopila_A. Next base: position 8,458 of record JBHEOR010000056.1, read on the forward strand.
GTCGTTGACGTTGGAGATAACGGAAAGGCCAAGCACCTTCAGTCCTCCGTGGCGTGCCACCAGTATCTCCGGAATAGATGACATGCCCACCGCATCAGCTCCCGATTGGCGTAAAAATCGTGTTTCCGCCGGTGTTTCAAGGTTTGGGCCGGGGATACAGACATAGACCCCGGTTGTTATGTTCTCAATGGCGCATTTTTTGCCGCAGTGCAGCGCTGTTTGTATAAGATCCGGGTCATAGGCCCGGGAAAAATCGGGAAAGCGCGGCCCCCAGCTGTCCACGTTTGGACCTCGCAGCGGACTTTCACCAAGGAAGTTGAGGTGATCGTGTATGACCATGATGGAACCGGGGTGGATGGCCGGGTTCAATCCCCCGGCGGCATTGGTCACAATGAGATGCTGAGCGCCAAGAAGTGAGAGCACCCGCACCGGCAGCGCCACCTCTTTGGTTGTATAGCCTTCGTAGTAGTGGAATCGTCCCTGAAGGACGGCGACCCGGTGGCCGTCGAGCGTGCCGAGGATAAGATTACCCCGATGACCGGCGACCGTGGCACGGGGGAAATGCGGTATGTCGTCGAAAGCAAGAGTGTAATCCGCCGTGATTCTGCTGCCGAAACTGCCAAGCCCCGTGCCCAGTTGGATGATGGTTTGCGGGGCGTATGGCAGTGTGTCTTGAAGAAAGGCACGGCATTCTTCTACCCTGTCTATATAGCTGTTGTCATTCATCGTCGGATGCAAGGGCATGGTTTCTGATATAGTCCATGATGTTGTCGATTTTTGCAGGCATGATTTCACAGCGTTGTTCTTTGCTGAAAATATCCTTGATGGCTTCCGGTGCTTTAGGTTCAATCCCGGTTGCCGTCTTTACCGTATCGCTGAACTTGGCGGGATGGGCGGTGGCAAGGCAGATCATGGGGATATTGTTTTTCTGATGCTGCAGCCCAGCGTGTACTCCAATGGCTGTATGCGGGTCGAGGAGATAGCCGTGTTCGCTGCTAAACTGTTGAATTGTGGCGGCGACTTCATCCTCCGAGGCTACAGTAGCTGCGAAATCGCGTTTAATCTTCTCACGGCAGCTGCTGAGATTGAGTTTGCCTTCCTCGCCAAATTTGCGCATGGCCTCCGAGGTTCTGTCCGGGTTCTTGTCCATGAGATAATAGAGGTAGCGTTCAAAGTTGGACGCTGCCTGGATATCCATGGATGGGCTCGATGTGGCCTTGACCGCAGCCTTGGAGTAGTCGCCTGTGGTAACGAATCTGGCAAGGATGTCATTGGTGTTGGTGGCCAGAATGAGCCTGTGGATGGTTCCCTCTGGAAGAAGGTGCTTGGCGATGTATCCGGCAAAGATATCGCCAAAGTTGCCGGTGGGAATGGCAAAGTCCATGGCCTTGTCGTTTTCGTGCGTGACGATGTGCAGGCTGCTGTAGACGTAGTAGACAATTTGGGCCAGCACCCGGGCCCAGTTGATGGAGTTAACTGCACCAAGATGATAGTATTTCTTGAAGTCAAGATCGCTGAAAATCGCCTTGACGATGGCCTGGCCATCGTCAAAATCGCCTTCGATGGCAATATTACAGACATTGCTGTCGGTAACAGTGGTCATCTGTCGTTGCTGAACCGGACTTATGCGGTTGTGGGGATGGAGTATGAAGATTTTGATACGCTTTTTGCCACGGACACCGTAGATTGCGGCACTGCCCGTATCACCGGAGGTTGCTCCGAGGATATTAAGATGGCTGCCTTCTTTTTCCAGCAGATACTCAAAGAGATTGCCGAGAAACTGCAGGGCGATATCCTTGAATGCCAGGGTGGGCCCGTGGAAAAGCTCAAGGATGTGCAGGCCGCCGTGGTGTACCAGTGGCGTTACCTCGGGATGCGTAAAGTCGCCGTAGGACGTGTTGATAAGATCACGTAGATCGCTCGAAGGTATATCGTCGATGAAGCGCGTCATTATCTCAAAGGCCAGTTCAGGGTAGGACAGCTTGCCCCATGTATCAAAGGTCTCCTTGCCTATTCTGGGAATATTGCGCGGCAGCAGCAGGCCGCCGTCTGAAGCCAGACCCATCATAACCGCCTTGCTGAATGGGATGGGCGAAATTCCTCCGCGGGTGCTTAAATATCGCATGATCGTTTTTTAACCTGTGCAAGTGGGTAATGAGGCAATCTTTATTCTTCTGGAAGGGCGACTTTCTTGGCATCGTGCCAGAGACCTTCGAGGTTATAAAAACTCCGTTGATCATAATAAAAAATGTGGACCACGACATCATCGAAATCAAGCAAAACCCACATTCCCTCCTGGAGCCCTTCAGTGTGGGATGGCCTTATTCTTTTACTGCAGAGGGCGTTTTCGATGGATTCAGCGATACCCTGGACATGTCGTGTCGATCTGCCGCTCATAATGACAAAATAGTCGGCAAACGAAGATATACCTTCGACATCAAGGACGATAAGCTCTTCCGCCTTGGCGTCAGAGGCGATTTTGGCGCAGCTGGTTGCCAGTTCAAGACCGGTCGCGGCGCTATGCTGTTGTTTCCGTTTTTTCATGTTTATCTCTGAAAAGGTGGGATAAAAAGAATTTGAGGGTAACGTTTTATCCAGCATTGTTCTTCTTGGCTGATTTTGATTTGCGTGGTGGAAATTCAAAACTGATCTTACCATTTTTATTCAAAAGAAGATAGGCATCAAAAGGTCGCTTTTTCTTGGATATAAAACCTTTTATCAGTTCGGTTTTACCATCGTTGAGCAGCTGGGAGATAAGGTGCGGGGCAAGTTCCCGTGACAGAATTATTTTGCTGATTTTAAGCCCGTTTTTGTCGTCCCCGTCGAGTGCTGATGCCGACATGTAACCCGCCGGTGTTTCAAAGACACTGGTCCCGTCAACCGGAGATTTGCCAAGTGGCTGCTGCTGCTTGATACTGTCGATGTCGAGGTCGTCGGTGGCGTTGGCGAACATAAAGTCAACCTTGTTATTGGTGAGCTTTATCGAGGCGCTGAAGGGTTTCCCCTTTTTGGAGAGAAAGTTGGCAAAAGGGCCGATGGTCTTTCCCTCAATGAGGGCGACGATCTCACTGTCTTCCATGATTCTGCCGCCCAGTATTTTGCGAATATTGATTGAGCCGTCTTCGGCATGATAGGCGGTTGGAGAAGCATAAAAGCGCAAACCGTTGACCGGAGAAAAGGAGGCCTCCGTGCGCACTTCCGATTCCTCGAAGTCCGCAATCTGGGAAGTTATGTGTGCTGTCAACTCCCGTATCTCTTTCATGAACCGTTCCCGGGTCAGCTCGCCCCGCATGATCTGGTTGAGTTTGAATTCCCATTCACCGGTCATCTCAGGCGACGCCAGGACATCGATTTTCATGGCGTCCAGGAGTGCCAGGAGTTCAAAGGCCTTGCCCGTCGGAGTGAGTTCTTTGCCTTCACGCACGACATATTTTTCATTGATGAGTTTTTCAATGATTGCCGCCCTGGTTGCCGGCGTTCCCAGCCCTCTTTCTTTCATGGCTTCGGCAAGTTCCTCGTCATCAACCAGCTTTCCGGAATTCTCCATGGCGGAGAGCAGCGTGGCTTCGCTGTAGCGCGGCGGTGGCGTGGTCTGTTTTTCCTGCTCTTCCATGGCATCGCAAAGCACGGTGCTGGCTTCCGGAATCGGTTTGAGAACAGCCTCTTTTTTATCGGCGGCGGGGTTGCCGTAAATAGCTTTCCAGCCAGGTTCAAGCATGATTTTTCCCTCGGTGATGAAGGTTTCTTCTTCAACCACTGAGAGCCGCTTGGTGATGAGGAATTTGGCCGGTGGAAAAAAAACAGCGAGAAAGCGCTGGACAACCATGAGATAGATCTTGCCCTCCGCTTCGGAAAGATTCTTCGGCAAAACGGTGGTTGGAATGATAGCGTGGTGATCCGTAACCTTGGTGTTGTTGAAAATTCGCCGGTCTTTTTGTATGTAATTGTTGTTCAGTGCCTGCTCCGCAAATGTGGAAAGTTTCCAGTTTTTCTGGGTCTGCACTGTTTTTTGTGATGTTTTGACGTAATCTTCAGGCAGGTATCTGGAATCTGTTCTTGGATAGGTCAAAACCTTGTGCCGTTCGTAGAGCGCCTGGGCAATGCTGAGTGTGTTTTTGGCTGAAAAGCCGAATCTGCCGTTGGCCTCCCGCTGCAGTGATGTCAGGTCATAGAGTTGCGGCGATTTCTGGGACGACTGTTTGGTTTTTTCAGTTACCTCAGTGTGTTGACCAACGCATTTGGCGATGATTGCTTCTGCCTTGGCTTTTTCCCAGATACGATCCTGCTTATGTTCCGGCTGCTGTTTGTTGGCGGAAAAATTCGGATCAATCCATTTGCCTACATAGGTGAACGTGGAGAGGAGGTTGAAATATGTCTGCGGGGTGAATTGTCGTCGCGCGCTTTCCCTCTTGACCAGAAGTGAGAGCGTTGGCGTCTGTACCCGTCCGCAGGGTGTCAGAAAGAAACCCCCGTGGCGTGAGTTAAAGCCGGTTAGCGCACGGGTGGCGTTGATTCCTATGAGCCAGTCCGATTCCGATCGGCACAGGGCGGTGTCTTCAAGGCTGAGCATTTCCTCGTTTTCACGCAGGCTGTCAAAGGCATTGGAGATGGCATCCGTGGTCATTGACTGGAGCCACAACCTCCTGAAGGATTTTCTCGCAACGGAGTTGTTCCAGACATAGCGGACGATGTTTTTGAATATAAGTTCGCCTTCGCGGCCGGCATCGCAGGCATTTATGATTTCGCCAATATCTTTACGGCGTATCAGCTTTTGTAAAGCGTTGAGCTGGCCCTTGCCGTCCGGCAGACTCTTCAGGGGAAAATGCTCAGGCAGAATGGGAAGATCTTTGAGGTTCCATTTCTGGTATTTTGCGTCGATCTCCTCGGGATAACATATTGAGACAAGGTGGCCGACTGCAAAAGACACCACATATCGATGACTTTCAAAATGTGTCTTGCTTTTTTTGAAAGAACCGGGCAGAACCTTGACAAGGTCTGATGCGACACTGGGTTTCTCTGCTATAATTAACGTTTTATCAGTCATCTGAAGTATGCTTGAAGTATGCTGTATGGTTGTTGCTTTTTTGTTTGTGCGCGCCGTTTTTTGTAGCGTTTTGCAGTTTGTCGATTGTTTTGCCGTTAAAAGGGTCAGTTGTTGTATAGTGCCTTTGTATGTTTGTCAATCGGATTTTTTGCTATGGCCCGGTGTCGCTCCTCTGGGTTTGCGTGCCTTTTTATGTATTGGCCGCAAAATGTATATTACGCCACATCCGTAAAATGTCAAATTCGGTACAGCCTGATCCTGTTGGGTACGACTTTGGCGATGTGCAGGATACATAAAAAGTTGAGCTTGGAAATGAAGGGCAGCTATATTATCGAAGATCATGACCCTTATCGCTTGACAATGTTATTTTAAAATGGTTAGATTGTAGGTTTAAGACGAGGTTGAGCGGGCGTAGCTCAGTTGGCAGAGCGCAAGCTTCCCAAGCTTGAGGTCGCGAGTTCGAACCTCGTTGCCCGCTCCATTTGTGTATTGCAATGTGTATTGCAATGTTGCTGGAGCTGGAATCAGCTGATTCCGGTTATACCTGCTGAATCCAGGCAGGCATTTGAAAGTGGGCTATGCCCGCTTTTTTTTATGTCTGTGCGTAACCGCCCACAGGGCACCGGATCTTCCCGCGATCAGCCTGCTTGCGAAAAAATCCGGCATCCTGCAAGCAGTTACGTTTGTATCCTTTCAGTTTGTATTTTTGTATTTTTGTATTTTTTATATGCATGCCGGGAAACTGAAAACAGCATCGCTCCAGGAGAAATGATACAGGCAGGGATTGCATGAGTGAGCTCATAGTAGAGACAGTAACCAATTATACGGAAGAGATGCTGCCGTCCATGGGACTGGAGCTCGTCGAAGTGCAGTTCCGCAGAGAGCAGCATGGCTGGGTTCTCCGTATCTTCATAGATGCTGAAGAGGGCGTTAGTATTGATCATTGCAGCGCAGTGAGTCGGGAGTTGGGAGATTATCTCGATGTAGAGGATTTGATCGATCATCCATATACTTTGGAGGTGTCCTCTCCCGGTCTGGAAAGAAAGCTTGGCAAGGTAGAAGATTTTCAACGGTTCTGCGGCCGTAAGGCAAAAGTCAAGCTGCATCAGCCCCTGGATAATCAAAAAACATTTGTTGGTGAAATAGCAAGGGTTGCGGGACAAGAGATAGTGATGAAGCTCGATGGTGGCGGGGAAGTGGCATTCACCTATGCCATGGTTGCCACGGCACGACTTGCCCTATAGCAAAGAACGAGCAATGCACAGCGAGCGCGCAGAGCGGCTGCAAGCATGGCATGACAATGACGCCGAGCTGCAGTGTCGGTCGGCGGAGGCGATCAGATAGAGCATGGTATTGAGGCATGATTTTACGATTGCGGACCGTTCAAGGATAGCTCAAAGCAGGGATGTATAAGTGTTGTAGTTATTTCATAACAGATCCTAAGATAAAAGAGTGTCCGTTCCAAGGAGCCAGGGCAAATAACGGTGGAGTGAGATGATGCTGTCAGATTTAAAACGCATTATTGATCAGATCAGCAGAGATAAAGGATTTGACAAAAAGCTTTTAGTCGAGGCGATTGAGGAAGCAGTTGCCTCAGCGGCACGAAAAAAGCTTGGCAGCCGAAGAGATATTGAAGTGCGCTATAATGACGAGTATGGCGAAGTTGAAGTATTTCAATTCCGAAGTGTTGTTGAAGCAGCAGAAGACGAGCAGACGGAAATATCCTATGACGAGGCTCTCCAGCTTGACCCGGAAGTAGAGATGGGTGATGAGCTTGGTGAGAAGATGGATAAGATCGAGGATTTAGGCCGTATCGCTGCACAGTCGGCCAAACAGGTCATCATCCATAAAATGAAGGATGCCGAAAAAGAAGTTATATATGACATGTTCCAGGGCCGTATAGGTGAGGTGGTCAGCGGCATAGTACAGCGCTTTGAGCGCGGCAACATGATTGTCAACCTCGGCAGAACCGATGCCACTCTTCCCAAGGATCAGCAGATCCCCAAGCGTTCCTACAAACAGGGCGACAGGATACGGGCCTACCTCGTCGAGGTGCGGCAGAACACTCGGGATGCCCAGCTCATACTTTCAAGGACCTGTGATGAGTTTCTCGCCAAGCTCTTTCAGATGGAAGTGCCTGAAATATCAGAGGGAATTGTGAATATTGTGGGTGTGAGCCGTGAGCCTGGATTCCGAGCGAAAATCGCGGTAAGTTCCATGGAAACAGATGTTGATCCCGTTGGCGCGTGTGTCGGCATGAAGGGATCGCGGGTGCAGAACGTGGTACAGGAGCTGCAGGGGGAACGGATAGATATCGTGACCTGGAGCCCTGACCCGGCAAAGTATGTCTATAATGCCCTGGCTCCAGCCCATGTCAGCATGGTGAGGGTGGATGAAGAAACCAAGTCACTGCTGGTGGTTGTGCCAAACGATCAGCTTTCTCTGGCCATTGGTCGGCAGGGACAGAATGTGCGTCTTGCTTCCAAGTTACTGAAATGGCGAATTGATGTGAAGAGTGAACAGCGCTATGCAAATCTCGAGGATCCGGGATATCAGACACTGCTGGCTTTAGAAGGAATTGAAGAGCCATTGGCCGATCAGCTGCTCAGTAAAGGTTTTGCATCAGTGAAAGATCTTGCTGTGGCAAGCGTGGAATCTCTGATTGTTCTGCGAGCCATAGGTGAGGATTTTGCCGGGAAACTGATTGATGCGGCAGCTACGGCGGTTGCTGGAGGTGCAGGTGCCGAGCTTGAAGAAACGGTTCAAGATACCAGGGGTAATGCGGCCGACCATACCGCGGGCAATGAATTACCCGATGATGGAAAAGGTGACAGTGAAGCCGGCACTGTTGATGTGGTTAAGACTGGTGGTGTCGAAGAAGAGCAGGTAATAGAAGATGTCGATGCTGTAAACGAACAGGATAAACCGCAGAATGCGGATGAAGAGCCGGGAGTTGCCGACAAAAGCGAATAATCTGTGGCAAAACCTTTACGAACATGCACGGTGTGCAGGAAGAAAACGGCCAAGGAAAATCTTTTCCGTTTTGTATGGGAGTGTGATTGTCCCGTACGTGATGAGCTTCAGCTCAAGGACGGCAGGGGAGCATACTGTTGTAAAAGTGCAAAGTGTTTAAATAAATT
>JBHEOR010000056.1:16651-17207 GCA_046260685.1 Desulfopila sp.
AAGCAAAAGTGGCGAAAAATATTTAGGAAGTGATAAGGCTTTCAGATAACGCCCAGCATAACTTTTTCAGCGCTTTCGGGAATTTTCTCATATTTTCCCGTATGGCCGTAGAAAGAATTTCACCAGGTGAGATCTGCAGACAGATTGAATTTTGGTACGAAAAAGTTAGCAGCGTATTTTTGCTGTAGAGAGGTATTACGGGAGCGAAAGATGAGCAGGGTGAGGATTTACGAATTGGCAAAAGAGGCCGGAATGGGGAGTAAGGAACTTGCTTCAAAACTCATAGATCTGGGCTACGATATAAAAGGCCACAGTTCGACTGTTGACAATGAAACGGCCGGTAAGATCCGTACAACTGTGTTAAAGACTTCAGCCACGGAACGTGTGGCAAAACGCATTGATGCTCCCCAGGGATCGACAGTTAAACACAGAAAAGCAACAATTATTCGGCGCAAGGCCAAAGGGGAACGGCCTGAAGAACATCTTCAGGATGAAGAGACTGAGACGACCAAGACCACGGAGCCGGATGCCGGGGCTCAAACGGCAGACCAGGATG
>JBHEOR010000057.1:0-387 GCA_046260685.1 Desulfopila sp.
GGAGTACATTGAGTTGGTGTTGAAATATTATGGAGAGAAGGTGAAGAGTTTTTACGACGCCATAAGAATTAACCGGATACTTACTGATAAAGCCGGTTAAATCATAATCCATCCACTTGCGTGCTTAGTTGTTTATTTCTGCCCTTGTATCCGATAGTTATGGAATACTCTCAAAAGGGAGGGTACCGGCAATTCAACAAAGGAGGAATCAATGAAACCGGCATTTCGTATTTCAATTGCAATAGTTGCCCTTGTCCTGTTCGCTTTCCCGGCCATGGCTGCGGAAAAAGTGCGCTGGAAACTGGCCATGTCCTGGTCGTCGACGCTCACTCCGTTCGCCACAGCACCAATTAATCTGGCCAAGATTATTGAGGAAATGAGTGGCGG
>JBHEOR010000057.1:397-17026 GCA_046260685.1 Desulfopila sp.
ACATAAGGCAGCCCTTGGCATTCTGGACATGACCAAAGGCGGCCAATATGAAATGGGCCACTCAGCTTCCTATTACTGGAAAGGCAAGGACATCACGACAGTCTTTTTTTGCACAGTTCCCTTTGGCATGAACGCCGATGAGCAGTATGGCTGGTTCTACCATGGGGGCGGAATGGAATTGATGCAGAAAACCTATGACAAATTCGATGTTATGAGTTTTCCCGGTGGCAATACCGGAGTCCAGATGGGCGGTTGGTTTCAAAAAGAAATTAACTCAGTGGACGATCTGAAGGGCTTGAAAATGCGTATTCCAGGGATTGCCGGTGAAGTATTTGCCAAACTTGGTGTGAATGTAACCAACATTGCGCCAGGCGAACTTTACACTTCTCTTGATCGTGGTACCATCGACGCCTTGGAATGGGTCGGTCCCGCCATGGACATAAAGATGGGATTTCACAAAATAGCTCCTTACTACTACACCGGCTGGCATGAGCCCGCAACTGAACTACAGTTCCTCATCAACAAGAAAGCCTACGAAAAACTCCCGAAAGAATATCAAGCCATGCTGGTAACGGCGATGAAAGCAGTAACCGCCGATATGTTCATCGATAACTTTGCCGGCAGTGCCGATGCCTGGGAACAGATGAAGACAGAGTTTCCCAATATCAAAGTCATGACATTTCCTAAAGAAGTCATGCAGGAGATGAAAAAGGCCTCCGACGGCTTGATGGAAGAATACGCCGCACAGGATCCCAGCTTCAAGGAAGTTCTTGAATCCCAGCAGGCTTATACGAAAAAAGCCCGCGCCTGGACCGATATCTCGGAATTTAATTATATCAAGATGTTGCAGGAACTATAATCCTGCATAAACTGCAAGCCGCCAGGATCATATCATTGCCGTTTCGTTGCCTGCATCGAACGGCAATGTTGGCAGGTTTGTTGTTTTCAAAATCAACTTGACCTCAGGACTGCCATAGCAGTATCTTCTTTTACAGAAATCAACGAGTTGTAATGAAATATTAATACGGTATATATTTCCCACTGACTCCTCATTTTTACAGTGAAATAATTACATGCTTGAAAAGATAGACAAAATAATCAGCGTTCTTGTGGACGGAGTGGGGAAAATCCTGGCCGTTGTTTTGCTGTTGATGGTCCTGAATGTCACCTTCGACGTCATGATGCGTTATCTTTTTCATGCCAGTTCGGTAGGTATGCAGGAGATGGAATGGCATCTGTTCTCCATCATCATCCTCTACGGTGTCGGCGTTGCGTTACAGCACGAGGCTCATGTTCGTGTTGATTTTCTCTACGACCGAATGAAATTAAAAACCAAAGCAATCATCAATATCTGTGGAACCGTCCTTTTTCTGGTGCCCCTTTCGCTGCTTATCCTGTTTGGCTCGTTCCATTTTGTAAACGATGCCTACATGATCAATGAAATTTCCGAAGATCCGGGCGGCTTGCCTTATCGATGGATAATAAAAGGCATGATTCCGCTGTCCTTTCTGTTTCTTCTGGTGAGTGCGGCAGGCTATGTGTGCAGGAATATTCATCAGATCAGGAGCACGAAATGACAGGAATAATAATGTTTTTTGCAGCACTGGTGCTCCTGGTAGTGGGGTATCCCGTAGCTTTCACTTTTGGTGCGGTAGCACTTTTTTTCGGGGCGATTGCCGCCTTTGTCGAATTATCGCCGAATGCTGACTTCGTTCTCGTTGCTGAAGAATTTTTCAGCATGTTTTCGATGATGCCGTTCAGGATCTATTCGATCATGACCAACACCATTCTTATGGCCGTTCCGCTTTTCATTCTGATGGGGATTATCCTGCAAAAATCTGCACTGGCGGAACGTTTGCTTGAATCAATGGGGATCCTGTTCGGCAAGGTACGCGGCGGGCTGGCTATCAGTACGGTATTGGTTGGTACCCTGCTTGCCGCCTCAACGGGAGTCGTAGGAGCCTCGGTAGTGGCTATGGGCGTTATTTCGCTGCCTGTCATGCTGAAATACGGCTATTCCAAAAGATTGGCCACCGGCACTATCTGTGCTGCCGGAACCCTGGGGCAGATCATCCCGCCCTCGATTGTCCTCATTATTCTCGGGGATGTATTCCAGCTGCCGGTTGGTGATCTTTTCAAAGCAGCGTTGGGTCCCGGGCTGGCTCTTGTTGGTTGTTATACTCTTTATATAGTGATTATCGCCCTGATTGACAAAAAAGTTGCTCCTATAGTAATTGTTGCCGAGGAAGATAAAAAAGGTTCGGTTTTAAAGGCTCTGAAGGCAGTTATACCGCCGCTTGCTTTAATTGTTATGGTACTGGGGTCGATTTTTGTCGGTATTGCAACTCCGACGGAATCCGCTGCGGTAGGTGCTCTTGGTGCAATGGTTCTGGCGGCTTTGTACCGAAAACTCAGTTGGCAGATCGTCATCGATTCATCCCAGCAGACAGTTATGATCACCGCCATGGTATTTGCCATCCTCATCGGTGCGACTGCTTTTTCCATGGTCTTTGTTTATACCGGCGCCGATCTCATTGTTGAAGATTTTATGACCGGGCTTCCGGGGGAAAAATGGGGCTTTTTAATTCTGGCCATGTTCTCCATCATGCTGCTCGGATTTTTTATCGATTTTATTGAGATATCCTATATCGTGGTGCCGATCCTGCTGCCGATTGTCTATACTATCGGAATTGATCCGATGTGGTTTGCCATTCTGATTGCTATGAATCTGCAGACCTCGTTTCTGACCCCGCCTTTCGGTTTTTCCCTTTTCTATTTGAAGGGAGTTTGTCCACCGGAGGTTCAGACACTTGATATATATCGGGGTGTCATTCCGTTTATCATTATACAGATACTGGTTCTCGTTTCCATTGTCATTTTTCCGGATTTTTATGGTTTTTCAGGATGATGATTGCGTCAGGTCGGAAATATCCAGCTCGAAACTTTCACTGAGAATCGAGCTGGGAATCCATTTACCCATAGCCTTGATTGTGGCAGGATGGTGCCCCAACGCGGAGTTGGAATATTGATCAGGACAGGCATACAATGGATCTACTGACATTCTCTTTCCATAATGTTTTTGCTCTCCTACAGCAGATGTCGGTGTACCTTGTTATTGCCTATCTTTTCACGAAATCACCTTTTTTTAGATCGTTTCATATTGATACTCTGCATCCACGGCAGCTTCTGGTCCTCTACTTTGTTTTTTCCACTTTTTCAATTCTCGGCACTTATTTTGGTCTGCAGGTAAGTGATGCCATCGCTAATACCAGGGCTATTGGAGCTGTGCTGGCCGGTATTATCGGTGGTCCGCTGCTCGGTGGGGCTGTAGGACTTACCGCCGGGCTTCATCGATTTTCCCTGGGCGGTTTTACCGCAGTTTCATGTGGTATTTCTACAACAGTGGAGGGACTTCTCGGTGGGCTTGTGCATATCTATCTGATGCGCAGCTATCAACAGCACCGCCTCCTGAGTCCGATGGTCGCCTTCATCACGACGCTGGTTGCGGAAGTTACACAAATGATCATTATTCTCATCCTCTCAAAACCTTTTGACCAGGCAGTTGCGCTGGTAAGAGTTATCGCTTTGCCGATGATTCTTGCCAACAGTTGCGGGGCCGCAATATTTGTCAGTATTATTCGTGACCAGCGCAAAATGTATGATGAATTAAGTGTGACTTTTTCTGCAAAGGCACTGAAGATGGCAGAGAGAACCGTGGCTATTTTAGGCCGGGGACTGGATAACGAAACAGCTCAGGAAGCTGCAATGGTTATTCATGAGGAAACCGGGGTAGGGGCGGTAGCGATAACCGACCGGGAAAAGGTCCTGGCTTTTGTCGGACAGGGGCATGATCATCACCTTATCGGCACACAGATCAGCTCATCACAGGTCAAAAGGGCAATCCGTGAAAACCGCATAGTCTATGCAGACGGCGGAGAAAAGAAATGGCGATGCAGTCTCTCCGATGATTGTCCGCTAGGCTCCGTTCTTTCCGTACCGCTCAGGGTTGATAACGAGCTGGTTGGAACCATCAATCTCTTTGAACCGAAGAATAAACTTTTTCTTGTCACAAACCGTACTCTCGGTGAGGGAATAACAGCCCTGCTTTCCGATCAACTTCTCTATGGCCGTTACATTGAACAAAAAAATCTGCTGACAACGGCTGAACTGAAACTTGCCCAAGCCCAGGTCAGCCCGCACTTTCTGTTTAATGCCCTCAACACTATCAGCGCCATCGTTCGCAAAGATACCGACCGTGCCAGGGATCTGCTTCTGCATCTTTCCAATTTTTTCAGAAAAAACCTCAAGCAAACGGGGGATCTTGCCACCTTGGAGGAAGAACTTAATCATGTCCAATCCTACCTGGTCATAGAAAAAGCCAGGTTTGAAGATCGGCTGCACCTGGAAATGGACATAGATCCTCACCTGATGTCGATCAAACTGCCGGTCTTTACCTTGCAGCCAATTGTTGAAAATGCTATTAAACATGGTATTTCCAACATGCTTGGTCAGGGAATTATCCGTCTGACCGTCGTTCGGCAGCCAGGCAGAATCCGTATTACCGTTGAAGATAACGCCGGTAATTTCATAGAGCGGGGCAGGAAAGGACTGGGACTGAATATTGTCGAGAAGCGAATAAAAAATCTCTGCGGGGAAGGGCATGGTCTTCAAATTACCTGCATTCCTCAGGAGCGGACGGAGATAGCCATAACAGTGCCGGAAGGAGGATGTGGTTAATAATGATTCGTGCTCTGATTGTCGATGATGAACTCCATGCGCGGGAGGAGATGGCGGCCCTGGTTGCGGAAACAGGAGCTATTGATGTCGTCGGTACCTGCGGCAATGGAATCGACGCTTTGAAGCTTATCAACAGGCTCCGACCGGAAGTGCTTTTCCTTGACATTCAAATGCCGGTTGTTGACGGATTCGAATTGCTCAGCATGGTTACCCCGGAATTTATGCCGCATGTTGTCTTTGTTACCGCCTATGACCATTATTCCCTCAAAGCATTTGAGGAAAAGACACTCGACTATTTGCTGAAACCGGTTGATCCGGTTCGGCTGGCTAAGACCATTACTAAACTTCAGCAGATCATTGTCGACAAATGCAGACCGGTCTATCAGACTGAGGAAATCCGCCGTATTCCATGCCTGCTCGGCAACCGGATTAAACTCATAGATCTGGATGAAGTGGAATTTATCGCCACCTCAATTGCAGGGGTGCATACGGCTACGGCCGATGCCGAATATTTTACTGAAGTTACGCTTAAAGTTCTGGAAGAACGTACCCAGCTCTTCCGGTGTCATAAACAGTATCTTGTTAATATCGACCACATCGGTGAAATTATTCTGCTTGAGGCCGGACTGGCGAAAATCGTCACCAGATCCGGCAAGAAAGTTCCGATAAGCAGACGCTACCTCAAACTTATCAAAAAAAAATTACTCATCTGAACTCCCGCAATCAGCATATCCCAACAGCGGAATAGTTGGACGGATGTCATTTTAAACTATCGAATATGTACTATTTAAACTGGTTTCAGGTGAGGGTGAAGAACGGAATGTTTTTTACTTGACATTTACACAATACCGTAGAATAGTCACACGAAAATACGAAAAGTATTATTCTGGTTATTGTGGAGGTCACCTGCACTATGGACTATTCTTTTATATTTGCACACGAAATCAATAAAAATATGTTCTAAAAATTTGCTCGATCAGATTGCGACAATGGTTGGTCGGAAGATCTCCGGCAAGATTGTCCCTGAATAGTCTATCATTGGGAGGGCATAGGTCCTCTCCTGCTACTTTTATTGAAAGAGAATCATCACCATGAAAAACAAAGCTCTACTTCTTTTATCGGTCATCCTGTTTGTGATGACGGCCATGACGGCTGTCGGTGCCACCTTTGACGAAAATCTTTCCCAGGCTGTTCAAACCCTGAAGATCAAGAAGGGCGACCGCAATCTATTGCTTCTCACCGACGCCCCCTATGTCAAGGTGGACGGGAAAAATGCTCTGTCGTATCTGGATGCCGCTCAGGAAAAGACCGGCTGTACGGTGGGCAAGGGCAACTTTCTTTTCTTCCAGCGCAGTCAATCTCATCCCCTGCGCTTTCTGCTGATGCGTAAGGTCGATGGCTCGGCGGTTGTGATCAGCCGGGAGGGGAATGATTGGGTAAGCGAGAAGATAAACTTAGGCTCGGCCGTCATCGCGACGCCTGCCTTCTGGGAAAAGGCCAAGGTCTTCAAGGCTGGAGAGGACATGTTTACCCTGGCCGCCATCGCCGCTGTATGGGCCCATGGCGGACCGTATGACTTTCTCAAAAGTGCTGAGTTGCATAACCATATCTGCCCCGGCCTTACCTTCGGCTATCTGATCGCCCACTATATCCAGAACCATTTCCCGCTCAATGAGGGCGAGAAAGATACCGTTGTCTCCAGCCCAGCCTGGTGCAAGGAAGATGCCTTGCAGGTCATTCTCGACTGCACTCCCGGCAAACATGGGATGGTGGTTAAACACCTTTCCAAGGCGCAGATAGAAAAAATCTCCTTTGCCAATCCGGCTGGCATGGTCCTAATTTGGAACGCCAAGGCCAAGACCGGCAAGGGGTATGCCCTGACCTTTGATTTCGACAAACTGAAGGCCCTCTCCCTCAAGGACAGTCCGAAGGCAGCGACGGTTCTGGCCGCCCTTGACCACCTCGGCGACCCGGATCGTTTTGTCGCCACCGCCGCCGAATTCGCGCTGACCGAGACGCTTTACAACGATATCACCGAGGCAGGAAGCAACCCCTACCAGCTGGCAGGGCTACAGGGAAAATAAGCGATATGGGTAAAACCAAAAAAAGGGCCGACCGGCAACAAGCGCTCGTGCCGCCGGCTCACTGAACAAGACGGATAACTCCCGTCCGATTCCGATGAGCAGACGCTACCTCAAGCTTATCAAGAATAATTACTTATCTGAAATGCTATTCTGAATTTAGTCCTGACGGTTGGATACTTGTGAACTAGCTTGTATGTGTCTTAAATCACATTGTTATTAGTCAGAAATCGGTAAAAATAAAGCAAAGCCTTTTTTCTTGACAATTGCACAATACCGTGGAATAGTCACACGAAAATGAAAAAAGTATTATCGAAGTTGTTGCGGAGGTCACCTAAACCATGGACAGATCTGAAGCATTGCGAGCAATTCATGAAGACCATCTTGAATACATCCAGTGCAAAGTTAAAGTAGATTTTGATAACAGGCTGCAGCAGCCGGTTACCTTCCGTTTTGCCGGTCGTACCTACACAGTAAATGAGGTTGTTGGCAATTTTAAAATGCATCAGGGGCAACCTGTTAATGCTTATCTGGTTGAGGTTGCAGATAAGAATGTATTCTTTCTCTACTCTCAGCTGGAAAAAGTGGAACGTTGCAATTTTATGGAGCCTGCCTTCTGGGTGCTCTGTTTTCGTATTCGTAGCGATGACGAACTGATGTCATGGTATCTGGAGGAACGAAAAATGTTGGCGAATGTTTCCCTCAAAAGGGTAGTTGATTTTCACGGTCATATTTGTCCGGAATTGGCATTGGGTGGCAAGTTCTGTGAGTTTGTCCAAAAACTCTTCAGTGATGGTGTTATCCCACCATCCGGGTTTTCAATTATTTCAGAAAATGCAACTTCGGCACTGGATGCGATCCAGGTTTTGCTCGGAGCAACGGTTGGTAATCAACGGCTTATGGTTATGGATTTCGGCAAGCACGCCTACACTCTTTTTAGCCGCCCTGAAAACAAGGGCTGGAGATTAAAGCAAAGACCATTGCAGTATGGTGATGAAGACCTTTTTTCGGGTCTTGAGCAGAAGATCGGCAGTAATCAGGCTCTCCTTGAGGACGTGGTCCAGTTTCAGCAGCTGCTGGATTCAAGGGTCCGGCAAATACTCGCTTTATTGCCGGAGGAACTTTTCACCATAGAAGAAGTGGACGCAGGTGCTTACCCACCAGAATCGACAAGCGTCTATATGACTTGTGGTGTTTGCGGGGAGCATGTTTTAGCCAGTCGCAGCATTGAAAGTCGCAATATGACCTTGTGCATGCCTTGTTTCCGGAAAATGTCTCCGGGGTGTACACATTATTCCATTCAATAATTGATCTTTATTTGCTTTGTTGTGTAAAAAAATCAGTTTCACTCAATCCCGGCAAGGAGCAAGGTATGCGTTGTATCGGTACTGTTTTATCTCTCATCATTATTCAGTTCGCTCTTGTTTGTCAGATACAGGCTGGAGAAGCAACTGAGCAGATAAGAAAACCCGTAGATGAATCGATCAGCATTCGGCAAAATACTCAAAAATCCGAAGTACAATGGCAAAGCGATAAGGAGAAGTTGCTCGCCCGTTACGACCAGTTGACGGAAACAGTCGAACACTTGTCACGTAAGCGACAAGCACTCACTCAAAAGATTGACAATACCCGCAACCGCATTGCCGTTAAACAAAAAGAACTTGACGATATTGAACAGATACAGAGTGAGATTACCCCACTTATTGCCTCTGTTGTCAAAGAAATCGAGCAGTTTACAGCGACTGATCTGCCATTTCTTTCTGAAGAACGGGATGCACGCCTACAGCGTCTTATCGAAATACGCGATGATCCTGAGGTCGCGGTCAGCGAAAAGTATCGCAAAGTAATGGAGGCCCTGCTGGTGGAGATGGAATACGGAAACACCATCGAAGTCTATCAGGAAACCATCACTACAGATAATCGCGAGATGCTGGTGGACATCTTTCGCCTCGGCAGGATTGCCCTGTTCTTTCAGACCCTGGATCACAAGACCTGCGGCTTTTACAATGTTGCATCAGCAACGTGGCAGGCGCTGCCGACTGCCTATAATCGGACGATCGGAGCGGCTATGGAAATCGGAGCCAAACGCCGGCCTGTGGAACTTTTAACCCTACCCGTCGGAAGGATGCAGCTTTAATGAAATTATTTTTAATAGTACGTTTTTTGCCGCTCCTTATTACGCTCACAATCAGCGTATCGACAGCCACCGGCAGCGAGGATATGCGCATACTTCAGGGCGAATTCCGTGAAGCCCTGCACAACCTCAAGCAGAAAGCTATGGACGAAGAAGAGTCTGCCAAAATCGAGGCTGCAAAAAGCAGGAACCGGATCAGTGGTGACCGAGGATCTCTGGAGCAGGCCATCCTGCGTGTTGAAACAGAAGTGAAATCTCTTGAGACGGCAGTTGCCGCTCTCGAGACCGAAGACCGGGAGCTCGACGCACAGGAAACGGAAATCCTTGCCAACCTGGCAACGACCGACAGCGTAGTGCGTGAACTGGTTGGGGTTATCCGCATAACGGCAAAAGATGTTGAAACGCTGATCTCGGGGAACCTGCAGAGCGGATTGATCGATACCAGGACCGATTTTCTTCAGGCCATATCCGTTCAGGCGCAGTTTCCGGGGATAGCCGACATAAAAAAAATGAACGAGGTGATTGGGCGGCAGCTGCAGGAGGGCGGGAGTGTACGGATGACCCGGGGTACAATCGTTGACCGTACCGGCAACACCACTGAGGCAGAAATCCTGGTCATCGGCACGTTCACTGCCGCCTATCGGATAGACGATGAAGTAGGTTTTTTAAGCTATTCTCCGGCTGGCCGCAAACTTTTCGCACTCTCCACATTGCCATCGAGAAAGCAGCAGAAACAGCTCCTCCATTATATGGATGGACAACATGAAGCAGTACCCATGGATATTTCCCGCGGCGCGGCACTCCGTCAACTGACCCAAAACCTCAGCCTTTGGCAGCAAATCGGCAAAGGGGGACCATTGGTCTGGCCTATTATAGCAATTCTCGTTGTGGGAATACTCATTGTGATTGAGCGAGTCTTCTTCCTTTATCGCCGCAACACCGACGCCGACGCCCTGACAAAGCGAGTTGAGGAGCAGGTAATGCAACAGAACAGGCACGAAGCTGTTGAGGAGTGTGCACGGCTCAACAATAAGCCGGTAGCGCGCGTCATGGCTGCAGGTTTGGCGTTTTCCGGGATGCAGCGTGAAATAATGGAAAATGGCCTGCAGGAGGCAATTTTACGCGAGATTCCACCTCTTGAAAGGTTTCTCTCGACCCTGGCCATGCTCGCAGCCATTGCCCCGCTTCTTGGCCTGCTCGGCACAGTAACGGGGATGATTGACACTTTTTATGTCATCACCCAGCATGGTACCGGTGATCCGCGCATGATGTCCGGCGGGATCTCCATAGCTCTGGTGACAACGATGCTCGGACTGTCGGTGGCTATCCCGATCATGCTGGCGCATACCCTGATTAACCGGACAGTCGACAATCGCATAGCCGAGATGGAAGAAAAGGCTGTAGCCCTGATCAATATTGTTCATAAACAGAGTTATGCCGGGAACTGAATACCTTTACAGCGGTTGGTTGCGCCTCGGTGATTACATGCAGGCGGGGGGCCTTGTCATGTGGCCTCTGGCGGCGATAAGTGTTGTCATGTGGCTGCTGATAGTGGAACGTGTGCTCTTTGTCCGGCGTCTGAACCGTAAGGGAATGAGCTTTCAGGATGCCTGGCAGCATGTCCAGGATGGGGCGATCCCCGATCCCAGGCAGCACGGCGGCGCTGTTTCCCTGCTGGTTCGCAGGTTTATCGGAGCACGCAGCGGTGATGACCGAATGGACCGCCATATTCTTGATGAAACCGTCATGTGCCTTAATCGTTCCCTGTTCAGCAATCTTTCGGTTATCGGAGTGCTGGCGGCCATCGCACCTTTATTGGGCCTGCTTGGCACCGTGACCGGGATGATTGCCACCTTCGATGTCCTCGCAGTTTTTGGCACCGGCAATGCCAAGGCCATGGCCGGTGGTATCTCAGAAGCACTTATCACAACCCAGACCGGTTTGCTGGTGGCAATCCCAGGACTGTATATGAAAGGGTTTCTGGATCGCCGGGTACGTAATCTCAGTAAGGGAATTGCAGCGGCAGGTCTGTATATAAGAAGGCAGTTGTTATAACTTGATGGCGTCGTAAAAACTCTTCATCTACGTCGTTACTGCAAAATTTCCATCATTACGACGTACTCTAGTACGCCGAAATGATAGAAATTTGGTGTGCCTCGTATATGAAGTTTTTTACTTAGCCATCTAAAAATTTAGGTTTTTACGAGTTTGTCATAACTGAAGCGAATCATAAGAAAGAGGCCGATCCGGCTGTAAAGAAGGAAAAGATCGATGCTTAATATCACCGCATCCAGACGCGCAAATCGTTCGACAGTGGAACTGAATATGGCTCCATTGATCGATATGGTTTTTATCCTCCTGATATTTTTTCTGGTCACGACCAGCTTTGTCAAGGAGACCGGAATTGAAGTAAGCAGACCGACAGCCGCAACGGCGGTAACTCGCGAAAAAGCAACGATACTTATAGGCATTGACGCCCAAAACCACATTTATATCGAAAACAGGGAAGTTGACGTTCGAGCGGTAAGGGCCAATGTCGAACGGGCTCTGGCGGAAAACCCTGAGGGCTCAGTGGTAGTTGTTGCCGACAAAGCGAGCGCAACCGGCACTGCCATTCAGGTAATGGACGGTTGCCGGATGGCAGGAGCACACAATGTTTCCCTGGCGGCGAAACTGCCCCAGGCAGAATAAAAGGGAGGGAGAAAATGGTCTGCCTTCTCGCTTCACCTGAAAATATAATGCCCGCTTCCTTGCGTAAGTGGCTATACCGCCTGGGTTTTCTTGTTGTAGCGTTAATAATTAACTTGGGCATGTTTGGATTGATGCCTTTTCTTCTCACCCGAAACCCAGCTGTTTCTTCCCTGGAACCGATGGCTTCGCCTATCAACGTTATTCGTCTCAAGCAACCGGAAACACAGATTGCTCGAGTAACCGAAAAACCTCCGGAACCGCCGCCGAAACCATTACAGAAACCGGCAAAAACAGCTCCGCAGAAACCGGTACAGGCCAAGCTTGTTCTGCCATTTGATGTGAATCCACGATTGCCAGCCGGGCCACAAAACCTGAACCTGCCGGTGGTACCGCCGGCCCAATTTGACAGCCTGGCTGATATATTTTCTGTTGGCGATCTTGACTCGCCGCTGATTGCATTGGTTCGCATTCCACCAGTGTATCCGCTGTCGGCAAAA
Source organism: Desulfopila sp. (assembly GCA_046260685.1). Taxonomy (GTDB): domain Bacteria; phylum Desulfobacterota; class Desulfobulbia; order Desulfobulbales; family Desulfocapsaceae; genus Desulfopila_A. The sequence goes on from JBHEOR010000057.1 coordinate 12,538, forward strand.
AGCAGGGGAATCGAAGGATGGGTTCGGGTTCGTTTTATCGTAAATGAAGATGGCAGTGTCGAAAACGTTTCGGTTGAGGACAGCGAACCGAAAAACATCTTCAATGATGCGGTTATCCGCTCAGTTTCCGGTTGGAAATTCAAGACGGCAACGATTGGCGGACTTCCAGTCAAAACCTGGGCGGAGACGACTGTCCGCTTTAAACTGGACTGATGAAAGGATGGTAGGAGGCATAATATGACACTTGGATATTTTTTATGGATGTTTTTGCGGAGCTGCATCAAATTTAGTTGTTTGGTTGTTCTTTTTGCTCTTTTTTCAATCCTTATATCAGACCGGAGTCTTGCCGACCAGCCCAAAACAGATATTCCCGGCGCAGCCAGAGTGATTTTGGTCAAGGCAGGCAAGTTGATGAATGATAAAAACTATGCCGGGGCCATTGCCCTGCTGGTCGACTTCCAGGCTCAGGCTCCATCGGAAAAAGCAGGGGAGAAGGACAAAAAAGGGTGTCTCCATGCTGAGGTCTACCAGGCCCTCGGCACTTGTTACCTGTTTGACAATAAATTTAAACAGGCTGCCAATGCCTTTGAACGTGCCTTACAAAAAAACCAGAACCTCCTTGCCGCAAGGCTGAATCTGGCCAAATCGTTTTACGAACTCGAAGAATACTCGAAGGCCGCTGAATGTTTTGCTAAAGCCTACGAACAGGCACCGGATAAGAACCCGGAGTACCTTTATTTCTCGGCGGTGTCACATCTCCTTGCCAAACAGAACGAGAAAAGCATAACTGTTTTTGAACGGTTGCTGGCTGCCTACTCCAGTGATTTTCGTCCCGAATGGAGGGAAAACCTGGTTCACGCTCTTTTAGCCGCGGGGAAACACAAACGTGCTCTGCCACATATCCGCAATCTTGCCGAGGTTTATAGCGGAGAAAAACAGATGCAATGGCAGGAAATCCTTCTGCACCAATATCTGCAGCTTGATATGGAGAAAGAGGCCCTTGGCCTTGCCAATCAGCTCATTGCTCAAAATCCGACAGAGCCGAAGTGGTGGCGGGCGCTCGTTCATATTCATCTTCAGCAAAACAGGTATCAACCGGCTCTTACCGGCCTGCTGGTTACAGGGTTTCTGGACCCGCTGTCCGAGCAGGAGTTGCAGCTTGCCGCCGACCTCTACCTGCAGCTGGGAGTGCCGCAGAAGGCCGCACCGCTCTACGAAACAATCCTCAACGCTAAGAAATCTCCCCGTAACCTCACCAATCTGGTTATCGCTCTGCAGCAGATGGATCAGGCAGAGCTGGCCTTGGTAACCCTTGAAAGATTCTCGGAGGGGGTAATGTCTCAAAAAATGGTCATGCTGAAGGCCGATTTACTCTATGGGCTCGGAAATTATACTGATGCCGCCCAGCTATATCATAAAACAGCTGAGTCCGGTGAGGGCAAACAGAAAGATCGTGCTTTGCAGATGGCAAAGTATGCGAAGCTCCAGGCGACCTACGAACAGGATGGGATGAGCAGCCGTAGGGCTACGGCCACTTTTTAATCAGCGATGGCCACAGTCACAAATCATCAAAAATTATTACGGAGGAAAAGAATGATCCGGAAGCAAGTCAGTCCCTCACTCCCTCAACTGGGTGTGAAAAGTGTCTGCGTCGTTTGTGCCGCCGGCTTAGTCTCGACGGTGGTGTTGAGCGTCGTCCAGCCCGGTCCGGTGCACGCCGAAGAGGTGACCATAGAGGATCTCACCGTGCGCTCCGGCCGTATCCTCAAACCGACCAGGCAGGCAGGGGAGACCGTTTACACCGGCACCGAGATTACCGCGCGCGGTATTGAAATTCTGGGATCTCCGGCTACCACGAGCGTCTGGGAGGCGGCGAGCATCTTACCTGGCGTACATGTTGAGAGCGCCGATTCCTATGGGCTTTCCGCCGAGCAGCGCAACATCAGGGTAAGGGGCGTACGCGGTTCACTCGGGGCGCTGACCTTAGAGGGTATTCCCAACTACGGCGGCAATCCCATAGGACCGAGGGATTACCTCTATGATATGGAAAATATTCAGACGATCTCCGTTTACAAGGGGGCGGTTCCCGGCGATATCGGCACCGGCGTCGGCTCAAGGGGCGGAGCTATTGTCCTGCGGCCGCTGTGGCCCGAGGAGCAGTTCGGTGCGCGGTTCTCGCAGGGTCTCGGAACCGATTCCTATCTGCGTACTTTTTTGCGCCTTGACTCCGGTTCTCTTGGTTTTTACGACACACGATTTTCCGGTTCGTATTCGTTCTCCCAGTCCGACAAATGGAAAGGGCCAGGCGAGATCGGCCCGCGAAATAACGCCAATCTGATGTTCTCCCAGCCGGTGGGTGAAAAGGTGGATATCAAGGTTTGGGTGAATTACAACGACCTCGACCAGAATCTGTTTCGCCCGCTCGATTATTCCCAGGTAAGTAATCTCTCCGCCAACTACAAACTGGACTACAATGGCCGCAAGACAGGAACTGCAGCGCAGGACATTTTCTACTACGACTATAACAAAGGTAGTTATACCAACACCGATCTGCTCAGCCTGATCTCCATCACCCCTTCGGATCAACTGCGCATTGACTTCAAGCCCTACTACGCCAGTGAGGATACCCAGATATACCAGGGTGTCACCTCTGCCGGCGGTAGGATTCAAAAGCGAGAACGTGATATCGACCGCACCGGGATCATTACCGAAGGGACATTGGAAAGCCGATGGCTGACCTCGGTGGTCGGCTATCTTTTTGAAAATTCTGAGATGAACATCTCTTCGGAAAATTTTGCCATCACATCTGGTGAGCTGGTGTCTCAGGGCTATGGTGTTTTTGCAACCAGCGGTGATACACAGATCCATAGTCCCTATGTCAAATTTGCCGGGTCGCTGGCCAAACTTGACTGGCAGGCCGGCCTGAAATACTTCCGGTTCGAAGATTCCGCCAGCGAGGGATTCGTCTCTCCGCCGCCAAGTTTTACTCCCCAACGGGCACCGGACCTCGATAGGGAGGAGGAGACCTACGACATCTGGCTGCCGACGATCGGCTTGGGGTATCGATTTAGCGACAACATTTCCACCTATGCCAGCTACGGTAAAAATTTCATTCGCCCATATATGTACATGCCCCTGGTCAACCTCTACAACACCAATCGGCCGACTTTCATCGCCGCAGGAGTTACCCTAAACGATCTTTTTGAAGGCTTTGATATCGAAGAATCGGACAACTTTGATCTCGGTATACGGGTCACCACCCCGTGGTTTGAAATCGCCCCGACCGTGTTCTTCGGCAAGCACCGCAATCTGATGGTCACGGTCTATGATCCGCGAGTGGACCTCAGCTACAACCAGAATGCAGGTGAAGCAACCGGCTATGGTCTTGATCTGGAGACCAATTTTTTCATAAGCGACAACCTGACCCTGTTTGTCAATCCGACCTATACCGTCCTTCGGTATGACGACGACCTGACCTATCAGGGTCGCACCCTGCAAGTCAAAGACAACCAGGTGGTGGATACGCCTGAATGGATGGTCCGGACCGGCCTGATATTCAACTGGAACAGACTCGAAGTCATCCCGTCAGTTCGTTACACAGGTGAGCGCTATGGGGACGCTGAACACCAGGAAAAAATTGACTCTTACACCCTGGTCGACCTTTCCGTCAGCTATACCATGGAGAATGTTTTGTCGAGCAAATCTATCAAACTTTCCCTGGAGCTGAACAATATTCTCGACAAGGAGTACATTTCAGTAATTACCGCTTCCGACGACAGTCGCGGCGGCACATCGAGCTACTACGCCGGCCCCCCGTTCTCGGCCATTGTTAAAGCATCATTTGCCTTCTGACCCGGCTGCGGAGATAAAGACAGATAATAAATAATTTAACCAGGGAGAAGTGAGAACGTGACTGTCAGATGGCTCTTATTTGTATTGACTGTTTGTATTCTGATGACCGCCTGTGACCCCAAAAAACAGGAGGTGACGGAGAACAGCGGTGTTGACCAGTCTTTGAAGAGTAGTGCACCAGCTCTTGTCATTCGTCTAGAAGGGGGCGATTGGGGCTATCCTTCACCTTTCGCCCATTATCCCAGGGGGCCCGGCGGCTACAAAATGACCCTTATCTTTGACAGCCTGCTTGAGCGGGACGAGAAAGGCTTGATCCCCTGGCTTGCAGAAAGTTATCAAGTCGATGAGACAGGGCTGGTCTATCGTTTTCAGATTCGTCAGGGAATCCGGTGGCAGGATGGAAGGCCGTTGACTCCAGAAGATGTGGTATTCTCTTTCGATTATGCCAACCGTCATGCCGCCACCTGGTCCTATGTCCACGAAGCCGTGGAAACCGTGACTGCCGAGGGGAATACGGTGACGGTACGAATGAAAAAGCCCCAGGCGGTGATGCTCGGCAATATCGGCCGGACCCGAATTATCCCAAAGCATATCTGGGAAAAGGTCGATCGTCCAAAGGAATTTATCAGCCCGGAAG
>JBHEOR010000058.1:0-16739 GCA_046260685.1 Desulfopila sp.
TCAGTGCCATGCTCTTCATTCGGCGAAAGCGCAGCTGCTCGACCTTCTTTGCCGTGGTTTCTCCTTCAACCCCGCTGTTCCAGCTGATGTTGTGGTCCTCACCATCCCGGTTGTCCTCACCGTTGTGCCTGTTATGTTTTTTGTTATAGGAGACCAGGTCATAGAGGGTGAAGCCATCATGGCTGGTAATGAGGTTGATTGAGTTGGATGGTCCCCGGGAGCTGGGCTGGTAGAGATCCGAACTGCCGGCAATGCGGGTGGCCAGGTTGGTAACACTCTCTTGCAAGCCTGCAAAAAAACTGCGCACATCATCGCGAAATTTGCCGTTCCATTCACTCCAGCGACTGTCGGTGGAAAAAGAGCCAACCTGATAGAGTCCCGCGGCATCCCAGGCCTCGGCAATTATTTTGGTGTCGCGCAGGATGGGATCTTCAGAGATGATTTCGAGCATGGGCGGGTCGGGCAGCACATTGCCCTGCTTGTCGCGGCCGAGGATGGAGGCCAGATCAAAACGGAACCCATCGACGTGCATCTCTATGACCCAGTAACGCAAAGCGCTTCTGATGAGCTCCCGGACAATGGGATGGTTACAGTTCATGGTGTTGCCGCAGCCGGAGAAGTTCATGTATTCGCGGTCTTCCGGGTCGAGCAGGTAGTAGATAGGGTTGTCTATGCCGCGAAAGCTTGTGGTGTGACCGGCATAGTCGCCTTCACCTGTATGGTTGAAGACAATGTCGAGTATGACTTCGATGCCGGCCCTGTGGAGGGTGAGCACCATTTCTTTGAATTCTCTGATATATCGGGCAGGTTCAGCGGCATACCCGGATTTGAGCGAGAAAAAGTTAATGGAGTTATATCCCCAGTAGTCAAGCAGATGTTCATCTGTTTCAGGGTTGGTGAAGAGTTTTGTATTTTCGTTGAATTCGGCAATGGGCATCAGCTCAACGGCGGTGATGCCAAGGGATTTGAGGTACGGTATTTTTTCGGTAATCGCTTTGTAGGTGCCCGGGACAGTGGTTTGCGAATTGTGCCTTTTGGTGAACCCCCTGACATGGAGCTCGTAGATGATGGTTTCCGGCAGAGGAATGGCAAGCGGCGTGTCTCCCTGCCAGTCAAAACTGTGTTCGGGAATCTCACAGCAGGGCTGCACACAGTAGACACTCGGCTCGGCCCACCTTCGCGGAGTAAGCATGCGGGCATGGGGGTCAATGAGGATATCGTCCCCGTTGAAGCAGGTACCGATGCCGGAGGGGTCGGACTCCCCATACACCCGGTAGCCGTAGCGCACCATCTTCCAGTAAAAGGGGAGGAGAATATGCCATATATCACCGGTTCTGTTATAGCCGGGCAGGAGAGTGAAAGAGTAGTGTTCAACTTCATCACCACTGCCGTTGAATACTTCCAGCACGAGCTCGACTTTTTCGGCATGGCGTGAGAAGAGCGCGAAGTTGATGCCATCGGGCAATACCGTCGCCCCGAGAGGTAGGGGAAAGCCTCTCTTGCCGGACGGTGGAGAAAAATTTTTCGACATAATTGAGAATGGTTATTATTTTTATAATGAGAATTGTAATGCGCTTGTGAAGAGCTGATTCATTCTATCATGTGCATCAGCATTGGACAATTCTATTTGCTACGTTTTATTTCATAAGGAGGGAGGCGGATGTACAACAAAATACGGGTCGGCAATCGTGATATATCACCCATCGACTGGGAGATGACTCCTGAGTTGAGCTTTGGAACCTACGAGTCCTGGGGCGGGCGCGAACGTGTTCGGGACAACAGCGAACGGGTGTATTATTTCTTCGTCGATGATTGGGGCGAAAAGCCCAAGGTATGTCTGATGGAGCGTGCGGTCAAGCATGCCAAGGTGGTGGCCGAGATTGATGTTCCCGAGGAGCTGGTGAATAATTGTGTCGCCAAACAGGGCCGGGTGGCGCGTTTTGAGCGTAGTTATGCCGTTGACGACTCGGTCAAGCGCTGGTTGATCGCCAATGTGCTCGACGACAGTGACACCGGATATGTTCGTGAGATTGTCGAAAAAACAGTATCGGAGAATATGGGCGCTCCATTGCCCTTAATTGGTGAGGCCCGCTGGACTGCAGAGAAGCTGACGCTGCCTTCCCAGAGCCAAATTCTGGTGGAAGAAGAACTTGAAAAACTCATCAGGCAATGGAACTTTTTTGACTCATTGCGCAATACCTCGGGAAGCTTTGTCAATCATCTCGTCGATTCGGGCGACGGCTTGACGGTGATCGATGAGCGCACCGGGCTGCAGTGGCAGATCGGCGGACTGGATATCTGCTCGCTGCGCACGATGAACAAAAAGGTTGAAGATATCCAGACACAGGGCTGGGCGGGTTTTAAGGACTGGCGTCTGCCCTCAATGGAGGAGGCATTGTCGCTGATGAATGCTTCCGTCAACTTTAAGGGTGTCTATCTCAACCCGTGCTTTTCCATTGATCAACCCTTTATCTTTGTGGCGGCCCGGCGAAAACCGGGAGGCTACTGGTTTGTCGACTATAAGCAGGGCAGGGCCTTTTATGCCTCAGGGACCATACCCGGTGGTTTCGGCAGGTTGTGCCGCAGTCTCGACTGAGACTCTGTCCATGGTGGGGTAAAAGCTCTGCTGCAGCCCCACTACCCGGGAAACAGATATGTAGAACGAGGAGGATTTATGAGACGAGTACTGCAAAGTCTGGTATTCACGATCGCCGCGTTACCAGCGTTAACCATAGCTGCACCGCCAACCGACCTGCCCGTTGCCTATACCCTGAAATGGCCCTTTCTGGGGGGCGGCAACAGCTATGTTCTTGACGTCCACCAGACCAGGGGCCTGTCGGTGGCCGCGACGCGCACGCCCGACGAGGTCGATCTCCATGCGCAGGCCGCCCAGGGCGAGATCGAATGGCACGATCTCTGGGCCTACTACACCAGCCCGCGCACCCAGGGAAGGATCGCCTCCTACGAGAATGATCACGCGAACATGCTGAAAAATCCTGACTATTACTTCCTGGTTGAGCGGCCGCTCGCGGAGTTCGAGCCCGGCACGCCCTATGGCCGCCGCAGCCGCCAGTGGCAGGCCGGCGAGCTGGAAGTCGATTTTCGCCGCGGCGACAAGGACGTTACCATTGCCGGCCTGGATGCCGAGCACTATGTCGTCACCCTGGCATTCGACCACGATTTCGATGTGGCCGATGAGACGGCGGCGGAGCGTTTCGAGTTCCGGCGTGATTTCTGGTTCGCGTCGGCCCTGCCATACTCCAGGCTTCAGACGCAGCATCTCGACCGGCACTTGTTTGTCGATGACTCTATCGAACGTTTGAAAGCCGCGGCCGGACGGCTGAATGATGCCGTGCTCGCCCGGCTTGAGCCGCAGATGCGCGAGGCTGGCATGCTGGTCAAGGCCCGGATCGAGCGCGGCGAAGAGACCATCGTCACTGAAGTCCACAACCTGCGCAGCGCGCCTGCGCTTGATACGCAGCCGGTCGCCGAGACACCCCTCCTGCGCTCGTTCGACCAATACATGGCCCTGTTGGAGCCTTTGTTCGGCCAGAGGCACCTGGGCGCCAATCCACCTCCGGGCGGCGAATCAAAACTGACGCTCCCGGCCACCGATGGCCACGAAGCCGGGCAGGCTGACGGTAAGGCGGGCTTTCAGGTCGGCGAAGCGGGCGATCTGGCTCTGGCCTTGACCTTCCAGGCCACGAGCGGCGACCACGGCTACCTTTTTCTGGTAAGACCTCATCATGGTCGCCCCGCTACCGGGACCTATGACGTCGTCGGTAAACGCGACGATGATGTATTGGAACGGCTTTCAAAGAACGAACTCATGGCCTATGCGGAGGGCTTTCAGGTCGTCGGCCTGATTGAGGGCAAAAAACGGCTGACGGCTATTGTCGGGGAGACCGCAGCCGGGCAGGTCGAGATCACCGCCATCGATGACAAGCGCCTGGCCGGCCGGATGGATCTGGATGTGGAGGCCCTGGCGGTGGATGCCGATGGCAAACCGGTCAGGATAGAGGTAGGTGCCGAATTTGAGGCGGTACCGGCTTCGCAGCTCATCCAACGGGCCACCGACACCAGCAAGCTACTCGCCGATGACCGCTGACCCAACCCGGTGCCGCGGCGCTTGTTAGAAGGATGTACAGAATGCGCAACTGGATGCGGGGTATGGCCTGGTTTATCCTGGCCACTGTTGTCGTGAGCCTTGTCGGTTGCAGCTCTCTGTCGCGCCGGACCTCGCTCGGCGAGTCCCGGCCTCTGTGGGAGCCCGTTGACGGCCCCTACGGCGGCCCCATCAATGACCTGGCGCTGGATAGTGCGGGAACACTCTATGCCGCCACCAACCAGGGCCTGTTTCGTCGCAAGCAGCAGAGCAATGGCTGGACACACCTGCTTATGCCGGCGCGGCTCGATACCGGGACCAAGGCGCTGGGCAGGGTTGCAAAAACTGAAACGGTCAAATCCCTGCTGATCGGACAGAATGGCACCCTCTATGTCCAAACTGCGTTCCACCTCCTGCGCAGCGGCGACCGGGGCGGGAGCTGGCAGTCCTTGGACGCTTCCCTGAAGCGCGACACCGGTACCCGTCCCACCGACCTCACCAGCCTGCATCCAGGCAGCAACGGCGCAGTTTATCTCGGTACGCGTCGTCAGGGCTTGCTGCGCTCGGTTGACTCAGGTGAATCCTGGCAACGCGTGCTGGGTGGCACGCCCTCGCCGCGCATTGATGTGGGACCGGTCGCGGCCGCGGGCCGTCTCTATGTCGCGGCCTCTACGCGCGGTAACGGTAAGAGCGCTAAGAACGGTAAGAGTAAGGGGAAGAACTTCCAGCGTCTTGCGCAGTTATACCGCTCTGAGAACGGCACCGACTGGCAGCGGCCCCCTGCCCCGCCGGTGCTAATCCGCCATTTCGCCTCAGGTGATGACGGCCGTCTCGTCGCCGCGGGCTGGCGTTGGCTCGATCAGGGGCGCCGAATGGAGCTGTACGAGTCCACCGACGGCGGAGATTCCTGGACGCGCGGTGAGTTGCCGGTCGATCGGCTGGTGGCGCTTGTACCCGGTCCAAAGGGCAACCTTCATGCTTTCGGCAGAGAGACGCTCTATGGTCGAGATTCCGTCGGTATCTGGCATCGAATGACGATACGAAAGCCCGGCTTTCAGGGTCTGCGCGGCAGCCTCCAGGTCCTGGCTTGGGATAAGCACCAGCTCTACCTCGCGACGGACCTCGGGATCTGGCGCTCAAACGATCGGGGACAATCATGGCAGAGCTTTCAGTACGCTCCACGGGCGGGTGTGGTACGCCGATTCGCCACCGCCGGCGAGCAGCTCTACGCTCTTGCGGCGCGCCGGCTGCACAAGGCCAGTGACGATGCCCGGCACTGGCATCCGATTCCCCATGCCACCGCTATCCGCCATCTGGCTACCCGGCCCGACGGTGTGCTCTTCGCCGCCAATGCCGACGACCTCTACACCTATTCCGCCACCACAGACTGGCATCGCCGCCCCCTGTCCGATGGTGGGTTGTCCGGACTCGTGGTGGCCGGCGACGGCAGCCTACTGATCTATGCCAAGCGGCGTCTCTTGCGGCTTACAGAAGATCGGATCGTGCCCATTGACGTGCCGGCCTTCACCGGCGACCTGATCGGCACGCTGCAGGCGGGCTTCGACGGACTGGTGCTCGCCGATCGAGTCGAAGGGGGTATGGTTCGCTCCCTCAACAATGGCCGCACCTGGCAAGCTGTGCCGGATAGTGCCTTTGGTAGGGCGGAAGCGCCAGATGGCATTGACTTCTTTCACTTCGCTCCGAACGGTGCGATCTATGCAGTTGATGGCTCGCGCCTTTACCGCAGTATCAACTACGGCACCTCCTGGCGACGCCTGCGAACAATCGGGCTTAGTTACCAGCTCGAAAACGATCAGGCCCCGCGAAACCGCATCATCACGGGCCTGGCCACACCATCGAATGGGGATCTGTTCGCCGGCACGCGTCGCGGCGGAGTCTATCTGTGGAGCAAAGTGTGGCGAGCCTGGTGCCCGATACTGAGCGGTCTGCCCACCGGCGAGATCGAGGCACTCACCGTCACACCGCGTGGTCATCTCCTCGCCGCAACCCCGCGGGGAGTGTATCGAACGACCGTCAATGCGCGACGCCTTGGTCATACCCAGAATGGAGAATCCTGCAAATGATGTTCGCCTTTCTACTTGGGACTTGAAAAAAAATTGCCAGGAACAGGAGAAACAGAACAGGGGTCAGGCTTGACATATGGACATCTGGGTGTCACCACAGAGTTTTCCGAAGAGAAGCTGCTTTGCTCGAAAGATCCTGATCATCCTTCAGTATCTTCACTTGTCGAGTGGCAGCCTGGGTCAATGTCAATAGATTCCACCGCGGTTCCATGCCAGGTGCCGTCAAGCTAAGATGTTCGAGATCACGGACAAGCAAAGCAGCAAATCGCTCTGGTTCCAGGTATTTCTTTTTGAAGGAGAAAGAAGCAGCGGATTCGGTCCTGTTCCGTATGGAAAATATCTTGCCCTTTATTGCCACCCAGAATGACAACATCAATGCAGGTTCCGGTATAATGAATTCGTTTTTAGTGCGCCATGGATTAGATGGGCACCAAATGAATGTTTAATTGTCAAGCCTGACCCTAACTCGCGACTTGTCTTTTTTATCTTAATTACGAAATTCTATACCAAATTTTTTGAAAAACCGAACAACCTTTGCATAAACATCTGTAATGCTGGTGCCTTTAATTAAATGGTTGTCAGGCATATTAAATGCGAAAGGATGAGGTGGTACAAATGTCATTTCAAGTGAAACAGGCGTTTTTCCACCATCTTTTATTTTTAATATGCTATTATAATGGACCCAATCATATGATCGGGGCACGACCCCATAAATTTCTTCAGTTGATTCAAACACGACTTTGTATCTTGGCATAATTTAAAGATTTCTTTTTAAGTTGAAATTCATTTACCGCAAGGAAAAGGAAAGAGGTGAGAAGTATTCCGGTTAAGTTTAACAAAAAAGACTTGTAGATGCCCACATCTCCTGCAGTCAAGTGGAACGTTTTGTTCTGTCAGATAATAATAATTCAATAATATATGCAAGAAGTGATAATCTTGGTAGCAGAAAAAAGCAAAAAAAAGGCGGATTTAATTTTCGAATATCACCAGGATTACATCCCCATAAACCGCATGGAAATCGGCAATGGGATTTTGCCGTTCCAGTGAAATTTCCCTCCACACATTGAAATTCCCATTGTAATTCCAGTTCTGAACAGTATCATGCAGACAATTGGGAAAGTGTCCTGCAACAGTGTTTAATTGGCAGGATATCGATTACGTCTTTTTATTGTATAACAGGTGAAATTGTATGCGTGTGCTGGATTTGTTGCGCGTTTCAGGGAGAATGTGGGCAAGATGCTGGTTGATTCTGCCGCTGGGAGTATTGTGTATATTCTGGACAACAGGTTGGGCGGCGGCCGAGTCAGGCGGGGGTGGAGATGACTTTCAACGCTGTATCAGAAAACTGCAACGCGAGGCAGCCGTTGCCGGGTACAGTGAATACATTTATGAAGATGTCATTGCAAATCTCAAACCGGTGGAGCAGGTGCTGCAGCTGGACCGCAAGCAGCCGGAATTTACAGAAAGCTTTTTCGAGTATTATAAACGTCGTGTGACCATTTTCAGGGTAGCCAAGGGAAGAGAGCTTTTCCAGAAATATTCCGACCTGCTTGACGAGTTGAGCCGAGTGTACGGTGTACCGGCCCGTTATCTTCTGGCCTTCTGGGGGATGGAGACCAACTTCGGCAGCTATCTTGGAAATATGTCCGTTCTTGACTCCCTGGCAACGCTGGCCTGTGACGAGCGCCGCAGCGACTATTTCACCTCGGAACTCTTCGATGTTTTTCATCTGCTCGACAATAAGCGGGTGAATGCTGAACAATTACAGGGTTCCTGGGCCGGGGCGATGGGGAATATGCAGTTTATGCCTTCGGCGCTTCGCCAATACGGCATCGACGGCGATGGTGACGGCAGGGTGGATGTATGGGGCAGCGTTGTTGATGCCTTACATTCAGCCGCCAATTTTCTTCAGCAGATTGGCTGGAAACGCGGTGAATTATGGGGGCGCGAGGTTGTTCTTCCTGATGGTTTCGATTTGTCCAGCATCTCTTTGGATACAGCCTATCCCCTGCGAACGTGGCGTGATCTTGGAATAACCAAGATCAATGGCAATAGAATCCCAGGTGTTGACATGACGGCGCAGCTTGTCCTGCCCAACGGACATAAAGGCCCAGCTTTCCTGGTGTATGATAATTATGAGATTATCCTCAAATGGAACAGATCCCGCTATTATGCCCTGGCGGTTGGGCTTCTTGCCGATAAAATTGCCGACAGGGGGAATTTCTATATTTCCAACTATCCGGAAGTCGCGCCGCTGAAATCTGAACAGGTGGTTGCGTTACAGAATACACTGGCCGATATGGGGTATGAGGTTGGCAAAGCTGACGGCATTGTCGGGACGAATACACGTAAAGCCATACGTTTATACCAGCTGGAAGAAGGGCTGGTAGCGGATGGCTATCCCTCACGGGCGGTTCTTGATTCCCTTGGAATCCTTTAGGCCTCATTAAAAAATGGCCTTTTTCAAGGCATCTGTAATCGCAACAGTCCGTAATCTTGTTATAAGAGTTATGCACTCCGCAGTGAGAAAACCACGTTTGCAGAATTTGAGGAACATATAATGGCTCTATCATTTATGGAAGGCAATGAAGCCATTGCCAGGGGAGCAATTGCGGCAGGGTGCGATTTTTTTGCCGGGTATCCGATCACACCGGCCACCACAATTTTCAATAATATGCTGAAAATGCTTCCACCCAGGGGCGGACTTTGCATCCAGGGGGAAGATGAGATTGCTTCGATTGGATATTGTATCGGCGCCGCAATGGCCGGTAAAAAAGCATTGACCGCCACATCCGGCCCGGGGATCAGCCTCTATAGCGAACAGATTTCTTTTGCCGTCGGCGGTGAAATTCCACTTGTGATTGTCGATGTCCAGCGACTTGGCCCTTCCACGGGGTCGGCAACCCGGGGCGCGGACAGCGATATCCAGTTTCTGCGGTGGGGCAATAGCGGCGGGGTCCCCGTTATTGTCCTTGTTCCCAGGGATGCCATGGACTGCTATGTACTGACCGTGCATGCTTTCAACTATGCCGAGGAATTCAGATGTCCGGTGTTTATCGCCTCCAACAAGGAGATCGGTATGACCAGGGAGAGCGTTGATCTGAGTGCGGTGGAGCTGCCCTCGTTGATGCAGCGTAAAATGTTTGCAGGCGATCACTATTTGCCGTTTCAAGCAGAAGAGAACATGGCTCCGCCCTTTCTTCCCATCGGCGGCCACAAACTGGTCAGACAGACGTCTTCCACCCACGGGCCGGATGGCTATATCACCATTGACCCGGAGACAATATCGCGGATGCAGCAACGACTGGCACAGAAAATAGTTGCCGCGCAAGAACGCATCACCCTCTTTGAGGAAGACCTCAAAAAAGATAGTGAGACTCTGGTCATCAGTTACGGCGTAACCGCAAGAGCGGTGGAAGATGCAGCGGCAATGCTCGAGCAGCGTGGCAGGCCGGTATCCACTCTGACCCTCAAAACCTTGTGGCCTGTTCCCGAAACCTTGCTCAGGGAAAAAGCCGCCTCATTTGGGCGTGTGGTGGTCATCGAAATGAACCAGGGCCAGTATGTCGGAGAGATCCAAAGGGTGCTGGGTGACACCAGGATTGTTTTTTACGGCCAGATGGACGGAATGTTGATCACCCCGGCAAAGATTATGGAGGTCATTGAAAATGCAGAGCTTTCTCAATGAAAACCGGCCGCCGGTATTTTGTCCGGGCTGCACCCATCAAAATATTACCAAGGGGCTGGACAGGGCCTTGATGGAGTTGGGCATGCCTGCCGAAAAGACTGTGATTGTCAGTGATATCGGATGTTCAGGACTTTTTGACACTTTTTTTAATGTCCATGCGCTGCACGGACTGCACGGCCGTGCGCTGACCTATGCCTCCGGCTTGAAGCTTGCCGATCCCGAACTCAATGTTATTGTCACCATGGGAGATGGCGGTCTGGGCATCGGCGGCGCCCATGTCATGGCGGCCTGCAGGAAAAATCTTGATATCACATTGCTGGTGCTCAATAACTTCAACTTTGGCATGACGGGCGGGCAGTATTCGGTAACAACACCCCCGGATGCCCTTGCCGCATCGGAGTTTTTGAACCAGGCTGAAATTCCCATTGATATCTGTGCGGTGGCTCAAAGTGCGGGCGCGACCTGGGTGGGGCGCTGTTCCGGCCACGATGCCGAGCTGTCCGGACGGATTGCCGAGGCAATGCGGCACAGGGGCTTTTCCCTTCTTGAGACCCTTGGTCTCTGCACCGGACGCTACACCAAGAGAAATCAGCTCACTCCCGGGGTGCTTGAGGAGATGATCGATGGTCTGCCTGCCATGGGCGGTATCGTGGAAAAAAACGCCCGGCCGGAATATGGTGAGCTGTACCGCAAGCTTGCTCGACAGCAAACTGAATTTCCCGAGCCTGTTACCATCGAAAGGGTCTACGCGCTTGACAGCCCTGAGCCGCAGGAGGTTGTCATCCTCGGCAGTGCCGGGATGAGAATTGTCACGGCAGGAGATATCGTCTGCCATGCCGGGATGGCCGCCGGCATGAATGTCTCCATGAAAAACGATTATAATATCACCGTACTCCGGGGCCAGTCGGTCAGCGAGATCATTGTCTCGCCAGTGCAGATCGGCTATACCGGCATTACAACGCCCACCGTGGTCCTGGCGCTCAGTGAGGAGGGTGTGCAGAGGCGCCACGGCATATTTGGCGTGCTGCCGCCGACGACCTACGTCCTCAAGGAGAAAAGTGTACCTCTTCCCGCGACCTCCGCGGAAGTGCATGAGATCGATTTTGAAAAGTATTCAATCAAAAAGCAGGACTGGGCTTTAGCCTCGCTTGCCGTTCTGGCTGCAAAAGAAAAAGTGTTCAGCAAAGAGATGCTTGATTATGCCCTCAAATCCCGCTTTCACCAGCATATCTATTTGAAAGCCCTGGAGACGGTTGACAAAATGTTCCAGGCAGTGTCGCCATGACACCCCAGACACCCCAGACATACCAGACATACCAGACTACCAGACATACCAGACTACCATAGAGCCATGATGAACTCTCAAGTGCAGGTTCTTGATGCATTGCAGATCGACATAGTCCCGGAAGACATCGCCCAGCCAACAGAAACCAAACCAAACACTAAGAGAATTGGTGCAATGGCCGCCGATGTGCTCGCCCGAGTTCAGGGAAAATGGCGTCCCCGGGCCATCATCCGCTGGCTGGCTGTGGAGCGCAAAGGTGGTGGAGGTGATGTAGGCGATGGAGGCGATGGAGGCGATGGCATGATGGTCCTCAGGTATATCAAGGATGGAGTGGCGGTGGGTGAAGCTGCCTGTCTGAACCTGGGATTTTCCTGCTCTTTGATGGCATCAGCGCATTATGGCCTGGCAGGAGTTTTTACTGCAGGAGATGAGCTGGAGAAGCATGCCATCAGGGCCTCGAAAGAAAAACGTTATCTGGAGGCGTATATCCTTGATGGTATCGCTCTGGCTGTTCTTGAAAAGACCCGGCAGCACATAAACAGGGTTGTGGAAGAAAAAGCCGCGGAGATGAACTGGGGCATAGGGCCGTTTCTCAGCCCGGGGTCGGTGCATGGCTGGGAACTCGAGGATCAGAAAAACCTTTGTAAATTGCTTCCCCTGGAAAAAATAGGTGTGACAGCAGAACAAAACGGTATTTTCACGCCGTTTAAGACCTTGAGCGCACTTGTCGGTATTGGTCCTGGATTTTCGGAGAAAACCGTGGGCTCACCCTGCGATGTTTGCTCCCGCAAAGAGCGGTGTGTAATGCGCAGAGCTACAAATGCTCCTTCGTCGATTTTTCTGTAATCCGCACCATGACCGCCGACCATTCGGCGTAGAGCGTATCGTTTGCTGTAAGCGTAAGCTGTAACTCTACAGGTGGCCCTGAAAACAATCAACGATTCTGGGTGTCCCCAAGAGCTATGCCCGAAATTATAATTTTTTGGATATTGCTGGTTCCCTCAACAACCCGAAGCGATTGGGCGTCGCGCAGAAAGCGCTCGGCGGGAAACTCGGTGGAGAAACCATAGCTGCCGTAAATTTTCATGGTTTCGCCGGCTGCATGCACCGCTGCTTCGGAAGCGAACAGCTTGGCCATGGAGGTCTGATACTGATTGGGCAGTCCCTGGTCTTTGAGCCAGGCTGCCTGATAGACAAGCAGCTTGGCCGCTTCGTGTTCGGCGACCATGTCGGCGATCTGGGCCTGGATCATCTGATAGGAGCCGATTTTTTTGCCGAACTGCTTCCGTTCATTGGCATAGTCAAGAGCAGCATCGATGGCCCCGCCTGCTATGCCAAGTGCGCCTGCGGCACAGCTGATGCGAGTGTTGTTGAGCTGCCACATGCAGATTTTAAAACCCTGGCCGATCTCCCCAAGGACAGAATCTTTGGGGATTTTTGCCTGGGTAAAGGCAATTTCACCGGTCGGGGCGCAGTGCAGGCCGAGTTTGGTTTCTATGGGGGCGGTGACAATGCCTTCATTGTCCTTGAGGTTGACGATAAAGCAGGTCATGCCTTTATATTTTTGGCTCTTGTCAGTGAAGGCATAGACTAAGCCCCAATCACCTATCTGGGCGTTGGAGATCCACATTTTCTGGCCGTTGAGTTCCCAGTGATCGCCGCGGTCGGTGGCGGTGGTCCCCATGCCGGCCACATCCGAGCCGGAGTTTGGTTCGGTGATGGCAAAAAAACCCATGGATGTGCCGTTGACCCAGTCGGCAATAAAACGTTCTTTCTGTTCCCTGGTCCCGAAGGTGTTGACGGTTACGGCGGGACCGATGTTCTGCATATTGAGCGGCAGCCGCCAGGATCCGCTGACTTTGGCCAGCTGTTCCGCCAGGAGGACAGATTCAAAAAAACCGCAGCCGTTACCGCCGTATTCATCGGGAAGGGCGCAGCCAAAGAATCCCAGCTCAGCCATTTTCACCACCAGGTCCGGACGGAATCTGTGGTTTGCCTCATCCTCGTTGAGCGTTGGCAGGATTTCTTTTTGGGCGAAATCTCTTGCCATGTCCTGCATCATCTGTTGTTCATCCGTTAATTTGAAGTCCATGGGTGTACCTTGTTAGTATGAGATGTATTAATATGCCATCGATATCCCATTAGATATTTTACTCGGTCATGATTGCCCGCAATGCTGAGCGTTGCGGGGTATAAGAACCTCTTTTGAACCATATCGGAATATCCGCTACTTCCCTGTATAGTCGGGCGCCCGTTTTTCTAGAAAGGCACAGACGGCTTCCATATGATCGTCAGTGTGATGCGCCATCGATTGGAAACTGGCGCACAGATCGAGAAAGTCGGGGAGCTCGGTTCGCTGGGCGAGCTTCATAAGCCTTTTGGTCAACCGCAGGGCCTGGGGCGGTTTGTCCGCCATTTGAGAAGCCAGCTCGAAGGCACGGGGAATAAGGGCATCGGGTTCCACAACCTCGAGAAAGAGGCCAAGCTTGAGTGCCTCATCGGCGTTTACAAGCCTGCCGGTCAAGGTCAGTTCCGCCGCCTTTTGATAGCCGATAAGACGCTGCAAAAACCATGCTCCGCCGTCCCCGGGAATGATACCCAGATTGATGAATGCTTCGCTCACCTTTGCCCGGCTGGAGGCGATGCGCAAATCGCACATGCAGGCAAGGTCGAAACCGGCTCCGACGGCGGCACCGTTAACTGCTGCAATTACTGGAATTTCGGCGGAATACAGGGCCAGCGGTATTTGTTGAATGGCGCGTCGGTAGTGGTCCTGGATTTCAACCGGCGAGCCGCCGAAGGTGCCCGATTTGTTCTGCATGTCCTTGACATTACCGCCCGAAGAGAAAGCCGAGCCCTCTCCGGTGATGATCAAAACTGAAACATCCGGCGCCCCGTTTGCCCATTTGACAGTAGTGACAATGTCATCCACCAGGGAAGTTCCGGTGAGTTCATTGCGAACATCATCGCGCTGCATGGTCAGTAGGGCGATTCTGTTTTCCACTGAAAGTGCTGCATCCTGCAGTTGCGGTGGTGCCGGGTGTGTTTTCTGATCGTTACTCATGTCAATGTTCCTCATTGAAGTATTGGTCCGCTGTCTGTTTGCCGTTCAGGCTCGATATTCGTTGGTGATCATACGCAGTTATATTTTATATCATAGCAGTTTTGCAGTCCCTGTGAAATACTTGATACGGTTGTCGAGCGATGGATTCTATCACAATTGTTCTTTTGTGCACATCGTGAACAGGCCCTAAGCTCGAAGGGAAAATACACAGGAAAATATCAACGACAATTGAATTTCCACCATAACTGCTATATCGTACTGGAAACACATTACTGAATAATTTTGCAAGGGAGAGAATATGCCTGGAAATGTACAGGAAAAAATTCGTATGGGAGTCAGCTCATGTCTGCTCGGCAACGAGGTTCGTTTTGATGGCGGCCATAAGCATGACCGTTATATAACCGAAACACTGGGGTGCTTTTTTGATTTTGTGCCCGTTTGTCCCGAAGTGGAGTGCGGCCTGCCTACACCGCGCGAGGCCATGCGGCTTGTCGGCGATCCGGAAAATCCACGCCTGGTGACCAACAAAACAGGTGTGGACCACACCGAGCGCATGCGGAGCTGGGCGGCAAAGCGTGTCGCAGAGCTGGAAGAGGAGGGGCTGTGCGGCTTTGTCTTCAAAAACAGATCACCCTCTTCCGGCATGGAACGAGTCAAGGTGTATGATGACAATAATGTTCCCCAAAATGTCGGCGTTGGACTTTTTGCCAGGGCCTTCAAGGAACATTTCCCGCTGCTGCCGGTGGAGGAGGAGGGCAGGCTGCACGATATTGTGCTGCGCGAGAATTTCATCGAGTCGGTGTTTGTCTACAGGCGCTGGCGGGAGACTCTGCAGGAGGCCACGGCTGCCGCGCTCGTCAAATTTCATACCGAACATAAGCTTTTGCTCCTGGCACATTGTGAGCAATGTTACCGCCGGATGGGCAAACTGGTGGGTGATGCCGGGCGCCTCGATCGGCAGGAACTCTTTACCGACTATCAGCAGCAGCTGATGGAGGCCATGAAGATCAAGCCGACCTTTAAATCCCACGTCAATGTCCTGCAGCATATGATGGGGTTTTTCAAGAAGGTGCTGACCAGTGATGAAAAGCGTGAACTGCTGGAGATAATCGACCGTTATAAACAGCACTTTGTGCCATTGATCGTGCCGATGACGCTGATCAACCATTATGCCAGAAAATATGATGAAACCTATCTGCTTGGCCAGCATTACCTCAAGCCTCATCCCACGGAGCTCAAGTTGAGAAACCATGCCTGAAAAAACTATACTCATAACCGGGGCGACCGGCTATATCGGCAGAAGATTGACCCACCGTCTCCTGGAAAATGGCAGCTACAATCTGCGCCTGCTTGTTCGCAACCGGCGCAAGGTCCAGGTGGCGGTGGCCGATCAGGTGGAGGTGGCGGAAGGTTCCACCTTTGATACCACGTCACTGGAGAAGGCCCTGGCTGGGGTGGATACGGCGTTTTATCTCATCCATTCCATGGGGCCGCAGAGCAACTATCGGGATCTTGATCGGGAGAGTGCCGAAAATTTCCGACAAGCCTGTGTTGCCGCGGGTGTGCGTCGCGTCATTTATCTTGGCGGTCTTGGTGTTAAGGAAAGTGCTTCAGAACATTTACTGAGCAGAATAGAAACCGGCGAGGTACTCTCCGCCGAGCCGCAAAAACTCCAGGTGATCTGGCTGCGTGCCGGCGTTATTATTGGTTCAGGCAGTGCCAGTTTTGAGATAATCCGGAATCTCACCCAGAAGCTGCCGGCGATGATCACACCGCGCTGGGTGCGGACCAAGACGCAGCCCATCGGTATTAACGATGTTCTCTCCTATCTCGAAGCCTCCATCGAGCTTGCCCATGACCAGCATCTGGTGGTTGATATCGGGGCCGAGCCCTTGAGTTTCCAGGAGATGATGCAGCAGGCCGCCCGGGTTATGGGGCTGCGACGCTTTCTTGTGCCGGTGCCGGTGCTTTCCCCGCGATTGTCTTCCTACTGGCTTATCATTTTTACACCCCTCCCCTATCGCCTGGCTTCTGCCCTGGTGGAGGGCTTAAAAAGCGAAACGGTGTTGCTCAATGATAATGCCGCCACCTATTATCCCCGGATAGAGCCGGTTTCCTTTGCAAGAGCTGTGGAAAAGGCCAATATTGCGCTGCAGGACAACCAGGTCATTTCGCGCTGGTGTGACAGCAGTGGCGAGATAGCGTGTGACATTAAAGATTTTGATGACCCGGGCGGTGCGGTGCTGCGTGATGTTCGCATTGTGCCGTACAGTCACGGCGAAAAGGCCGAGGATGTTTTTGCCGCGGCCTGTGATCTTGGTGGACCCAAGGGGTGGTTCAAGTACAATGTCTTTTGGAGATTACGGGGGATTATCGATAAGATGGGGGGCGGTTACGGTCTCAACCGCGGACGGCGGCTCGATCGTGAGCTGCGGGTTGGTGACGCCCTGGATTTCTGGAAGGTGGTTGATATCAAGGATGGCAAGCGGCTGCTGCTCTATGCCCAGATGAAG
>JBHEOR010000059.1:0-239 GCA_046260685.1 Desulfopila sp.
CGGTGGGCTCATTCAGCCCCGATCCTCGAGATGGTGAACTTCGCCTTGCCGTGGGCTACGGATTCTGTTTCGGCTTCAATGAGACCAAGGCCATCTCCATGTCGATTCTCGATCTGGCCATGAGCCATCAGGGCTATTCCGTCGGGGGCCAGGCCATAGCGGCAAATCCCGAGATCATCATTCACCATGTGGATGCCATCGAGTCCATGGGATTTACCAACCACTTTAAACTGCCGCAT
>JBHEOR010000059.1:251-9297 GCA_046260685.1 Desulfopila sp.
CCTTTCAGGCTGACCAGCAGGTATTGAAAAAGGCAAGTGAAAGCGTAGGTGGGCAAAGGGCACAAGATCTTCAAAATCGGACGCCCACCTCTTCGGCCAGCCGGGATGGCGGATGAAAAAAATGCTGCACCTGTCTGCTTGCGAAAATCCTTGTACCCTGCAAGCAATTACAAATACTGAGGATAGTCGGACACGCCGGGTATCCCGTAAAGAGTTGCGTGACAACAATGAAAACACATGATGTAACGTTTGGCTTCTTTGATGAAGACGCCAAAAAGGAGATGCGGCGCGCCATGCTCAAGGCTGTTGCTCTTCCGGGATATATCGTCCCCTTTGCCTCCAGAGAAATGCCCATTGCCAGGGGATGGGGAACAGGCGGCCTGCAGGTCACCCTTTCCATTATCACCGAGCAGGATACGCTCAAGGTTATTGACCAGGGCTGTGACGGCTCGGTCAATGCGGTGAACATACGTGACTTTATCACCTCGGTCACCGGCGTTGCAGAGACCATGGCGACATCCAAGGCCACGCTTATCCAGACCAGGCATCGGGTGCCGGAATGTCCTCTGAGCGAATGGCAGACGCTTATCTACCAGGTTCCTGTTCCGGAGATTCTGACCACCGTCGAACCGGACACCGCCAGGCAGAAAGAGATGCATGCCAATGTCGATTACGCCAAACTCTGGGTGCTCCTCTATGAGGATACTGCACAGTATGGCGACAGCCGGATCTCGGCACGATATCCGGTGCAGGTGAACGATCACTTCGTCATGGACCCCTCGCCCATACCCAAGTTCGACATCCCCAAGCTTGATAATAATCCGGCGCTGCAGCTCTTTGGGGCCGGCAGGGAAAAGCGGATCTACGCCATTCCCCCCTATACACGAGTGGAGCCGCTCAAGTTCAGCGATCGTGATTTCAGCATCGAGAACTTTGCAGACACGGTCTGCGAGCGCTGCGGTGCAACGGGCGTCTACCTCGATGAAGTCCATGGTGATGATGGTGTCCATTTTTTCTGTAGTGATACCTCGTATTGCGATTCGCAGATGAAGGAGAAGACCGATGCTGCTTGAACTGGAAAATGTCAGTAAGATTTTTGGGCCGGGCTGCGCCGCCTGTCTGCAGGAAACGGGTGAGCAGGCCGAAAGGGCGATCTGTCCTGTTTGCAACTCCATTGTGGCGGTCAACGATGTCAGCCTTCAGCTTGAGGATAAAGAGATTCTCGGCGTTGTCGGAGAATCGGGGAGCGGCAAGTCGACATTGCTCCAGCTGATCTATCAGGATCTCAAGGTGCACAGCGGCGCAATCTACTTTAATGGCCTGCGGGATTCCAATGGAGATCAAAAAAGCATTCTTGATCTCTCCCCCTCGAAGATCGCCTGGATACGTAATCATCAGATGTCGATGATTTACCAGAATCCCCGGCTGGGGCTCAATTTCAACTTTTCGGCCGGTGGAAACATCGCCGAAAAAATCCTTGCTTCCGGGGAAAAGCGCTACGACACCATTCGTCAAGGTGCCCTGCACTATTTCGGCAAAATCGAGATGCCCCGCAGTAGAATAGATGATTACCCCGAGAATTTTTCCGGAGGCCAGCAGCAGCGTATTCAGATCGCCAAGGCTCTTTCAAGCTCGCCCAGGCTGCTGCTGCTCGATGAACCCACCACCGGGCTCGATGTATCGGTCCAGGCACGCATCCTTGATCTGATCAGGGCGCTCCAGTATGAAATGGGTTTTTCCATGATAGTCGTTTCTCATGATCTCGGTGTCATCAATCATCTCACGGACCTCACCATGGTGATGAAGAATGGCTCCCTGGTGGAGTACGGTCTCACCGATCAGATTCTTGAGGACCCCCAGCATCCTTATACCCAGCTTCTTGTCTCCAGTAAATTATAGGTTATATAATGGCGAATGCAGCTCCACACTACAAACTCGAGGTCAACAATCTCACCAAAGGCTTTACCCTGCATAACCGTGGCGGAATCCATGTGCAGGGCTTTGCCGACATCAGTTTTTCCTTGCGGTGCGGCCAGCTGCTGGCGCTTTCCGGTGCCAGCGGAGCAGGTAAATCAAGCATCCTCAAAACCATTTTCAGAACATACCTGGCCGACAGCGGCACCATAGTCTTCCACAGAAGAGACGGCAGCAGTGTGGATCTGGCCGGCTGCCCGGAGAGCAGGGTGCTTGACCTGCGCAGGCGCGAGATAGGCTCGGTCACCCAGTTTCTGCGTATTCTGCCGCGTATCTCCGCGCTCGATGTGGTTGCCCATCCCCTTATCGAAATCGGCACGGCTGAGGAAGAGGCAAAGGAACGGGCCCGGATAATGCTGAACAGGCTGGGGATACGACAAGAACTGTTTGATCTGTCGCCGCTGACCTTTTCCGGCGGTGAGCAGCAGAGAGTGAATGTTGCCAGGGGTATTATTGCTCCTAAAGAGCTTATCCTGCTGGATGAGCCGACGGCATCCCTGGATCGGAAAAGTTCGGATGTGGTTCTGGAACTCCTGGCGGATCTCAAAAAACGATCAATCGCCATGATCGCCATTTTCCATGATCAGGATAAAATAGAGCGGATAGCGGATGTGGCTCTATCCATAGAAAGAGGGCACATATGAATATTGTACTACGCTCGAAGAGGGTCTTCCGTAACAATGAGATCACTCCGGCCGATGTTATTATCGACCATGACTGTATTACCGGGGTGGCGCCCCATGGCTCAGCGGCGGAGGCCTTGGATGTGGGGGAGAAGCTGGTGGCTCCGGGCTTTGTCGATCTGCACTCCGACGCCGTGGAAAAAGAGATAGAGCCGCGTCCGGGCGCGGCCTTTCCAGTGCAAAACGCCCTGGTCGAGCTTGATAAAAAGCTGGCCATGGCCGGCATAACCACGATGTTTCACGCCATTGCCTTCAATGATGAGGCGCTGGTGGGCCGGCGCGGTACTGCAACGGCGGCACGGCTGATAGAACAGATTGCCGAGGCCAATACAAAGTTTCTCACCATAGACAATCTGGTGCATGCCCGTTTTGAGATAACCTCCTCAAAATCGGTCGACCGGTTGAAACGTCTGATGGATGAGGGAATGATACAGATTCTCAGCTTCATGGACCACAGCCCGGGGCAGGGACAGTTTAAGACCCTGGAAAAATGGAAGCAATATCATGTGCCGGTCTTTGAGCTCAGCGATGAGGATACCGGCCGCATTCTTGCCACGTGGGAGGAGAAAAAAAAGATATGCCTGGGGCATCTTCAGGAGCTTGCTGGGCATGCCGGGCAGCATTCCATCATATTGGCCTCGCATGATGATGACAGCCCGGCCAAGATCGATTTGATGGAAAGTCTCGGCGTGCACATCGCCGAGTTTCCCTTGTGTCTTGAAACGGCGCAATATGCCAGAGGCAAAAAGATGGCCACGGGAATGGGGGCACCCAACATCGTTCGCGGCAGGAGCCAGAGCGGCAATATCTCCGCCTATCTGCTGGTGAATCGGGGAAGCTGCGATTTCCTGTGCTCCGACTACCATCCAAGCTCCATGCTGCAGGCGGTCTATTGCCTGCACAGGCAGCATGGCTTTCCCCTTGCCGATGCCCTGCACTTTGTCAGCACACGTCCCGCCGCCATTGCCGGCCTGAGTGATAGAGGTGAAATCGCCGCCGGCAGACTCGCTGACCTGCTTGTCATCGACGATCAACATGTTGCCAACGTGGTGCTGACAATCAAATCCGGAAACCCTGTATACAGTGGCAGCAGCTGTCTCTACAGCGCGGCGCTTGCCTGATTGAACGAGGAGCCTCTTGAAAATGGACGAAATAACTGCGATGTTGGGCAAAGAGCCGCTCATTGATTCCACGGCCAACGTGGAAAAGACAACGCTCGGTAAATATGTAGAAATAGCCGCACATGCCAAACTCACGGAAAGCAGTCTGGATGATTACTCCTACGCGATGGAGCGTTGTGAGATCATCTACAGCAGCATTGGCAAGTTCAGCAATATTGCCTCGGACGTGCGCATCAATCCTGGTAATCATCCCATTGAATGGGTAAGCCAGCATCATTTTCTCTATCGCCGTCGACAATACGGTTTTGCCAGGGAAGATAAGCACTCGTTCTTTGACTGGAGAAAACTCCAGCGGGTGACAATCGGGCATGACACCTGGGTTGGCCACAAGGCCATCATACTGCCGGGTGTGCGGGTCGGCAATGGTGCGGTTGTGGCCGCTGGTGCCGTTGTGAGTCGTGATGTCAAACCCTACACCATTGTTGCCGGTGTTCCGGCCAAGCCAATCAGAAAAAGGTTTCCAGAGGGTGTATGGCAGGCTTTGGAGAATATCGCCTGGTGGCACTGGGACCATCAAACCATTGAGGCGCGGCTTGATGATTTTTATGATATTCGCCGTTTTATTCATTTGTACGGTGATTTGCCATGAACATTATTCTGGTGGTAGGTCCCAGCGGTTCGGGTAAGGACACCCTGCTTCGCAGTGCAAAAAGGGCACTGGCCGGCCATCACAACATTGCTTTTGTCCGCAGGTATATAACCCGGCCTCCCGATGAAAACGAAGATAATTATTATATTGATTTCGCCTGTTTTGACTTTCTGCGGCAACGAGGATTTTTCCTGTCGTCATGGCAGGCGCACAGTAACTATTATGGTCTAGCCGAGCATAGTTTCAGCGTACATAATAGCCTTACAACCATCGTCTGTTCCATTTCCCGCAGCGCCATTGCCGACTTTGACGCCAGGTTCACCAGGGCCCATACTATTCATGTCAGCGTCGACATGGCAACGCTTGAAGAAAGGCTGCGGCACAGGGGGCGGGAAAGCGAGGCTGCTGTTCAAAGACGTCTGGCACGTGCCGAGAGCAAGGTTGAGGCAAAAAAATGTATTGCCTTTGATAATTCAGATTCCCTTGAGCAAAGCTGTGGGCGATTTATTTCCCTGTTGGAGCGGCTATCCCAGCCGCGAACATATACTGCACAGCGGCAATCATCTCATTCAATATGATACGAGCTGCAATTTACTATACTCCGCACCCCAGTTCACAGTTGAGCCGAGCTGCGGCGCAATGGCTGGGGCGCGACAGTATTTCGCTGTGTGTGGCGGGCTACAGGCCGGCGCAAAGTGTTGCCTTTGAGCGCTACAATCAACTGGTGGCCGGCCCCTTCCACTACGGCTTTCATGCCACCATAAAACCACCGTTCAGGCTGGTTGACGGCGTAACTCTTCACCAGGTTTCTGCAAAGCTGCAACAATTTGCTCTGCAACAGCGATGTTTTATCCTTCCAGCATTGGAGGTGAAACGTCTGCATGACTTCTTTTGCCTGCGACCCACAACATCCTGTACGAAACTCGACGAGCTTGCAGCCGCAACGGTAGAAGCCTTTGATGAATTCAGGCAGCCCGTCGATGCACGGCAATTAGAAAAAAGGCGGGCAGCGGGCCTGACTCCGAGGCAGGACTATCTCCTGCAAAAATGGGGTTATCCCTATGTGATGGACGAGTTTCGCTTCCATCTCACCCTTACCGGGCGAGTTGTCAATACAAATGAAAGTCTGCTTGTCGAGCAGGAGCTGAAGCGGCGCTTTCCGGCAAGCTCTCTGCGGCAACAGCCCTTTTCCACACTTTCTCTATTTGTTGAAGTCAACAACCAGCCCATGCGGCTTTTTACGAATTTTGCCCTTTCCCCAACGATATAGCGTGGTTGCAAGCTGAAGCTACGGTTGTGTTGAGTTCCCGAGCTCCGGATGATGTCCTCAAAGATACGCCGAGATCCTGTCGACGACAAAACTGCTGTTGACCAAATTTTAGTTTCACTGTATTAATCAGATATTTTTCAGTCAGAGTAATGCAGGGCCAAGGATATTTGTATACAGGCTTTCTTTGGAAAGTCACCATTGTTCTCATGGAGTAGGGGGAGCCATGTCTTTAGACAAAAAAAAGGTAGCTGTACTTACTATTCTTTATGAAAACCTCCAGCACGACCAACCGCAACTTGTCCGCTCTGATGTCATCGCCGGCAATTTGAACCTTGATCTGCCTGAACTGCAGCAACTTTTGAAAATCATGGACGGTACCGGAATGATCGAGTCGGATGTCGACCTGCAGCATAATCTGATTACATCCAAGGGAGTTCGCTGGCTTTCCCGCCAGAGCACTTCCAGCCAGGGTATATCAGAAAAAGTTCGGGAGAAGTACCTGGTATATCGTTGACCCCAGCTAATAGTGTATACAGTGTCCCGCAGTCTCCTTAATGGAACCCCCAGTACCCTGCAAGCAATTGGAAATACAGAATTCAGTTACACCTGATCACGTATCTCGCAAGGAGTTACTATCGAACAACCCACGATCCGACAACGGCTCATTTTTCTCAAACGAAACACCAGACGGTATGGACAGATCAAATCAACAAACCCACGATCATTACATTAAAGCCTTGATGGATATCAGTCAGGCCATCACTTCCGATGTATTTCTTGAAGATCTCTTCAAGCTTATTGTCATGGTGACCGCCAAGGTGACGGGAGTGGAAATCTGTTCCCTCTGGCTTGTCGATGAAAACGTCTCCCCGCCGGTTATACGATTGAAATCAACACAATCATTTGATCCTCACTATGTGCAGGATCGGGTTCTGCAGATGAATGAAGGCGTGGTCGGCCACGTCGTCTCTACAAAAGAGCCTCTGGTAATTGACAATGTGCTGACAAGCGAGAGGTTCAAGGAAAAAAACATGGCTCAAAAACTGGGCCTGGTCTCCATGGTAAGTGTGCCGTTAAAGGGCAAGGAAAACAAGATTGCCGGAGTGTTGAACTGTTTTACCAGCACCCCCTACGAATTTTCGACAACGGATATCAATATGTTGACAGCCGTGGCCAATCAGGCGGCCCTGGCAATTTATAACACCAACCTGATAATCAAGACAAACGTTGTCGAGCAGGAGCTGAAAGCGCGAAAGGTGATCGAACGGGCCAAGGAAATGCTCATGGTC
This sequence comes from Desulfopila sp., assembly GCA_046260685.1. GTDB lineage: Bacteria > Desulfobacterota > Desulfobulbia > Desulfobulbales > Desulfocapsaceae > Desulfopila_A. Next base: position 7,238 of record JBHEOR010000059.1, read on the forward strand.
AGAAGGAATATGAACGGCGAGGATGCCTATCGCTGGATGCAAAAGCGCAGCATGGATGCCCGCAAGACCATGCTGGAAATAGCCGAGGCGATTTTACTGACCGATGAACTGTAAATCATTCTTCAAAGTATTCTGGTCTGTTGAGAACACTCCATGACGCCACCGTAGGATAATTAATCTTGACATGATGTTTAAGTTATACTAAATAAAACACCATAAATTCATTGCTGCACAACGGCGTGCATGCAAACTCGTTTTCAGACAAAGGCGTCTGTTCTCCATATGGGGACAGATGTTTTTTTTTGCCCGCGCAAGTGGCCGGGGAAAAGGATTTGTTTCCATGAAAAATCATGTATCTGAAAAGGAGGAAGCAGAATGCGTTTTGAAAAAATCAATGATGTCCTGGGAACAGCCAATAGAGGAAACCCGACCGAATCCGGCCTGTGCACGCTCTGCCGGGCCGATTGCAGCGGCAAATGCGAAACCTGGAAGTCCAGCCTCGAAGGGCGCAAGCTGCTCTACCCCCGTGATTTCGGCGTGGTCACCGCCGGAGGCAACAATAACACCCACGTCGGTGTTTCCTACAACTCCTTGAGAATTCAAGGCTATGCCTACGGATCAAATGGTCTTTCCGACAAGATGACCGACGACCCGGATGATTGCATCTTTCCAAATGTCAATCTCAAGACGGAATTTGGCAATACCGTGAAGACCAAGACACGCTTGCCGTTAATGACGGGAGCCCTGGGCTCGACCTTTATCGCCGCCAAATATTGGGATTCGTTCGCCGTCGGCTGCGCCCTCACCGGAATTCCCATCGTCATTGGCGAAAACGTCGTCGGCGTCGACAAGGCATCGACCATGCATGGCGGCAAGATCGAGAATGCCCCGGAACTCGATCGCCGAATCGACACCTATCTTCGTTATTATGACGGCTATGGCGCCATCATCGTGCAATTAAACGTTGAAGATACCCGAAACGGCGTCGCCGAGTATGTGGCCCAAAAATACGGCGATAAGTGCATCATCGAACTCAAATGGGGGCAGGGCGCCAAGAATATCGGTGGCGAAATCCAGGTGACGAGTCTCGATTATGCCACTTTTCTCAAAGAAAGAGGATATGTCGTCGACCCTGATCCGACCCAGCCCGAAGTGCAACAGGCCTTTGCCAGCGGCGCAATCAAATCCTTCGCCAGGCATAGCCGCCTGGGGGCAACCAACTTCAGTACAGTGGAGATGGTGCGGGAAGATTTCATGAAGTCGGTGGACTACCTCAGAAGCCTGGGCTTTGAGCGTATCTCCCTCAAGACCGGTTCCTACGGTATGGAGGAACTGGCCATGGCGATTAAGTTCGCTTCCGATGCCGGTCTCGATCTTCTTACCATCGACGGTTCCGGAGGCGGCACAGGCATGAGCCCCTGGAACATGATGCAAAGCTGGGGGGTGCCGTCCATCAACCTGCATGCCAAGACCTATGAATATGCCGCCCTGCTCGCTGCCAGGGGCCGGAAAGTGGTAGATCTTTCCTTTGCCGGCGGCTTCGCCCTGGAAGACGGTATTTTCAAGGGTCTCGCCCTTGGAGCTCCGTTCACCAAATTGATTTGCATGGGACGGGGCATCATGGTGCCCGGCTTCCTCGGCGCCAATATCGAAGGGGCTCTGCATCCGGAAAGAAGAGCGGAGGTAAACGGCAACTGGGAAACCCTGCCGAAAACGGTTGCCGGCCTTGGCAACTCACCGCAGGAAGTATTCGCCTCCTATTACGATGTCCAGCACAAGGTTGGCAAGGATGAAATGGCCAATATTCCCTATGGCGCCATCGCTCTATGGACAATGGCCGACAAACTTGCCTGCGGCGTCCAGCAGCTCCTGGCAGGTGCGCGCAAGTTCAGTCTCGATCAGCTCAGCCGCGACGATATTTTCGCGGCAAATCGGGAAACGGCTCAAGAGACAGGCATTACATTTATTACCGATGCCAATGATGAGAGTGCCAGAAGGATACTCTCCGCCTAGGACTGCCCGAGAATCCCCTTTTCGGCGTGTTCGTCTTTGTGGCAGGG
>JBHEOR010000059.1:9307-16491 GCA_046260685.1 Desulfopila sp.
CAGCCTCCGGGAATCTTTTTTTCGAGATAGATGGTATCACCTGGATTGACGGAAAAAGATTGATTGTCGATCTTCATTTCCAGGCGGCCTTCGAGAAGATACCCCAGCTCCTTACCTTTATGAGAAAAAAAGTGCCGGGGTATCTTTTTGCCCGGTTCTATCTCGATGATCAGCGCATCGCAGAGGGCATCAATATCGGGCGGCAGCAACAGCTGTGCACTGGCATGTGCCTGGTTGATTTTCTCAAGCGAGACCGCCGACATGGACTCCTTGCTGAAAACATATTTGTCCTGCTTCAGTCCTTGATCCCGAAAAAAAGTTGCCACCTCGACCGAGAGGCTTTCGGCGATTCGGAACAGTGCCGGAAGGGAGGGGTAAATGGAGTTTTTCTCAACCTGAGAGATGGTGCTGGGTGTCACTCCGGTTGAGCGGGCAAGATCCTTCTGTGAAATTCCCCGCATCAAACGCATGCTTTTGATTTTGGCACCAAGATCTATCTTTCCTCCCGTTCCTCCTGTATTTTCGAAGATGATATCCGATTTTTCACACAAAAAGGCGTGATGCTCATTGAGATACTGAGAGTTGCGCTTCTCGGCCTTGAGGATTTTCAGCGAGGACTTGCCGCGCCGAATGGACAGATCGATCGCCACCTGGGCGATCTTATTGATATTAGCCTTTAAGTTCTTCGAATGGGCGTTCTTTTCGATCAGCCAATAGGCTATGGTGTCGAGCTCATAGAGGCGTGGACATGTTTTGACGTAAAACTCCAGTACATACTCCTCTTCTCCCCAGAGCGATTGCATACCGGTTAAACTGTCGAGAATGAAATGAACATCTCCCGACAGATTGTCATGCAATCCATACATGGCGTCACCGACATGCGAGGGGCTGGCAGGCTCATTGACTTTTATTACCTGATAGGGCCACAGGGCGCCGTTCTTTTCATAGAATTTTTCAAAAATATCAGAGCCGTTTCCCTTGCCGTTGGTAAAACAGTCGAGGATGGTTACGTTACGGCTCTGGGCGAGAGTCCCGAGAAAGGAAACCACATTTTTGGGGGAACGGTCAAAACTCACATAGATCAGCGGTTTCTTACTGCTCAGGGTTTCCCTGATAAAATTCAGACAAAAAGCGGCAGCAAAACTGTCGGTATCTTCATACCAGAGGACATTGTCGCCAATGTAGAGATCGCCCAGGAAGGTATCAAGCTCCGGTATGCCGGAAGAAACCCGCTTTTTTCTATTGCTGTTCATGGCATTTGCCGTGTTCTCTTATGGGGTCTGAAGGAGCCCTCTTTTACAGGTATGGCTTAAAAGTCCATCCGCATGAGCGAATTTCTTGAAGTGGATGAAAAACACGTAATTCCAGGTGGATAGCCAGCGGCGTCGGTTTTCTGTAAGTAATTGATATTGTATAAAAAAACAGTAATGGTCGGAAATCCTTGCTTTTAGAGACAAAACATAACACGTAACTGTTCAGCAACGAGCCAAAAAACAGCAGGTTATCCTGTGCTGTAACTGTTCAGCAGTGCCCCCATACTACACTCATTGTTCAATGAACTCAAGGCTGGAAAAGAGGCATAAAAACCGATTGTCGACTCAAGATCCCGGCCGGCCGAAGGAAAGTAAAAACTAAATCTGTCCCCTTTCCTTCCGCTTTTCTTCCTTCTTGATCACAAAACAGGTGGTTACATCGAAGATGGTCGGCCGGCGCCAGAATGCACGCTTAGCCCGGTCACTGTGATTAATATCAGCCCCATGCCGAAAATTTGCACACCGACCAGGCTTTCATGTAAAACCACGACGCCGAACAGCGACGCGGTGACCGGTTCGACCATTGCCACAATTGAGGCCACGGCCGGCGCGGTATGATTCAGTCCGATGATATAAAGAACGAACGACAATCCCGCGCCAAGCACACCTAGTGCCACAAACAGCGGCCAATCCGGTGTACTCAGGGCTGCAACGGTCTGGTCCATATCGCACAGCCAGATAAGGATGATGGCAAGTACCGCAAACGCTATTGAGAGAATTGCCTGTGGGCTGCCGTGCGGTGCCGCATACTTGAAGCCGAAAATAAATACCGCGTAGGACAGCCCGGCAAGCAGCCCGGCGGCCACACCGAGAGGCGTAACGCCGCTTGCAGCGATGTCGTAAATCTGTGTAAGCAACACGATGCCGACCATCACCACTGCAATCGCGGCCCACTTCAGCGCGGTGGGGCGTTCAAGCTTGAGTGCAAATGACACGAGATACACGAACACTGGTGCGCAGTACATCAAGGTAGCCGCAACCGCAACGCTGCCCTGCGCGATGCTGACGAAATAGAAGGCGAAGTTGCCTGCTACGCCGAATCCGGCGACCGCCGACCAGAACCATAACCGGCGGCTTGCCAGTCCGCTGCGGTGTGGGCGCAGCGCCAGCCAGACGAGGACAAACAGCAGTCCGATCGCTCCCCGATAGAATGAGACCACGAATGCATCCCAGCCACCAGCCATAAGAATACCGCCGATTCCGCCTGATAGCCCCCAGAAAAGAGCCGCCAGCGCCACTAAAACTGTACTTCCACGCACCATTTGATCCCCTGTTTTCTTAACGAAGCTGTATTCCGGTATCAGGTATGCTGTTCGCGATGGACGTCCCCTATCTATTCATGTATCACAAAATATAAGTAAAGAGAAAAAATACCCTCTTTTTAACAGTTGAAAAACCACTTTCCAATGCTAGCTGTAATTGAAAATACTTTGTATTTGTGCTAACTTTTGTGCATTCGTTTAGTTATCTCATCAGCCGAGGAAAACACCATGAACTATCCTATCTGGTATCTGCCGGAAACAGGCGGAGGGTTGCTTGTCGCCCTGATTGCTGTTTTGCACGTTTATGTGTCCCATTTTGCCGTTGGCGGCGGGCTCTATCTGGTGCTCGCGGAGAAAAAAGGCCTGCGGGAAAAGAGTCAGGCGATTCTGGATTTCACCAGGCGGCATGCCCGCTTTTTTGTGCTGGTGACGCTGGTGTTCGGCTCAATATCCGGAGTTGGAATCTGGTTCATCATCGGTCTTGTTAATCCTGCGGCGACGTCTTTTCTGATCCATAATTTTGTTTTCGCCTGGGCGGTGGAATGGGTTTTTTTCATGGTCGAAATTGCCGCCGCCTTTGTCTTTTTCTATATGTTCGGCCGGATGGACTGGAAGACACATCTACGGGTTGGTTGGCTCTATTTCGTTGCTGCCTGGATGTCGCTCCTTGTTATCAACGGCATTATCGGGGTGATGCTTACTCCCGGGGTCTGGCCGGAGAATTTTGATTTCTGGAGCGGTTTTTTCAACCCCGGTTTCTGGCCCTCTCTCTTTTTCCGTACCTTTGTGGCATTGCTGATGGCCGCCTGTTACGGATATCTAACAGCGGCATTCACCAAGGACGATGTGGTCCGCCGGCAGATGACCAGGTTTTCGGCGAAATTCGGTATGATCGCCCTTATTGCCGCGATTCCTGCCGGATTGTGGTATCTGGCGGTTCTGCCCGAGGCTGCCCAGGGTCTGGTGCTGGGGAAGTCGCCTACCTTTGCCGCCATCCTGCCGCTGACGGCGATAGGCCTGCTAGTACTGTTTATCATCCTGCTTGGCGCGGGGATTTTCCGTCCGGCCAACAATCTCAAGCCGGTGGCTTTTGTGGCGATGCTCTGCGGTCTTGTATTAATCGGCGGTTTCGAGTGGGGGCGTGAAGCGGCTCGGCGGCCCTACGTCCTCAATGAGGTGATGTATTCCAACAGCATTTTCAAAAAGGATGTGGACAGGCTAAATCGTGCCGGTTATCTGCAGGCGGCCCGCTGGTCAACATTTAAGGAGGTGAACAGCGAAAACCTCCTCGAAGCCGGCCATGAACTCTTTGTTCAGCAATGTTATTCCTGTCATACAGTGAACGGCTGGAACAACGACATTGTCAGCAGAACGGCGTCCATGAGCAAACGGGGCCTGGTCTCCTATATCTCCAAGATCCACCAGGTTCGCTATTTTATGCCGCCCTTTGTCGGAACCGAGCAGGAAATTGATGCTCTGGCCTCATATATTGCCTACACCCTGCACGACAAGGAACCTGTTGAACCGGATCAGCAGAAAAGCAAGGCGGCAGCAGCGGGAGAAATTCTTTTTGAGGAAAACTGTTCCGCCTGTCATGATGTTGCGGAAATCCGGGACGGCCTGTCCGGCAGCAGCAGAACCGAAATAATTACCGTGCTCGGCACTCTTGATGAAATTAACACTATGATGGAGCCTTTTCCCGGCACTGACGAAGAGGCCGCCGGCTTGGCCGGATTTCTTATGACTCCGCAACCGGACGAGGTTTCAAGGGATCTTTCGGCTCAGGGTAAGGAGGTTTTCGCTGGTTACTGCGCCATGTGCCACAATGAAGTTGAAGAGGTCACAGGGATGACTGCCGGAATGGAGAGGCAGGAAATACATTCGATGCTCGGCAAGCTCGATGAACTTAACGATATGATGCCGCCCTTCGAAGGGACGGAGGCAGAGCGTGACGCTCTTGCCGATTATCTCTACAGCCTGCAACAAGGAGAACAATAATGGAAACGCTGATTATCCCGCAAGTCGACACCATTCCTGTGTCCTGGGGCTGGTTTCATTTTCTCCTGCTGCTGACCTTTCCCTTTCATCTACTGGCTATGAACGCCATGGTCGGCGGCTTGGGTATCGCCATTTATCAGCACTTTCGCGGCGGAGAAACCGGACGGAGACTGGCCCATCGGATTGCCGTGGCTCTGCCGTTGGTTATCGCCTTTGTCGTCAATTTCGGGGTTGCTCCGCTCCTGCTGGTTCAGGTGCTTTATGGGCAGTTTTTATATACCAGCTCCATCCTCATGGGGGCTTTCTGGATCCTTGTGGTGCCCATTCTCCTGATCGCCTACTATGGCGCCTATCTGTATGATTTCCGCTTCACCAAACTCGGCGCCGCTGCGCCCTGGATCGCCATTGTGATTTTTGTTTTACTTTTGTCCATCGCTTTTTTGTACTCCAATAACATGCTGCTTATGAGCCTGCCGGAGCGTTTTACGGAATATTTCAATCATCGAGGCGGCACCTTTTTAAGTTTTAATGAGGTCGCTTTCTGGCCGAGGTTTCTCCATATGATTGTTGGCGCTCTTGCCATAGGCGGACTCTTTGTCGTTCTTCTCGGCAAAATCGGCGAAGTGAAGGGATCACCTCTTGCCGAGCGAGCCGAAAAGGTGGGGATGAAGACCTTTTTTACCATCACCTGTGGTAATGTGCTGGTCGGCATCTGGTATCTCGTCAGTTTGCCTCGCGAGCAGATGGTGCTTTTTATGGGAGGAAATTATGGGGCGACCATTACTTTCGTCGTAGCCTTACTCCTTATAGTTGGAGCATTGTGGGGAGCCTGGAAAAAACGGTTTGTCATCACATTGTTGCACGGCATTGCCCTGGTGGTGGTTATGACCTTTATACGTAGTTGGCTGCGCAGCAGCTATCTGCAGGATGTGTTTACTCTCGACCAGCTTACAGTCGTGCCCCAATATGGGCCCATGATTATTTTCTTTATTTCCCTGGCCGGAGGAGGTGTCTGCCTTGCCTGGCTTATCAGAAAGACCGTCCTGGTTTTTGTCGACGAGAAGAAGGGGAGCCGGTGAATTTCCATCGACTGCTCATTTCTGAAGCTGATTACCACCGAAACTCATCTCGCAGCTCTAAAGGGCAAGGAGTCTGCCGTCAAGTTTCTGAATAGTTACAGTTCAGTATAAACTGCTGGTTTTAGCTCTTTGCTGAATAGTTAGGATTGATAAACATATGCCCAAATGGTAGGCTGCCTGACAATGTTGGCAATAATTTTCCATTTCAGGGCTTTTCGTGAATAAATTCGATCGTATCCAGCAGCTTCATGCCATTCTGGAACACCGGCGAACTCCTGTCTCCTTGCCGGAACTCATGGAGGAGCTGGAGTGCGGGGAGGCAACCGTTAAACGCCTCATCGCCAAGTTTCTCGAGTTCCGGGGACAGTATATCGAACTCTTGGACAGTTGGTGCCATATGATGCCCCGGGACTTGCATAATTTAATATCCTGTCCCCCGAACTCTGTCCCCCGAACTACCACCGAACTACCCACATGCCACATCATCGGTCACGGCCATTTTTGAAAATGATTGCGACTCTTGCTTTATTTGCTTGCATTGTGGTACAATGTAAGCAAATAAAGCACAAGATGGAGGTGAAATCATGCCATCAGTCACTGTCAGAAACGTACCGGATGAGGTTCATCGCGCTTTGCGGGTTAGAGCCGCACAGCATGGACGAAGCGCCGAAGCTGAAATTCGTGAGATACTGGAAAATGCCGTCCAGCCGGAAGGAAGGGTAAAACTTGGTTCTTTACTTGCCAGCATTGGTCGCAAAATCAATTTGAGCGATGATGAATTTTCGATTCTAGAGCAGAGTCGAGATAAATCTCCGGCCAAACCGGTGGAATTTGAATGATACTGCTAGATACAAATGTAATTTCTGAACCGTTGCGTCGTGCTCCTGAGGCCCGTGTTATTAACTGGATTGATGCACAATCACTAGAAACGCTCTATTTATCAGCAATCACTGTGGCAGAACTGCGTTTTGGAGTAGCAAACCTTCCAGTTGGAAAGCGACGAGATGAACTGCAAAACAGTCTTGAAAATCAAATTTTACCGCTGTTTGCCGGACGTGTGCGTCCGTTTGATATGGACTGCACGACCGCTTATGCGGAGCTCATGGCCAAAGCCAAATCTGCCGGCTTAGCAATTGCTGCAGCAGATGGATACATTGCGTCTATTGCGGCGACTAACCGGTTTAGCGTCGCGACACGAGATGTCAGTCCATTCCAAGCTGCAGGTGTCAACGTTATCAACCCTTGGGAGTGATTAGACCTTATCTTTGGAAATGTAAAGTCTGTAGTTACTCCATTTTAAAGCAATTCAAGACAGGCACTCAAGTCAACCTTCACACTGTTATGTCAAGTTGGGTAAAAAGCCCTTCTTGACTAGGTTTACGCAGGCAATCTCAGGTTTCATAAGGTTCGGGACGTATCTCTCAAAGGAGTCAAGCTAGAACTTGCCCCTCCTGACCCTATCCTTAATCAATGGAGTACAATTTCTGATCAAAATAATTGACATATAATGAAATTTGAATATGATAATATAC
>JBHEOR010000006.1:0-336 GCA_046260685.1 Desulfopila sp.
GTGCATAGCCCTCGCCTCGTTTTTCTGTATGATCCTGCCTGTCTTTATAGGCATAACCTATCTCAATTTTAGCGCCGAACAGGCCTGGTACTGCGTGCTTGTCTTTATCGCCACACTGTTTCTCATCGTCGTCTTTCGCTACATTCAGGGAAAATGGCAGAATATGCTGGTCATTGAGCATGATAGTGTCAATCCTTCCATCATCAAGCCCATCAATAAACTTTGAGGCTGCTCGGGGAAGTGGCGGCAGGAAGGCTTTTTTTCATCATATGAATGCAAAACAGGGAGAGAAGCAGCATCGCCTGAAGAAAAATTAGGAACCCGCTCCAGCCATAA
>JBHEOR010000006.1:346-51459 GCA_046260685.1 Desulfopila sp.
GTGTGCCGCCCATATAGTAAAAGGAGATATACACGCCGTTGGCGATGGCCTTATTGGTGCTGGAGAGCTTATTGACGAATCCGGACAGCAACGAATGGGCCATAAAAAGCCCGGTGCAGAAAACGAACATGGCGACAAACATGATGGCATAGCGCTCAACAAAGAAAATGGTCGTGCCCATCAAAAAAATAATGATGCCGGCCCTGACAGCGTCGGATTCATTACCGAAAAAAGCAATTATCCTTCGGCTGCTCAAGGAAACAAAAATACCCATGGCATAGCCGAAATAAAGAAATCCTACTCCGGCCCCTCCTGCCTGCGGCGCAATGGTCTTCAGGGCAAAGGGCAGAAAGTTCATCATCGCCGAAAACACAAAGAAGATAGTAAAGATGCCGGTATAGAGCCAAAAAAAACGTGGTTTGCGGAGCAGAGCCGCCACTTCGCTGGGCCTTGGTCTGGCATATTCCATGTTGGCATCCTTTTCCAGAACCTGAAGCAGAAAAAAAGCACAGATCAACAAAATGCCGAGGAAGACAAAGAAATAGCGCCAGCCGAAAAGTTCGGTGGACAGCCCCGACAGGAAGCGGCCCAAAAAGCCGCCGACAATGGTTGAAGCTATATAGACGGCGATGGCGTGCTGGACATTCTCCCGCCTCGAGGTAAAGGAGATATAGCTCATCAAGGAAGTCAGTATCGCTGGAATCATAAGCCCCTGGACGGCCCTGATAGAGAGCAGGAAGACATAGCTCTGCGAACAGGCAAACACCAGCTCGAGCAGGCCAAGGAGTAACACGGCACCGCGAATAAGCAGCTTGGCGGAAAACATCTCCAGCAGAAAACCGTAAAAAAGCGGAGCGATGCCCAGGGGAAACATCATCAGAGTTGTAAACAGCAGCGCCTGGAGATTGCTGAGTTGAAATTCTTCCTGAAAAACAGGCTGAATAGGCTGGGCGGCATAGAGCGAGCAGATGGTAATAATAGCCGTGAGATAGATAATCCCAAGGCGGGATCTATTGGAGGGAGTTGAGCTCATTGAGCAATAAAACACGATAAGAAAAGCATGTCATATCATCCTATGACGGTCTCAATAACCTTCTGCAACCCATCAAGATCATAGGGTTTGGCAATAGAGGCCATAAAGCCATACCCGGCATAGTTTTGCATTATAGGGTCGCCGGGATCTCCAGATGACACGATCACCTTGGCATGAGTATCAATTTCAAGGATTTGGGGAATCGTCTCAAGCCCCCCCATGCCTTCAGGAATATTCAAATCCAAAATGACAAAATCGTACGGAGCGTTCGCCCCATATGCCGCGGCATACTCCTTAACCGCCTGCTCGCCGCTTGTAACAACATAGACCGTCAATCCTAGAAAGGCAAGCATCTGCCCGGCAATGTCGGTTACGAGTTCTTCGTCATCCATAAGGAGAACTTTCTTTTGTACTGTTTTTTTCCGAGACACTTCCGTTTGCTTTGCCGTCACCGAACTCTCCTGTTTCTACAAAAAAATCTTGATTACCAACGAAACTCACCTCGAAGCACTCAAGGGCAAGGAGTCTGCCGAAGCGTTTTCATGGGTCGATCAGCTGAGTTTTGTAGGTAATCAGCAAAAAAATACGCCTGAACCATAATTCGTTCAGTATGCCAGAGAAAAAGGTGAGACGTCAAGCTGTTTACCATTTCACGGCCATATACGTGGGACATGGGAGGTACAAAAATCCGGGGGGAGTTACATTACGTCGCTTCCCCTATACGTAGTTACCCATGTAGATTACCAGGCAAGCTTTTGACTTTCGCCTAGTTTCATGTAACTATGAAACAAGATATGAAACAAGAGGACGTTCTTATCCCGTTTCACACCAACCAGCATGGCCGGATCATGATGGTCGCCACAAATACGCTCCCTTCCACAATAACAGACCATGACCTTACAACCGCCGAAACAACTGCTTTACAGTCTCCAGGAAAAAAACTTGATCGAGGTTGTTGATCAAGGTGTCCATCGATCGCTCTATTTCAAAGATGAGGTGGTGCAGAGCAGGATCCATCGCCAAAGCCCGGCCCAGCTTGTCCTCAGATATACCCAGTACATGATGGCGGCATCCCTGCTTGCCATTCCCGCCCCGGCCAGCATACTGCTCATAGGTGTTGGTGCCGGATCGTTACTCCACTTTTTCAACCATTATCTTCCATCAGCCAGCGTCGATGGTGTAGAATATTCGCCCCATATCATTAAAATCGCCCGCGACTACTTCAATATCCCCGAAAATGACCACATTGCCGTTCACTGTGAAGACGGGCTGCAGTATCTCATAAATTGCACCTCCGCCAAAACATTTGACCTCATTCTCCTGGATGCCTTCAATGATCACGGCATGGCCCCAAACATTTACTGCAACGATTTTCTCAAACTGGCCAGGCGCAAAATGACACCAAACGGCATCATCTGCTGCAACCTCTGGAGCGGCAACACAAAAACATACAACCGGGTAGTCAAAGCCATAGGAAAAAACTGCACCAGCAGTATCTACATTCCCGTCCGCGGACGAGAAAACAACATCGCCCTGCTCTTCCAGGGTCAGCCTCCCTGGAAATTGCTCAACCCGCCACGCACCACGCTCGCAACATTGAGCAAAAGTTACGGCATCGACTTCAAAGAAGTCTCGGCGGCTGCGCGAAAACACAACTTGAAACTCGGAGAACAGATGCAGCTCTGGCTCAATTGATGCCCATTCAGAAACGGGATTTTTCGGAGCCTAAAGGGGCAAGGAGTCTGCTGAGCTTTGTTGGTTCGGACACCAACGAAACGGCGTCATCACACATGACCAAAAGGGTTGCTGCTGTTGTGTATCCGTTCGATCTGATCGCCAAGTTCGGTGATCTCGTTTTGCCAGAAGGCATAACTGCCGAAATCCGGAAGTACACGGGTTGTGCCATCCTCGACGACCTGGTATCCGCACCAGGCCAGGTAATGGATATAGCGCATGGCCCGCAGCGGTTCTATCAATCTGCAGCTTTTTCTGTCAAAGCTGTGAAAGGTCTCATAGCCTTCCAAAAACAGATCGAGCTCGACCAGGCTGTCTTCACCGTACCCTTGAAGCAACATCCAGACATCCTGGACCTGCGGGCCCATGACCATATCATCGAAGTCAATGAGGTAAAAGGACTCGCCCGGCCGATAGATAATATTGGAGAAATGCAAATCGCCATGGATCCGCTGGATCGTTATATCATGGAATAGATTTTCTATCTCCTCAATGAGCTGACCGGCAAGCTCAAAGAAACTGCGGCGCAATTCCTCTGCGACAAGCTTGTTTTTATCCAAATAGGCAAGCTGCCGCCTGGTGGTGGCGGAGGGCACCATTTTCTCCCTGCTGTCGGCCGCTCTGATATTGCCCACGGCATGGGCGCGCCCGACCAGGCGGCCGAGTTCCAGCCACTGGTCATCACTGAACTCATCGACACTTCTGCCGCCGCATTTGGGAAAGACCGCAAAATAAATACCATTCCAACAGCCAAGCGTCTCTCCGTTCGCCAGTTGCAGAGGGCAAATGACCGGGAGCTCAAATGTTTCCATCTCCTGTAAAAAAATATGTTCTTCGGCAATGGCCTCCCTGGACCAGCGTCCGGGCCGGTAAAACTTGACGATAACCGCGGTCCCCTGGCGGTCCTGAAGCTCATACACTCTGTTTATATAACTGTTCAGGGGACGAAAAAGGTTGGAAAACTCCTTTTCCATAACATTTTCAAGAAGAGTTATTACACTGTCGGGGTGGAGATTGAGAAAGGAGGGTGCGTTGTCGTCGTGATTATTCATTTTTCCGCCCTTCACTTGAGAGATTGCGCTCACGGTTGTGCTCACCACAGGGAGCCGAGCGCCAACAGTTTCTACCCGCCGATTTGGCCAGGTACATCTGTCCATCGGCCGCATCTATACATTCCATGGGATCTTTATTGCCGGCGGGATACACCGTTGTTGCCCCCACACTCACCGTCAGTCGCTGTTGCGCCGGTGATCCCTGGTGCTCTATGTTAAGGTCATAAATATCACTGCATATCCTCTGGGCCATCAACTCGGCACCCTTCATGTCGGTCTCGGGCAGAATGACGACAAACTCCTCCCCGCCGTACCTGGCCACCCGATCGATATGACGCTTCGCCGCTGAGGCCAAAGCCTTGGCAACGGTTTTAAGAGCATCATCGCCAGGCACATGACCGTAGGTGTCATTAAACCCCTTAAAAAAATCTATATCGATGAGCAGCAGGGAGAGCGGCAAACCATTGCGCCGGCTGCGCTGCCACTCCTCGGCAAATATTTCGTCAAAACTCCTGCGATTGAAAACCCCGGTCAAACCATCGATTTTGGACTGCTGGGCCAGCTGCTCATTGGTCTGCACCAGCAGTCGTTGTAATTTCTCGAGATCACCAAGTCGCCTGTCAAGCTCATCATTGGTCTTCTTCAGCTCCAACTTTTGCTGATACAATTCAAGAAAAACATTGACCTTGCTTTTCAATATAACAGGCTCCAGCGGCTTGAAGAGATAATCCACGGCACCGGCATCGTACCCCTGAAAGATATTGGTCTCCTCTTTATACCTGGCAGTGACAAATATGATGGGAATATGTCTGGTTTTAGTGCTGCCGCGCAACAATGCCGCAACCTCGTAACCATCCATGCCGGGCATCTGAACATCAAGAAGGACCAGGGCAAAGTCGTGATCAAGCACCTTGGCCAGGGCTTTATTACCGGATTCCGCCCTGATAAGTTCAACATCGAGGTCTTCCAGAAGCGACTCGAGGACAAAGAGATTGTCCGGCCGATCATCGACAATGAGAATCTTGGCGGTACTCATAATGTTGTATTGCCCTCCACTGTATTGAGAAATTCGCCGATGTTGTCCAGCGGCAGGACATGGTCAACCCTTGCCGCGGCAAGCGCTGCCTTTGGCATGACATCGACCTCCGCCGCCGCCGGTTCCTGAACTATGGTCAGCCCGCCCAGTCGGGCCACCGTGGCAAGCCCCGCGGCTCCATCATGATTGGCGCCGGTCAGCACAATCGCCACCAGCGCCTCGCCGTATGTTTCTGCGGCAGTGGTAAAGAGCACATCGATGGACGGCCGGGAATAATTGACCCTGTCTTGGGTGGAAAGAGCCATCGCCTTGTGTTGCTCGATGAGCAAATGGTAATTTGGCGGAGCAAAATAGATTGTCCCCGGCATGACAGGCTCTTTGTCCAGCGCTTCTCTCACCGGCAATGAACAACAGGATGAGAAATGATTTGCCAGGTAGTTTTCTCCGGATGTCGCGATATGCTGAACAACCATGATCGGCAGGGAAAATGTTGCATCCAAGGCTGAAAATATGTGTTCCAGCGCTGCAATCCCTCCGGCGGACACTCCAATGACCACGGCCTGATATGTAGCGGATTTTGATGTAGCTGATTTTGCCATAACTCGACCTCTTTCTCCTCAACGCCTTTTCCGGTATATCTTCTCTTGAGGCGCGACATCTTCAAAAAAATCAGAAAGTTGGGAAAACTTGAGACTCTCCTTTGAGCCAAGGCAGAGAAAGCCTCCCGGGCACAGGCTGTCATAAAAAAGCTGCAGTACTCTGTCCTGGAGCTCCTTGTTAAAATATATCAACACGTTACGGCAACAAATAGCATGCATTTCAGCAAAAACACCGTCGGTGACCAAATTGTGCGTGGTAAACAAAACTTTTTCACGCAGAGATTTTTTGAGAATGGCATGACGGTCATCAGCGGTATAATAGTCGGCAAAGGACAACCGGCCTCCTGACTGGAGGTAATTTTTGCTGTACTCCCGTAGAGTGTCCAGGGGATAAATCCCCTGCTTGGCAGCACCAAGCACCTCCTCATTAAAATCGGTGGCATATATCCGGGTCCGCGCCTTCATCTTCTCCTCTTCCAGCACAATCGCCATGGAGTACACCTCCTGACCAGCCGAACATCCGGCGTGCCATAGGTTGATATGGGGATAGGTTTTCAGATGAGGCACCACTGTTTCTCGAAATTTTCTGTAGAACCACGGGTCCCGAAACATCTCCGTGACATTTATGGAGAGATCGAGCAGAACGCTGCGGAAATACGCAGCGTCATGGATGACCCTGTGCTGCATCTCGGCGTAGCTGGCAACCCCGGATAAATCCTTTCTATGGCGCAGCCTTCTCTTGGTATGGGCACAGGCATAGTCTCTGAAATCATAGCCATATTTTCGATGGATGGCCTCAAGCAGCAGCTGGATCTCCAGATTCTCATCGTCGATATATAATTTTTGCACGTTCATCGGTATAACCACACCCGCAGCATGGACAACAACTTATCGTAATCGACCGGCTTTGCCAGATAATCGCTGGCCCCCGCCTCTATACATTTGTTTCTGTCTCCCTTCATCGCCTTGGCGGTCAAGGCAATGATGGGCAGATCTGTATAGCGTGCCGTACTTCGAATCTCACGCATGGCCTCGAAACCATCCATGCGCGGCATCATGATGTCCATGAGGACGGCGGCGATATCGTCATGCTCTTCCAGCTTTTCCAGGCACTCGATACCGTCCCTGGCAATGACCACATTGACTTGACGCTCCTCCAGGACGCTGGTCAAGGCAAAAACGTTGCGCATATCATCATCGACCAGCAGAACCGTACTGCCGCTCAGCACACCCTCGGGCTCATGTACCGTCTGCAGCATTTTACGCTTCTCCTCGGGGAGATCCGCCTCGATTCGATGGAGAAACAGGGCGGATTCGTCGAGCAACCGCTCCGGTGATTTCGCCCCCTTGATTATGATACTTTCGGCATAGCGGCGCAACTGCTTTTCCTCGTCCTCGGTGAGCTCGCGCCCAGTATAAATAATAATGGGCAACCCGGCCAGGGAGGGATCCTTTCGGATTTTTTCCAGCAGCTCAAAACCGGACATGTCCTCAAGTCCGAGATCCAGGATCATACAGTCATAGCTGCCTCTATCGAGCTCCTCATACGCCCTGGCAGCGGAGCCGACGGCCATGGTCTCGACATCGGAATTACCGATGAGCTCCTTAATACTGGCCCGCTGCGTTGCATCGTCCTCCACCAGGAGCAGTCTGCTCACCGGCTTGGCGATCATGTGCTCCAGCTTGGTGAAGGTCTCTGCCATCTTTTCCATGGAAACCGGCTTGGTCAGATAGCCGATCGCCCCCATGCGCAAAGCGTCCAGGGAGCTTTCGGCGGCGGACATGAAATGGACGGGAATATGGCGCAACTCAGGGTTTTCCTTGAGCCGTTCCATGACCGTCCAGCCGTTGATACCGGGAAGACCGATATCCAAAATGATAGCACTGGGACGGTAATAATCGGCAAAGTGAAGACCGGTTTCACCATCCTCGGCAATGACCGCCAAAAAGCCGCGCTCTCTGGCAAAATCGCGCAATATCCTGGAGAAGGTATTGTCATCTTCAATTATCAGAAGGCTTTTACAGCCCGGCGTGACATTCTTCCTGTCGTCGGCAACCTCACCGCTGCTTTGCGTAGCACCGCTCCGTTGAAGCGGCATTGCAGTTGTCTCGCTCTCGATTTCCCGGCCACCCGGCTGCTCGCCACCACTGAATGGTCCGGCAGCGGCGATCGTCTCTTCAACCGGCGGTGGTGCATCATCTTTCTTGTATTGCTGGGGCAGCACCAGCGTAAAGGTACTGCCTTCACCGGCAATAGAGTGCAATCTCATTGTACCGCCAAGCAGCCGGGCCAACTCTCTGGAAATCGACAGCCCCAGCCCCGTTCCACCATAATCCCGGCTGGTTGAACCATCAGCCTGCTGAAAAGCCTCGAAAATAATCTGCTGCTTGTCCTCCGCGATTCCTATACCCTGGTCTCTCACACTCAAGGCCAGACTGTCATGCATGGCCAGCGATGTGTTTGTAAGCTGTTCGGCCGTGGGGCGAGAGATGATGAGCGCAATCTCCCCTTCGGCGGTAAACTTGAAGGCGTTGGTGAGAAGATTGCGCAGCACCTGCTGCAGGCGCTGGCCATCGGTCTCCATGCATTCCGGCAGATCATCGGCCACATCAATGCTGAATCGCACTCCTTTGGATTCGGCAATATCTTTGTAGAGACGGTTGAGATCCGAGGTAATGCTCGCCAGAGGGACCTTCTCGATAGTGAGTTCCACCCTGCCGGCCTCCACCTTGGAGAGATCGAGTATCTCATTGATCAAGGCCAGCAGTTCCGAGCCCGAGGAATGAATGGCCTGGGCTGATTCCAGCTGTTTCGGCGAAAGATTACCGTCCTTATTGCCCCCCAGCAGCTGGGATAATATAAGAATGCTGTTTAACGGAGTCCGCAGTTCATGGGACATATTGGCAAGAAACTCGGATTTATATTTGCCGGCGATCTCGAGCTCCTTGACCTTGTTTTCTACAACCTGCCGTGCTTCCTCCAAATCACTGTTTTTCTCCCAGACCTCGTTTTTCTGGCGTTCGAGCTCCCGGCTTCGTTCTTCAAGCTCTTCATTGGCAACCCGCAACTCTTCCTGCTGGGACTGCAGATGGCGTTCTGATTTTTTCAAGGCCCTGGTCTGCTCTTCAAGCTCCTCGTTGGTAACCCGCAGCTCCTCCTGCTGGGATTGCAGTTCTGCTTTGGATTCACGCAAGGCACCAGCCTGCTTTTCCAGTTCAGCATTACTGGCCTGCAACTCTTGCCGCTGCTTTTGGGCCGTGGCGAGCAGTTCGGCAATCCTGGCGCGCGACCGGGCCGCATTGAAAAGGATCGCGATATTACCGCTATTCTGGTTGACAAATTTTTTCTCCGTCTCGGTAACAGGCCGCATTGCCCCCAACAGCATAACGGCGACAACATCACCATCGGCGGCAATGGGCACGGCCATAAAATGTGCAGGCGCCTGCTCTCCAGCCCCATAATTAATGTGCGGTACATCCTCTTCGATTTTACTGAAAAATACTGTCTCACCTTCCACGGCTGCCTGACCCACGATCCCCTCTCCCATGGCGTAGGTGTTAAATTTTCCTGGCCGGTCGGTGAACGTCGAAGAGGCAAGCAGCTCAAGGGTGCCTCGATTGTTGACATACAATGCGCCCAGCTGCGCCTCAAAGTAATGAACAAAGAAACCAATGCAGTTTCGTGCCAGCTGGTCCAGCGCCAATTCCCCGCGCATTGTATCATCGAGTCGCTTTTTGCCCGATGTCAACCAGTCAACTTCGCGGAGGCCGTCGGCCATTGCATTCAGTGATCTGGCCAGATCGCCCAGCTCATCCTTTCTATGAGCGGGTAACTGGGAGCCATACCGGCCATGTGCAATGGCGTCGGCAAAACCAATGGCACCAAGAACAGGGCGGGTAAATCCTCGGGATAGAATCCAGGCCCAGCCGCTGGTAAGTACAACAAAAAATAGTGCAAATGCGAAGATCTTTTTAAAAATCCGCCGAACGGAAGCGGTAACCTCATACCTGTCTATTTTGGAGATTAAATACCAGTCCAGACCCTGGATATTGAGCCGGTTAAAGGCCACCAGAACAGCCTTACCGTCACTGTCCACATAGGTTCCCCGGCCCCCGGGATTGCCTCGGGCAAGAGCATCTTCCCAATAGTCAAGGCTGATACCGGGATAATAGCCGACGACATAGTCACCACCGCCCATGGTGGTCATATTACTTCTCAATTCAAAGCGCTCGTGTTGCCCGTCATAGCCGATGATATAGGACTCACCGGTCTTGCCCATGCCCTTTCTGGAATCGGTTATGGACGAGATAAGCGAAGCCTTGAAGCGGAGGACCACCACCCCGATTTTCAAACCCGACTTATTGGTCACGGGATGGCCGAGAAAAGCGACCTCCTCTCCTTGCGCCGGTTCGTAGGGCGCAAAATCCGTGATAACGGTTCTCCCTGTTGCCAAGACCCTGCGCCATACCTCGGCAAGTCCGCCGCTGGTGTTGCCGGCATGACGAAGGTTGGTTCCGTTATCACTGCCACCCCGCACGGAAAACATGACGTGGCCGTAATCGGCATCTATGAGGTAGAGATCATCGTAACCGTTGAGAAATGTATAATCCTGCAGCGGCTTTTGTATATTTTTGACGATCTTGCCATACAGCGGACTGTCCGTTTCAAATCCTCCCCGTGAAGAGAGATCGACCGCATCGCGATATCGCGAAATTCTGTTATAGAAATTGTAGATCCGCTCGGAATCGGCAAGCAAGCGGACATTGGCGAAACTGCGGGTGAAATAGTCCTCTATCTCTGCCTTGCGGATGGTCTGGGCCGTTTGCAGCGTCTTGAACGACTCCTTGACCAACGCTTTTTCTGACCAGCTGTTATAAAGATAACTTACTACAATTAGAGGCAAAAGGCCGGTGAACACAAAGAGCATGAGTAACTTTGGTCGTATACGGATGTTCGCCAATTGCAGCATGAAAACTCCTCTAAATTTCAATGGCAGTACGGCGACAGCGCCATGCAGAGCGCGGCCAAAAGAGTTTCTCTTGTTCGATGATTAGGGTTCGCTCAAAAACTCAGAAGATATGATACAAGCACATATTGTGACGAAAACCAAGCATTAGCATACCTCCTTTGTCTTTTTCTCCGTCGCCCGGATAGTAATCCGTCCCAAAAGTTTTGATGAACTCTTTGGCAATTTGAAATCCTTCAAAATAACCATAAAAGACCAATTTTTCGTATAATATCTGGTAACTATTTTGGCGATTGAAGCATTATTTAGTGTTGAGTACCTCTCGAAACTCGTTATGAACCCGAGATGAACATCCAACACCGAACATTCAACACCAAACACCGAACACCGAACACCGAACATTCAACACCGAACATCGAATAAAATGCCAATGTTGAATCTCAAGGTACTATTTTTTTTTCTTCTCAGCTGTTTTGATACTCGTATCGAGCAGCCTTTCTCCAAGATCATATGTTTGTTTTTTCATTCGGTGTTCGGTGTTGAATGTTGAATGTTGAATGTTCAATTTAAATTATGAGTATCAGGTAATCACATACTATCATAAGTTGCCATAAAACATGTCAAAACTTCTGGGACGAAGTAATAGTGTAAAAGCACTTGTCGCCGGCCCTTGAAATAGGTACACTTGCAAAAATTGGCCGGAATAACTCTCAAACTCTTTAGAAACACACAGAACATCGAAAGATCTTTTTCATGCCAACAGCCATGCCAACAGCAATTGACAGTGCCAACCTCCAGGCCATACACCCCTCCATCAGCAGCCCATGTGCCGTGTGCCGCCACAACCATATACTTCCGGTGGCCGATAGCAGGAGGTATGCCAAGCAACTGATGGACACCCTGGAGGCCGAGGGGCGTCTCGATTTTTTGGCCAGCGACGGCTTTTGCGACCAGAGTAATGCTCCGTCTTCCTCCCCCACCGACTCACTTTTCGGCAAGGCTCGAGGAAAAATGTTTGGTGTGCTCCATGGCATTGATGCCAAGGGACGGCATCAGGTTCTTTATGCCTTTTCCGGCCAGTTTCTCGGTCAATGGAACATTGCCGGCTGGGCTCCGCCACTCTTTGATGAAACCATATGGCACAGCGTCAATGACGCTACGGAGCGACATATTCAACGGCTTGGCCGGGACATGGATTTGCTGCCGGAAAAAAGCGTTAACCGTGCGATACTTGCAAAAAACCGTAAAATGGTATCACGCCGCCTGATGGAAAAATTGCATAGTCTCTATCGCCTGCGCAATTTCAGGGGTGAGATCTCCGGGCTTGCTCCATTTTTTCAAAACCGGCATGGCATTCCTACCGGCACCGGTGACTGCTGTGCCCCCAAACTCCTTAACTTTGCCCTGCAAAAAAACATCACCCCCCTGGGCATTGCCGAGTTTTACTGGGGCAGACCCAACAAATCCGGCAGCCGCCGGCATGGCCGGTTCTATCCGGCCTGCACCGACAAATGCCGGCCCCTGCTGGGGTTTATGCTCTGTGGTTTGCAGAAGAGATGGAGCCAACTGGATGGACACCGAGCGGGAATACGCTGATGCAACTGCTGTATTACGACGCTGCCATGATTGTTGTCGATAAACCCGGCGGTCTTCTCTCGGTACCCGGACGCGGTCCGGACAAGCAGGACTGCGTTGTCAACCGTATCCACACCATGTTTGCCGGCTGCCCGGCCCATCCTGCGGTGCACCGGCTCGACATGTACACCTCGGGAATTATGATTGTGGCGCGAACCAGAGAAGCCCTGCGTAACCTCAACATGCAATTTGAAAAAAGAATCCCCCAGAAACTCTATACAGCCCTGCTCGATGGCATAATCACGGCACACCGGGGACGCATCACATTACGATTTCGGCTGGACGTCGACAATCGGCCCTATCAAATTTACGACCCTCTCTATGGTAAAAAGGGAACAACTCTGTGGCGGACAATCGCCGTCGAAGATGGCCGTACCAGGGTCGAATTCAGACCGCTGAGCGGCAGAACGCATCAGCTTCGCCTGCATGCCGCCCATCAATTGGGACTGGCCGCTCCCATTGTCGGCGACTCCCTGTACGGCAATGGCCTGGAAGGCCAACGCATGATGCTTCATGCCACCTCCCTTACCCTCAATCATCCTCTCACGTCACAATCTCAAACGTTTTTTTCACCCCCTCCCTTTTAGATACGTGGTCTGTTTTTGTCCAGTTCTGTCAATAACCAGTCCACCTGGAACGGCTGGCTCGAAGAGGCGCGTGAAGCTGCTCTGTAATTGTTTGTTATAAAATAATTTAAACAGATATCTTATTGTTCAATATATTTTTACTTGCAATATTTTTTTGCGCAACGTATACTTGTATATAGTTATTGCTTAGCGCTTAGCGCAAGCGAAGTTTCTCACATTACCGTTTATACTACCGGATATGGAAAGAGCATCGATTTTGAGAATTTTGTCTTTGTAACTGATTCCAAGGGAGAAGAAGTTTTTGCAGACAGACCGATGGTGCGCAGACCGAAGGTGCGTATTGGTTGCATACAATGCTTGAGTCGACAACAATAAAAACAGGAACAATCGTAGCTCATTATGGAAAATATGGAAAAAATAATTATCAAGAATCTCTACAAGGTGTTTGGCGACGATCCGGCAAAAGGCATGGAGCAGATCAGGCAGGGCAAAACCAAAAACGAGATCTATGAAGAAACGGGGCTTACGGTAGGTGTCCAGGACGCAAGCTTCACCATCAATACCGGTGAGGTTTTTGTCGTCATGGGGCTGTCGGGTTCGGGTAAATCGACCTTGGTCCGTATGCTCAACCGCCTCATTGAGCCTACCGGGGGAGAAGTCATCATCGACGGCGAGGATGTCCTGAAGATGGACTATAAAGAGCTTGTCATGTTCCGCCGTAAAAAGACCGGCATGGTCTTTCAGTCCTTTGCCCTGATGCCGCATCTCACGGTTCTCGACAATGTCTGCTTCGGCCTCGACCTCTCCAGTATGGAGAAAAGCAAACGTGAGGAGCGTGCCCTTGACGCCCTCAAGCAGGTCGGCCTGGAAGGCTGGGGCAACGCCTATCCCAAACAGCTCAGCGGCGGCATGCAGCAGCGTGTCGGACTGGCCCGTGGGCTGGCGGTGGACCCTGATATTATGCTCATGGACGAGGCCTTTTCGGCCCTCGACCCGCTTATTCGAACAGAGATGCAGGACGAACTGCTCAAACTGCAGGAGAAGCATGAGCGCACCATTGTCTTTATCTCCCATGACCTTGACGAGGCCTTGCGCATCGGCGACAGGATCGCCATCATGGAAGGCGGCGCCGTGGTTCAGGTCGGCACCCCCGAAGAAATCCTGCAGAACCCGGCAGACGACTATGTCCGAGCGTTCTTCCGCGGCGTTGATCCCACCGGTGTTATTTCGGCCGGCGATATCGTCCGGGACAGCCAGCCGACCTATGTCTGGCATGAGAAGAAGGGCAGCCCCAGGAGTATTCTGGAAAAGCTCAGCGACACCGACCGCGAATTCGGCTACATTATTGGTCCGGAACGCCAGTTCTACGGCATTGTTTCCGCCAACTCACTGCAGCAGCACATTGAGACAGGCCAGGAAACCGGTATTGAAGGCGCTTTTATAAGCGACACCCAGACCGTCTCGAGTAAAGATACCCTGCAGGACATTCTCCACCTGGTGGCGGGCAACTCATGGCCGGTGCCCGTGCTCGATGAAAACGACAAGTATCTCGGCACCGTCTCCAAGAACCGGTTTCTGCGTACGCTGCATCGCGCCGAGGATACCGAAAATATGGGCGCCCTGTAACCTGAATCCCGCCTTACGTGGATGCCTTACATGGATGCCTTACGTATTCAGTGGGTAAGTGCAGACTCCAAACGTGTCAATTGCAGGATTAAGATATAATTTTTTCTCAGGAGTACCAGTAATGTTGAATTTTCAAGATAAAGTCATCCCCCTGGATGTATGGGTCAGCCAGTTCGTCGACTGGCTCGTCGAAGGATATCGCGGGTTTTTCCAGATTATCAAGTGGCCCGTCGAAGTTACGCTTTCCGGCTTTGAAGGCGTTCTCCAGGCCATTCATCCGTTTATCATTATCGCCATCGTGGCGCTGATCGCCTGGCGTGTTTCCAGTATAAAGCTGGGGATTTTTAGCGTCATATCGCTGGTGTTCATCGGCCTTCTGGGCCTCTGGCCGGATACCATGGTCACCCTGGCGATGGTCTTCTCATCGGTCTTTTTCTGCATCATTGCGGGAATTCCGCTGGGTATATGGGCCGGGCGCAACGATAACTTTGAAGCATCGATCCGGCCCGTGCTCGACGCCATGCAGACCACACCGCCGTTCGTCTACCTGGTGCCCATTGTCATGCTCTTTTCCGTGGGCAATGTCGCTGGTGTCCTGGCGACCATCATCTTTGCCCTGCCGCCCATCATCCGGCTCACCAGCCTGGGACTGCGCCAGGTGCATCCCGAGCTGATCGAGGCGGCGCTGGCATTTGGTGCCACCAACGGCCAGGTCCTGCGCAAAGTACAGATTCCACTGGCGCTTCCCACCATTATGGCGGGGTTGAACCAGACTATAATGATGGCCCTTTCCATGGTCGTCATTGCTGCACTCATCGGTGCTGGAGGTCTTGGGGCTCCGGTTATTCTCGGACTCAACACCTTGGATATAGGCCGTGCCGTTATCGGCGGTCTGTCAATCGTATTAATGGCCATCATACTGGATAGGATTACCCAGGCCATGGCAACCAAAAAAGAATAAAGGTAACTGTTCACATGGCACCGAGCTCCCCGCGATCAGCCTGGTTTACGTATGACCAATACGCTTCACCAGTCTGCTTGCGTGAATCTCCGGCACCCTGCAAGCAGTTACAAATCCCGGGGAGGGAGTCACATTACGTCGCTTCCTCCACAAGTGAACACGAATACAGGAGGAATTACCAATGATGAAAAAGTTACTTATGGGTGCTGTTGTTACAGCATTTGTCAGCACAGGTTTTACAACGGCCTTTGCCATGAACCACAAACCCGGTGAAGGGGTAGAAGTCAAACCGGCACGAGCCACCTGGAACACTGGATTTTTCCAGGAAGCCATAGTGCGAAAAGGCCTTGAAGAACTGGGCTATGATGTTGATACACCCAAGGATCTGCAAAACCCCATCGCCTATAAATCCATTGCGCTGGGCGACATCGACTACTGGACTAATAGCTGGTTTCCCCTGCATAACGAACAGCTGCCCAGTGACTTTGACGAAAAAGCCGAAAAAGTCGGTTATGTTGTCAAGGCCGGTGGGCTGGGGGGCTATCTGGTCTCTAAAGATGCCGTTGAAAAATACGATATCAAATCTCTTGATGATTTCAAACGGGATGAAGTGAAGAAGGCCTTTGATAAGAACGACGACGGCAAGGCAGATATGACCGCCTGTCCTCCAGGCTGGGGCTGTGAGACTGTTATTCGGCACCATATGGACGTCTACGACTTGCGCGATCACATCAATCCTGTAAAAGCATCCTATGAGGCAGGCATGGCATCAGCATTGGCAAGCCATAAGTCGGGTGAGCCTATTCTCTTCTATACATGGGCGCCCAACTGGACTATCTTCAAACTCATGCCCGGTGAAGATGTAATGTGGATTAACGTCCCCGAAATCAAACCCAATGAGGGGCAGGCTCCGTCTGAAGACCGCATGACCGTTTCCGGTATCTCCGGAGCTGTCACGGATCCCATTAAACTTGGATTCGTTGTCAATGATATACAGATTACCGCCAACAAAAAGTTTCTTGCTGAAAACCCAGCGGCCAAAAAGTTCTTCGACGTTTTCGAACTCAGCCTTGTTGACATCAACAAGCAGAACACGCTCATGAATGAGGGAGAAAAAAGCCAGAACGATATCGAGCGTCATGTCGATGAATGGATTGCCGAGAACCAGTCCACCTGGGACGGCTGGCTTGAAGAAGCACGTAAAGCTGCTATGTAATCGACTGATTTGATACAAAAATCCCGGAGGCGAACGCCTCCGGGATTTTTTATATGCAGAATTTCGCAAAACTCTGGCGATTTTTCGTGGAACTGTTTAGAACCTTACTCCGTAACTACTCCATAACTGCTCCATAACAAACAGGAAAACAGGAAATGGACCGTTTCCGGATGGGCACTGGATAGCGTGGAATATTTTTGTCGTCAAAGGGACACCATGGAAGATCGAGCTACGTCTATAAAAAATGTTACCCAGCAACTCCGCATTGTCTTTCGAGCAATACAGGCGCATTCAAAATATATCGAAAAGCAGTTTGGCCTCAGTAGTGCGAAACTCTGGATGCTCCATACGCTGCACTCCACTCCCGGCATCAAGGTTTCAAAACTGGCAAATGCACTTGCCATCCACCCGTCCACCTGCAGCAATATGCTCGACAAACTTGAGGAAGAAGGATTCGTCTACCGGCAACGGAGTAGAACCGATCAGCGCGCAGTACATCTCACCTTGACCGAGAAGGGCAATAACGTATTACAAAATGCTCCTAAACCTGCCCAGGGCGAACTGAGTGCTGCCCTTGAGAGACTCTCCGACCATAACATAAACCTGCTCGAAAACGGTTTGCAGCACCTTGTCAAAGAACTCAACACCAAAAACGCCGCCATGGGGTTACGTCCAATACCCAGCGAGTAGTTTTTCCCTCCCTTTTTGTAACAAGCGGCAACATTGTTCAGAAAAGAGCACTCCGGCCCTCCTGCGATTTTGCCCTCTACGGCGTATCGCACCATGCCCTGCACTTCAATCGTGCAGAGGTATTTCTGAGCGACTCCTTACCCAGGATATTTCCCCTCCATATAATCCTTGAGATAGTAAATTTCGACCTCTTTTTCTTCAACCTGCGCTTTGACGACATCGCCAATGGAAATAAGGCCTTTAAGCTCTCCATTGTCGAGAACAGGAAGATGCCTGACTCTGTTCTTCGTCATAACAGATTGAAGATAGTCGATATTGTCATCTACAGTGGCTACAATCAGATTGGTCGACATGATATCTCGTACATAAATATCCCGGATCGTATCGAGCTTATTGAGGACAATGAGCAGTATATCGCGAGGCGCTATTATACCCTTGATTTTGTCATTTGCATCAACAGCGATAAGTGAACCAACTTTATTTGCAGAAAATATGGCCAGTGCTTCCATCAAAGAGTTATCTTCATGGCAGGTAACTACTCTGCTGCCCTTTGCTGCCAGTATCTCTTTTGCTTTCATAGTACTACTCCTTTTAACCAAAACACCGTTACGGTAGACAAGAAAAAAAGCTGAATGCACTCCCCTGCCACCGGACTCTCAAAACACCTGCTAATTTCACACACTGACCGGTACTAAGGCCAAACCAAAGACACAGAGAACAAGTATACCTGTGCTCAGCTGAGCTAATGGTGACGGCACAACCGCAAAATCATCCCGGGCCTCGTAGAAATACATGGTAATTATGAGCCGGAGATAATACCACATGGAAATAACGCTGCTGACAATGCCAAGTACGGCAAGCGTCATTTGTCCCCCATGCATGGCATTGACGATGATATAAAATTTTCCCATGAATCCGACGGTTGGCGGAATGCCGGCCATGGAAAGCAGAAAAACCGTGATGGCGGCCGCTGAATAGGGCCTGACTTTTGCCAGGCCGCGAAAGTCATCGAAGGTCTTGCGCCGCTCGCCTTCCCCACAGAGATACGAAAGCGAAGCGAATATGCCAAGGGTACCAACGCCATAGGCCGCCAGATAAAACGCTATGATACCGGTGGTAAACTCTTGACTGGTAAACGCAACCAGGGCGATGAGCAAATAGCCGCTGTGCACTATTCCCGAAGCAGCCAGCATTCTTTTCAAACTGTTTTGACCGATGGCAATGAGGTTGCCACCGAACATGGTGAAAACGGCAATATAAAACAGATACTGAACCCATGATTGCTGTAGCCCGGTATCAAGAGTAAGAAAATTGGCAAATACAACGAAAACCGCTGTTTTCAAGGCAGTGGCCATAAAGCCTGTTACAGGCATGGCAGCTCCCTCGTAGACATCAACCACCCAGGCGTGAAAGGGAAAAGCAGCCACCTTGAACAGCAGGGCGGCAATGATAAAAAAAGCGCCGACCAGCACAAGCGAATTCTCCAGAAGACTGTTATCGGCCAGAAAAGCACCGATGGCTACAAATTTGGTGCTCCCCGCACCACCATACATAAACGCAGTACCCATGGCAAAAAACGCTCCTGCAAAAGCGCCGAGCATAAGATACTTGAGAACTGCTTCGCTTGCCTTGAAGTTATCGCGCTGCATGCCGACCAGAACATAGATCGCCAAAGACATGATCTCAAGGGCGATGAATGCGGTAATGAGCTCCTGGGCCATGGTCAACAACAGCATGCCGCAGGCCGCAAAAGCCGTCAGGGAATAATACTCCAGGGGCGCAAAGCGGTTCTGCTGAAAATAGGTATGGGAACTCAGGCAGGTGAAGAATCCGCAGGCCATAATAATGAGACCGGCAATGCAGGTAAAGGTATTGGCAACCAGCATCTCATTAAAGAGGCCGGGGAAAAGAACAACATCCGTCGAGGTTCCCACTATAAGCTGGACGAAAAAGCCGACGAGAAAGACTGCCATGCCTACATAACCGGCCACCTCACTTTCAATGGTGTCGAAGGCGGAGAGCAGCATCAACAGAATGGCACCTGAACCGATGACCAATAGTGGAAGTAGAAGTGCAAAATCAATCATAATAGTTTCCCGCCTCAGTTGTTAATCAGTTCAAGAGTATACGCCGACTCCATGTCGCCGGCCAGTTGCGGCTGCGTCGTGGTTGCCATCTGGAGAATCTGCCTCTGCGCAGCCGGCTCTATCTTGTCGATAAAGGGCTGAGGATAGATTCCCATAAACAGTATCAGCAGGATCACAGGAATGAACACCAGCGTCTCATAGGCGCTTAAATCCTTGAAGCCGGCTGTTTTGGCCGTGCTCTGCTCAAAGAAAACACGCTGGAACATCCATAACATATAGCAGACACCTATGATAAGCGTTGTTCCGGCCAGCACACCGATAACGATGTTGAATTTCACTGCCCCGAGAATAATGAGAAACTCACCGATAAACCCGCTGGTTCCCGGCAAACCGCAGGAGGCAAGCATTGCTATTGCAAAAAACGTTGCAAAAATAGGTGCCTTTGCGGCAACACCACCGAGATCAGCTATCTTTCGTGTCTGACAGCGTTCTTCCAGAATTCCGGCAAAGAGAAAGAGAACCCCGGTACTCGTGGCGTGGGCTACAATCTGGAACAAGGTCCCGGTCAAGGCCTGGACATTCATGCAAAAGACTCCAAGAGCAATTATTCCCATATGCGATGCCGAAGAAAACGCCAGCATCCGCTTGAAGTCCTTCTGCACAATTGCGGCAATACCGCAGTACATCAAGCCGATCACACCGCAATAGGCCAGGATAACGGCAAAACGGGCCATTTCCGCCTCAAAGACCGGTACGACAAAGCGAATAACACCGTACACCCCAATTTTTGCCATGATAGCGGAGAGTATAAAGGTCGTTGAAGTGGGTGCCTCGGTATAGGCATCGGGCAGCCAGGTATGGAAGGGAAACAACGGAATCTTGATGGCAAAAGCCAGCATCATGCCGATAAAAGCGGCCACGGCAAAGCCGCCACCGAGATCGAGACTGGCCATACGGGCAATTTCAAAGCTCCACTGGCCGGTCTGGGCATGATGCGCCACAGCGATATAGAGTAGCCCGGCCAGCATGAGCAAGGAGCCTGCGATGGTATAGAGTGTTATCTTTATGGTTGCTGCAATGCGCTGCTCACCTCCATAGAGGCCTATGACAAAGAAAATAGGGAGCAGCATGACCTCCCAGAAAACATAAAAAACAACCAGGTCGGCGGCCACAACCGCCCCCACCATGGCACCAAGAGCAATAAGCAGGTTACAGTAGTAATTTTTTGACTTTTCGGCAAAAAGCATAAAAACCATGGGGAAAAGTACAGCGGCCACCATAAGTACAAACAGGCTGATGCCATCCACCCCTACGTGATAAGCTATCCCGAATGAAGGTACCCAGCTGATCTTCTCCACAAATTCCAGGCCGCCACTCCCACTGAAATCGACATAGACCTTCAGGCCGCAGATAAGAACAACCACCGAAACCACCAGCCCAAACGCTCTGACTCCGCTCTTGCTTATAGGCAACAGCAACAGAGCTGCTCCAGCCAACAGCGGCAGAAAAATCATGACTGAGAGGACATGTTCAAACATAATACACCTTTATCAGTTCAGTGTTTGTGACAAAAACAGGCTCATCAGACTCAGACCAATGACCATGTAGAGGGCATAGATCCGGACATATCCAACCTGAAAGACTTTAAATATTCTGCCAAGCAGCTGGTACAGAATGGTGGAGATTTTCACGGGGCCGTCGGTGACATAGGGCTCCATCACGGACTGTATGGAAGAGCCGATGGCCTTATAGGGCCTCACCAGTACGGCATGGTAGAATTGATCGACGTAGAACAGGTTATAGGCAAACTTGGCAAACCCTGAATATTGGGGTTCTTCAGCACCAAGCCCAAACTTCCTGTAGGCAATATAGAGGCCCACGCCAAAGGCCAGTATCGATGCGGCAATGGCGAAGATTTCCATACTCACCGAGCCCTGGGGATGATGCTCGACCAGGCTGGAGGCGAGCCAGTGGGTAACCTCCTGATCGCCGCCGAATATGGCCGGAAGATTAAGATAGCCTGCAAAAACAGCCCCAACGGCAAGGATAATCAATGGGATGGTCATCACCCTGGGTGATTCATGGGCGTGACTGAAGGCCTCCTGATCCCGCGGTGCTCCATGAAACACCAGAAAGAACATGCGGAAGGTGTAATACGCCGTCATGGCAGCCACAACAACTCCCACCAGCCAGACACCGGTGTGGCCGTTGGCAAGCGCCATGTAGAGAATTTCATCCTTACTGAAAAAGCCTGAGAGCAAGGGGCAGCCGGCAAGTGCCAGACACCCGATGAGCATTGTCCAGTAGGTCGTCGGCATCTTCGCCCTGAGCCCCCCCATTTTCCAGATATCCTGCTGGTGATGCAGAGCGCATATAACCGAACCGGCACCGAGAAAGAGCAGGGCCTTGAAAAAGGCATGGGTGAAGACATGAAAAATACCGGCCGAATACGCGGCAACACCGACACCGGCAAACATATACCCCAGTTGGGAAACGGTGGAATAGGCCAGCACCTTTTTGATGTCTTTTTGAAACATGCCGAAGATTGCGGCCAGCAGCGCCGTGAGGATCCCCACCCAGGCGACCACCGTTCCGGCAAGAGGAGCGTGGGCATACAGAAAGCTAAACCTTGCCACCATATACACACCGGCCGTTACCATGGTTGCCGCATGGATCAGAGCGGAAACCGGGGTTGGGCCGGCCATGGCATCGGGAAGCCAGACATACAGCGGTATCTGGGCCGATTTACCGGTAGCGCCGACAAAGAGCAGCAGACAGATCGCCAGGCCCATGCCTGGAGCAAGATCCGCCGCATTGCCTCTGAGCGCCAGATAATCAAATCCTCCGCTGCCAATTGCCCAGAAGAGAAGCGACATACCCAGTACAAAGCCGAGATCACCGATCCTGTTGACGATAAAGGCTTTATTACCGGCCAGAACATTATCCCTGTCGGTGGCGTAGAAGCTGATAAGCAGATAGGAACAGAGCCCGACACCTTCCCAGCCGACAAACATGACCACAGGTCCGTCGCCCAGCACCAGGATAAGCATGGCGCCCAGAAAGAGGTTGAGATACGCAAAGAATTTGCCGTAATTCTCATCGCCTGCCATATAGCCAATGGAATAAAAATGAATGAGCGTGCCGATGAAAGTGACAAAAACGATCATCAATACGCTGAGCGGGTCGGCCAGAAATCCCATGGCCACATCGAGCTCGCCCACCTTAAACCAGGTAAACACCTTCTGGGTCAAGAAGCGTCCTTCCTCCGGCATTGCCCTGAGATGAAAAAAGGTTTTCAAGGCAAGCAGTGTCGAGACAACCGGCCCGGCAACGGCGAGCACCGAATATACTGTCTCGGGAATTTTCCGCTTGGTGCAGGTGAACATGTGCATCAGCCCGATCACAACTGCACCAATGAGCGGCATCAGCGGTATCAGTCCTAGATATGTTGCAGTGTGTTCCATCGAATCACCCCTTCAGAAGACTGAACACATTGGTATCCAGCTTACTTTTATGCTTGTGCAGCAGTATGACCACCGCCAGTGCCAGAGCAGCCTCCGCCGCGGCAACCGCCATGACCATCAGGGCCAGGACATGGCCATCCATGCTCTCGTGCAGCCGTGCAAAGGCGACAAAGGCCAGATTGGCGGCATTGAGCATCAGCTCAATGGACATGAACACCGTAAAAACGTTACGCCGTGAAATCACCCCGAGTAAACCGATACAAAAAAGGATTATACTGAGGATGAGATAGTCTGCTATCATTTTGCAGCCCTCCTCTTGCCTGCCAGGACAACGGCCCCCACCAGGGCGACCAGCAGCAGGATAGAAACAATTTCAAAGGGCAGCATCCACTCTCTGAAGAGCACCAGCCCGACCTCCTTTACACCGCCGAATCCATCGCCAACTATAGTCGCCTCGCTTCCAGGAAGCCGGCGCACCGCCTTGGCCATCAACATCCCCACCGGGGCGATAATTACCGCTCCGCCGAGATAATATCCCCATCGTGAGCGCTCATCGGGCAGATCCTCTTTCCTGATATTGAGAAACATGATGATAAAGAGGATCAGCGACATAATGGCCCCTGCATACACAAGGAGCTGAAGGGCGAAGATCAGTTTGGCGGAAAGCAGCGCATACAGTCCCGCCAGCGAAATCATGGTCATGACGAGATTTATGGCACCGTTCATCGGATGCCTTGAAAGTACCAGCCCCAGTGCGCCGACAACGGCAAGCAGAGCAAATACGGTAAACAGCAAATCGGCTATCATGATATCACGCGCCCCCTTTTTTATATTCTTCTTCGTCGAAGGCGCCAGGGGTGGCCGCCAGCTCTTCGATGTTTTTCAGCATGGCCTCGCGGCTGTTTTCGACCACGGAAAAAATTCCGGTATCCATTCGAATCGCATCCTTGGGACAGGCTTCGACGCAGTAGCCGCAGTAGATACACTCGAGCAGGTCGATGTCGAAACGGACTGCGATCTTCTCTTCACGCCCGTCCTGCCGCTCTCCCGCTTCTATCATGATGCACTGTGCCGGGCAGTTGGTCTGGCACATGAAGCAGGCCACACACTTTATCGAACCATCCTCATGGGTGGTGAGACGGTGGCGTCCCCGCCATCTGGGCGGAATCTCAGGCTGCTGCTCCGGATAATGTCTGACATAGAGTTTTGAATTATCGCGCAGATTACGAAGAAAATGCCCGAGCGTGGTCTTCATACCCTTAAAGACCTCGATCAGATAGATTTTCTCCGCCAGGCTTTCGCCCTTGCGTTGAATGATTTTGACTTTGACACCCATTTCCTTCTCCTTCCCCTTAGCTTAAGGCGACAACAACCGCACTAGTGACGAAAATATTGAGAAGCGACAGCGGTAGAAGTGTCTGCCATCCCAGCTTCTGCAGCTGATCATATCGAAAGCGCGGTAATGTCCAGCGAACCCAGACGTACACAAAGCACATCAACGTGGTTTTCAGAAGAAATGTGCTTATCTGCAGTTCGGCGGCAAAGATGCGCGCCAGAGATCCACCGGAAGGGCTCACCAGGATAATCAGCAGAAACAGCTCCATGATGGCTACCACGCCCCACAGAATCTTAATATAGACGGCGCCTTCGCGTTTTCTCGGATCATTGGGCCGGTCATACTGGCTGGCGTTATTTTTTCGAATCCAGCCGGCGAAATAGTACATGAGAACCGGCAGCAGGAGCATAACGGCCAGGGCAACCGGTTTAGCATAGGCCACCAGCGTTGCAGTGGGCAGCCAGGGGATCTGGTAGCCGCCGAAAAACAGTGTAACAATTATGGCACTTGAGGTGAACATGGCGACATATTCTCCCATGAAGAACACCGCAAACTTCATGGCACTGTATTCCACATGGAAACCGGCGACTATTTCACTCTCGCCCTCGGCCAGATCAAAGGGCGTTCTGTTGGCTTCGGCAAAGGCTGCTATAATAAAGATGATAACGCCCAGGGGCTGGAGGAACACCCCCCACATGGGGATAAAGCCAAAAAGCAGCTGTCCCTGAAACTGTGCCATTTCGCTGAGATTGACTGTACCGTAGACCACCAGCAGGGAAACCACCGCCAAACCCATGGGAATTTCGTAACTGATGACCTGCGCTGCAGCGCGAAGACCGCCGAGCATACCGTATTTGTTGGTCGAGGACCAGCCGGCCAGGATGATGCCGTAAACGGCAAATGCCGCCAAGGCCAGAAACCAGAGAATGCCTATATCCGTGGGAATGGCCTGCATGACGTAGCTTTTGCCGCCAAGTACCAGGGTGTCGGCAAAAGGCACCACGGCAAAGGAGACAACCGCTGTAAAAAAGACAATAACCGGGGCAAAAATAAAATAAAATTTGTGCTTTATGTGCCCCGGTACCACATCCTCCTTGAAGATCAGCTTGGCCGCATCGGCCAGATTCTGAACCAGCCCGGCCGCGCGAAAACCAAAAATATTGGCACGGTTAGGTCCCGATCTGTCCTGGAAGAATCCAGCGCCGCGCCGCTCCATCCAGACACAGAATGCAATAAAACAGAGCGGTACAAAGGCCCCAAAAGAAACCCGGATTACGATCAATACGATATCAAGCAGTGACATGTGCAGCCTCGCTTTAGGTTAATTTCAATCCCTCGGCAGGGACCCGGTTGAAGTCAATGACCGAGAGCGGCCCCTCAACTTTTTTCAAGGCGGCTAGAATCTCTTCTCGACTCTCCAGCGGCCCGCCGAGCTTGTGCACCATTTGCGCCGCATCGGGCCGCGGTACATTTTTACAGACAGCCCGGCCAAAACTCTGCAGGATCCCATCGCAATTCACTACCGCACCTTCATATTCGCTGTAGGATGCAATGGGCAGAGCGACATCGGCCTCCTCCGCCAATTGCAGGCGATGACTGCTCAGCACCAGCGTTTTGGTGTCCCGAAGTGCTTTAGCCAGCTTCTTGCGATCAGCCTTGCGCAGATCATTGTCAATACAGATAAAACAATCGGCGGCCTCGAGTTTTTGGTAAAACGCCGCTGCTGATGTATCAACGCCAAGCAGTTCAAGACCCTTCCTGTTGGCTGCCTTGTCATCCTCAATGAGATACTCGTCGCCGTCTCCCTTGACGATATAGCCATCGCTATAGCCACTGCAGTCTGCGCCCAATGCGGCAGCAAACGCCTGTATGGCAACCAAATGTTCCAGGGGAGAGTCAGGTGACAGTAAGATAAGCGTTCTATTGGCTCGTTTAAGCAGTTTTTCCGTCTGCTCAAGGGCCTCCTCCATTGTCGTCGCCCTGCCTTTTCGCAATGGCTCGACCAGGCGATCATGGTTTTCGGCGGCGTAGCTCAGCCGCCCTTCATCACACATAAAATAGCCATTCACCTGTTCGTTGAGGCGTGGCCTGAAGCGGTAGATGACATCATCTTTGTATTTCTCTCGGTGATGATCGATATAAATACTGCATCCCTTGCTGCAGCCGTGGCAAACGCCTTTTTCCTTCTTGAGGAACCAGACACGCTGCTTGAAACGAAAATCGGAACTGGTCATTGCACCGACAGGGCATAAATCAACAACATTCAGGGCATAGCGGTTGTTCAGGGGGCGCCCGGGAAAGGTGGAAACCCGGGCCACATCGGTCCTGTTGACAATCCCCAGCTCTCCGGTCTTGGTTATCCGGCGGCAAAACCTGACGCATCTGGCACAGAGAATACAACGTTCCTGATCATGGACCACGCCGCTGCCAAAGTCGATCTTTTTGCCTTTTTTAACCTGCTCCACCCGCATCCTGCTCGACTCGCAGTCATACTTCATATAGTAATCCTGCAGGGCGCATTCACCGGCCTGGTCGCACACCGGGCAGTCGATGGGATGATTGATGAGCTCAAACTCCATGACATCCTTCTGGATCTTCTTGATCTTGTCGGTATCGAGCTGGACTTTCATCCCCTCTGCCGCTGCGGTTTTGCATGCCGGCACCAGCGGCGGACGGCCGTCCTCGATCCCGACCAGACACATGCGGCAATTACCATCGGCTCCGAGTGCGGGATGATAACACAGATGGGGGATCTCAATACCGACCGCACCAATGGCATCGATCAGATTCTTACCGGACTCGACCTCTACTTCCTCGCCGTTTACAAAAAGTTTTATCATCTCAGCCATGAGCTTTGCCTTATTCCTGAATTTCAGCAGCCTTCCGCGCAGCGCCCTTGTTTACGTATGCATCGAACTCATGCCGGAACTTGTTCAAATAGCTGCGTACCGGCATGGTACAGGCCGCCGACAGGACACAGACCGTTTTCATCTCGATGTTGTCACACAATTCCAGCAGGAGATCGACGTCTTCGCTGCCGCCCTCGCCCGCCAGAATTTTCTTGATGATTTTCAACATCCAGCCCAGCCCCTCCCGGCAGGGGGTACACTGGCCACAGGACTCATGATGGTAAAAATCGATAAGATTCTTCACCAGGGCGACGATATCAACACTGTCATCGAGCACGACAATCCCGCCGGAACCAAACATGGTGCCATGTTCGGCCATGGATTCATAGTCGAGGGTGACGGTCTTGGCCTCCTCCGCCGTCAATACTGGTGTC
Organism: Desulfopila sp.; assembly: GCA_046260685.1. Lineage (GTDB taxonomy): Bacteria > Desulfobacterota > Desulfobulbia > Desulfobulbales > Desulfocapsaceae > Desulfopila_A. Next base: position 27,653 of record JBHEOR010000006.1, read on the forward strand.
GAACTCCCCCCCGGGATCACGCCTTTGAGCTTTCTGCCTTTCCAGACTCCACCAGCGACATCGTTGAGTACCTCCAGAAGCGGCAATCCAAACGGCAGTTCATACATTCCGGGTCTGGCCACATGGCCGGAAATGCCGAAGAGATGGGTACCGCAGCTTTTCTCGGTGCCGTAGGAGGCATAGGCTGCCGCGCCCTGCTCGATAATGAACGGCAGCGAAGCAATACTCTGGACATTATTGATAATGGTCGGGCAGTCATAGAGACCGACAACAGCGGGAAACGGTGGTTTGCTGCGCGGTTGTCCCTTTTTTCCTTCGATGGATTCCAGGAGCGCCGTCTCCTCCCCACAGATATAGGCACCGGCTCCCCGATGCACTGTCACATCGATTCTGAAATCCGGACCGGCAGCCTTCTCCCCTAGATAGCCTGCTTCATATGCTTCATCAATGGCGCGCTGCAGAATTTTGACCTGGGATGTATACTCACCCCGGATGTATATATAGGTATCGTGACAGTTAATGGCATAACAGCAGATGATGATGCCCTCGATAAGCATGTGCGGATCACGCACCAGAATGTAGCGATCCTTGAAGGTTGCGGGCTCTGATTCATCGGAGTTCACTGCCAGGTACACCGGTTTGCCAGTATCCTTTGGCAGAAAGGACCATTTGACACCAGCCGGGAAGCCCGCTCCGCCACGGCCGCGCAGGCCGCTTTTCTTGACCTCTTCAATAACATCTCCAGGCTCCATGGCAAAGAGTTTGTCAAGTGTGGCATAGGCCCCGTGCTGTTTGGCCACCTCAAGGGTATTCCCATTCTCAATATCAAATTTTGCACTGAGAATTTTGACTTCCTTAGTATTCACTTCCGTCTTCGCATCCATTGAGCGCGCTCCTTATTGCAAACCGGCCAGCAGCGATTTCATCTTGTCGACGTCCATCTCTTCGTAGAACTCTCCGTTGACCTGTACCACCGGGGCGGTACCGCAGTGGCCCAAACACTCAACCTCCTCCAGGCTGAACCGACCGTCCTGGCTCACCTCTCCGGGACGGATCCCGATCTCCTCGCGCAGATAATCGACGATGGCCTGCTTTTCCCGCAGCCAGCAGGAGAGTGTCCGGCAGACGCAGATGTGATACCTGCCCATGGGATGCAGATGGAACATGGTATAAAAGGTGGCAGCCTCAAAAATCTTGGCGGCATAGGTACCAATTCTATCGGCAGCGTAGGCCATGGCCTCCGCACATATCCAGCCCTCCTGCTCCTGAATGAGCCATAATGCCGGCAGAATCATGGATTCTCTGCTGGGATACCTTTTCACCAGCCGTTCAAACTCGGCATCCCGCTCAGCATCGAACTTGAAAGGTTTTCCTGTTTCAATAAGCTGTGAACGATCACTCATCTGTCCAACTCCCCACCTATTATATTAAGGCTGCCGAGGTTGATAATTGCATCGGCAACCATTTGGCCTTCCACCATGGCATGGAAACCGCCCATTATGTAAAAACAGGGCGGACGCACCTTGCATTTATACGGTCTCCCCGAACCATCCGAGACAAAGTGAAAGCCAAGCTCACCGTTTGCCACCTCACAGCTGTCATACCACTCACCAGGCGGCACCTTGACACCTTCAAACACCAGCTTGAAATGACTTGCCAGCGCTTCGATATTGGAATACACCTCATCTTTGGGCGGCAAGGCAATGGCCTTGTCGTTTATAAATACCGGCCCTCCGGGGATCATCTTCATGGCCTGACGGATGATCTTGATGGACTCGAAGATCTCCTCGAAACGAACCATCATACGGTCATAGATATCACCCTGCGAGCCGATGGGAATATTAAAGTCAAAGGCTTCATAATTATAATAGGGTGCATCCTTGCGCAGATCAAAGGGCACACCGCTGGCCCGCAGACAGGGACCGGTGAAACCAAGATCCAGGGCCAGATCTCCAGGCAGAACGCAGCACCCCTGGGTCCGTTCATGGACGATACGATTCTTCAGGACAAGGGTAAGACTGTCGGCCACACCCTTTTCGATATCCTTGAGCTGACGCTCCATGTCCCCCTCCCAGCCCTCATAAAAATCACGGTACATGCCGCCGATGCGGGTAAAGGAGCTGGTCAGCCTGGCGCCCGTCAGACGGCTGATCAGGTCATAGGAGGCCTCTTTTTCGTTATAGAGGTACCAGTAGTTGGTCAAGCCACCCATATCGACAAGGTTGGCAGCCAGACAGACAAGGTGATCCTGAATACGGTAAAACTCGGAAAGTACGACCCGCATGAACCGGGCCCGCTCGGTGATTTCAACGCCGAGCCACGACTCCACTGCCTTGACATAGGCGATGTTGTTGAGCATGGACGAACAATAATTCAATCTGTCGGTCAGCGGAATAGTCTGGTTGTAGGTGAGTTGTTCTGCTGTTTTCTCAAAACCTCGATGGAGATAGCCGATCTCATTGACGTTGGCGAGAATGGTTTCGCCGTCCAGGGCGGTGAGAATTCGTATAGCACCATGGGTTGCCGGATGGGACGGGCCGAGGTTAAGAAACATCACCTCGGTGTTGAGTTCCCCCATGGTGGTCTCGTTGACGCCGTTTTTCTCCAGGCGGGCCCGAATAGCCCCCTCCATGCTGTCGGACTCAAGGCACACCTGGCGGTTATCAATCTGGTAGTCCTTGCGCAGTGGATGCCCCTCAAACTGCCAGTGGTTGAGGACTCTGCGCAGATCGGGATGCCCTTTGAAGTTGATGCCGTACTGATCAAAAACCTCACGCTCTCCCCAGTTGGCGGCCTGCCATATATCCGTGGCACTCTGCACGCCCGCGACGGGATCGGCAACAGAGGCCCTGACCTGCAGCAACCAGTTTTTTTTCCAGTTGCGCAACGTATAGACAATGGCGAAGCGCGCATTGCCCTCATCGGCATGACCGGGATACTCAAGGTAATCCACCGCCGTAACATCAAGGAGCAGTGTAAAGGCCATATCCGGATATTTCTTCAGCTTTGCCAGTGTACCGTGCAGCTTTTCCATAGGAACTTGCAGTACCACTGCGTCCAGTACCTCGGCAAAATCCGCATAGGGAAAAGCAGTTTTCAGTTTTTCCATCGCCGTCGCATCCATAATCAACCCAGAATCCCCTTGAAGTCTTTATGACGGTCATTGCGCAAACTTTCGCCTTTAATTTTGTCCTGAATATTCATCAATGCATCCAGAACAGCCTCCGGTCGCGGTGGGCACCCTGAGATATACGCATCCACCGGGATAATAGTATCAATGCCCTGAACAGTGCAGTAATTATCATAGATTCCGCCCGAACCGGCACACGCCCCCATGGCGACAACCCATTTAGGTTCCGGCATCTGGTCATAAATCCTCTTAAGAATGGGAGCCTGCTTATAACTGATGGTCCCGCAGACCAGCAGCAAGTCGGCCTGCCTGGGGGAAAAACGTACAACCTCCGCCCCCCATCTTGAGATATCATGCTGGGACGCCGCGGTGCTCATGAACTCGATGGCGCAGCATGCCGTACCGAAAATAAACGGCCAGAGCGAATATTGCCGGCCCCAGTTGACTATGGTATCCAGTTTGGTGGTGATGACAGTATCACCGAGCTTTGCTTCAAGTCCTAACGCCAATTGAGCACCCCTTTCTTAATTTCATAAACCAGTCCTATGTTCAGCACCACCAGGAACACATTCATTACCCAAAATCCGTACCAGCCCAGTTCACGAACATTGACAGCCCACGGGTACATGAATACCACCTCAATATCGAAAATGAGGAAAAGGATCGCCACCAGGTAAAATTTGACACTGAACTTTTGGTCCGCCGGACCGATGACATTCTTGATACCGCTCTCATACGCTTCGTTTTTGGCTTTACCACCGGCCCTGGGGCCAAGAACTCCTGTCAACAACATGAGAAGAGGAACGCCTAGAGCGATTGCCATCAGCGCGATCGCGGAAAAAACGAGTTCATTTGACATATTTCTGCCCCTTTTACACTAGCCAGCATGGAGAGCAGCAGCTATTTTTTCCGCGTACCGCAACTCCTCCCGACCTTTTCGTAGACACCCTGTACAGCATTGATCTCATCAATATGGTTCACCAAAAGCCACGAATGAACGCTCATTCATTACCAAGCTTGGGCAATCACTGTCAAGTTGTTTTTCCTATTTTAAACGGGTACTTAAAGTAGAAAAACACCTCCTTCGATATGCCCAAATGGCCCAAAGGTGGTGTGCAAAGATTTCCAATGTTGTTGTGCAATTGGTCATACCACTTACACTATCTCTACTGCAAACATTTCCACAAACCCCATCAAGTACCATAAAACATTGGCAATAGGTGTTTTAACTTTCCCTTGCACGTGCCAGTTCACTCAACAAAAAAAACCATCGTAGCCACTCCACGGTAAATATACAGCCTATTTTGCACAATATATATGTGCGCTTTTAAATAACTCACCAGTATATACCGTGGATGGCATTTTCAGCAATTATGGCAGCCTGGCAATTTTTGCTTAATTTTAGTAAGATACTCATAGCGTTCTTGTATTCATTATTCTGAACACAGCTCTCAGTAACATTTATGCGAGTTCTTTGCTGGAGCGGTTCGGTGCTCCAGTATCATGTCATGTAACAGATATTGTCATAGTACGTTGCCATTTTGCCTTCCTGCAGGGCGCGACTGATTGAGTATAGCAGCGCTCCGTGATTGAAGGAGCAACGCCGACAGGGGGCCAAAAGGGACCGTAAGATACCTCAGTTGTTGCATGGCAGGTCACCAGTACCAATAACGCTTTAGCCATTCACTCAAGATCAGGGCCGCTGCAGCCTTGACCGCAACGACAAAGCACACCATGAAGAGCACGATTGCATCTGAAAACATTCCCATAAAACTCTGGCTCGATGATATTGAAGAAGGTGCCCTGCAACAGGCCCGGAACCTGGCCAATCTTCCCTTTGCCTTCCATCATGTTGCCGTAATGGCGGATGCCCATTTTGGTTACGGCATGCCCATCGGCGGCGTCCTAGCCACGGAGAATGTGGTGATTCCCAACGGCGTCGGGGTTGATATCGGCTGCGGTGTCTGCGCGGTCAGGACATCCCTTGATACCATGGCAGCCGAAACCCTGCGCGACATCCGCTTTGCCATCAGCAAAACCATCCCCACCGGCTTCAAACATCACAAACATCGCCAAAACACAGCGCTGATGCCCAAATCCCGCGTTGCCGGAGAAATGAAAATTGTGTCGCGGGAGTTTGACAACGCCCTGCGGCAGCTGGGCACTCTTGGAGGTGGCAACCACTTCATCGAAATCCAGCAAGGCGCCGACGGCCATGTCTGGATTATGATCCACAGCGGCAGCCGCAACCTGGGGTATAAGGTAGCCGGCCACTATAATGCGGCGGCAATCAAACTGAACCACAAGTGGAAATCCCCTGTCAATCCTAAATGGCAGCTCGCCTCCCTGCCGCTCGACTCCGAGGTCGGCTGGAACTATATGGAGGAGATGGAGTATTGCGTCGAATTCGCCCTGGGCAACAGACTTCATATGCTGCGGCACATTGAGGATATTTTTCGGAGCTACTGCGGCACAATATCGTTTGCGCCGCCCATCAACATTGCGCACAACTATGCCGCCCGGGAGCACCATTACGGCAAAGAGCTCATCATCCACAGAAAAGGAGCCACCCGGGCCTATTCGGGGGAAAGAGGAGTCATCCCCGGCTCCCAGGGGGCATCAAGTTTCATAGTGGAAGGACGGGGCAACAGGGAGAGTTTCTGCTCCTGCTCACATGGCGCAGGCAGGAAACTGGGAAGGAAGCAGGCCCAACGGAGCCTGCAGCTGGAGCAAGAGAGAGCTTTTCTGGAAAAGCAAGGTATTCTTCATTCGATCCGCAGCAGAAAAGATCTTGATGAAGCGGCAGGCGCCTACAAGGATATCGAAAAAGTCATCAAAAATCAGGCCGATCTGATCAACGTCCTTGACATTCTCCAACCACTGGCCGTCATCAAAGGCTGAGCGTAACCGCTTACAGGCGCTCCTGCAAGCAGTTACGGATACCGGGAGTATCGCTTGGCTATAAGGGGGGGGGGTAGAGGATATGGCTGAACAGCCGCAACGGCGAGATCAGGGTGCCAGGCGCTCTATTTGCCAGCCATCGTTGGTCGGGATATAATGAAATCTGTCATGCAACCTGTTCTTTCTCCCCTGCCAGAACTCATATTCATCGGGAACTACCTTGTAGCCGCCCCAAAAGGACGGCAGAGGAACCTTGCCCTCTCCCACCCTGGTTTTCATCTCGGCAAACTTCTGCAGCAACATCTGCCTGGAGCTCAGCGTATGACTCTGGCTTGAAACCCAGGCGGCAACCTGGCTCTCTTTGGGACGTGACATAAAGTACCTGGCCGACGCAGCCATGGAAATCTTTGCGGCATCACCGGTTATCAGGATCTGACGTTCGAGTTCAAGCCAGATAAAAAGCAGGCTGACCTTGGGGTTGCCTGCGATTTCCCTGGCCTTTCTGCTCTCATAGTTGGTGAAAAAGACGAAACCGTCACTATCGTAATACTTCAGCAGCACCGCACGCTGGCTGGGCCTGCCGGCACTATCCACGGTAGCCAGTATCATCGCCGTGGGGTCGGCTATATCAATTTTTTGGGCCTGCTCAAACCATGTGGTAAACTGCTGCAACGGATCGTCGGCCAGATCTTTGCGCTGGAGTCCGCCCTTGAGGTACTCTCGGCGGAAATGACTTATATCCAATGAATTCCTCTTAATACTATGCTGATATTGTATGCGCCACAGGCTGATCGCAGAGTTGAGCCATGCTGCTGGAAGCTTTTCCTGCGGTTCTGTAGTACTGTAGTACTGTAGCCACGTATTTTTTATACCACCTGGATCCCGCAACTGGTACGTTCACTCAAAGTGAAATATTATAAGAGAAAATCCGGCAACAGCAAGCGCTTTTAAAGGCAATACCCATTTATGATACTTTTGATCCACCCACCAGTCGCCAAAGCATCGGAACCTCCAGCCGGCATAGCCCAGCTGGCCGGGGCACTTTTGGCGCACAACCACGGCTGCGCCGTTGCCGATCTCAACCTTGACGGTCTGCTCTACCTGATCGACCATGCTGAAGCGGGAAACGACCGCTGGTCCATAAGGGCCCAAAAAAACCGATCCACCAATCTCAACAGTATTCGTTCAGCAGAACTCTACACCACCATCGCCCGCTATCAAAAAACCGTTCTCGAGTTGAACAGACTCGTTGGATTACATGGAGCGCCGGGGACAACCGCCGGCCTTGCCAACTATCAGGACAGCAATTTCTCTCCGGTGAAAAGCGATGATCTCCATCGCATGGCGCACTCTCCGGAAAAAAATCTTTTCTATTCATTCTACTGCAAACATATTCCGCTCCTGCTCGACAAACATCAGCCACACTCTATCGGCATCTCGATAAACTACCTCAGCCAGGCACTGCCGGCCTTTGCCCTGATAGGGTTTTTAAAAAAGTTTGCCGCCGAGCTCCCCATCATTGCCGGTGGAGGACTGATTACCTCCTGGATGCGCACGCCAAACTGGTCCAATCCATTTACCGGCCTGATTGATCACTGCATTGACGGTCCTGGCAAACAGCCTCTGCTGGAGCTTTTGGGAACCACAGCCAACCACACCTCCGTACCTCGCTATGACCTGCTTCCTCTCGACAGATATTTGGCACCCGGCGTTATTGTACCGTACAGCTGTTCCAGCGGATGCTTCTGGAACAAATGCAATTTCTGTCCCGAGCGAGCCGAGGGCAGCATGTTTACCTGCAAAGAGGGCACGGCAGTCATCGACGATATCATTAGTCTGCAAGAGCAGACCGCACCAACCCTGCTTCACTTTCTCGACAACGCGATTCCGCCATCGATTCTTCAACATTTTTCTGAAAAAACTCCCGGTATGCCGTGGTACGGTTTTATCCGTATAACCCATCATCTGCTCGATGCCAGCTTCTGTCGCCGGCTGAGAAAATCGGGGTGCTGCATGCTCAAAATCGGCATCGAGTCCGGCGACCAGGGAGTCCTTGACCACATGGAAAAGGGAGTGGACCTGGCCTCGATATCGACGGTGCTTTCCAACCTTGGCAAGGCCGGCATAGCAACATATGTCTATCTGCTCTTCGGCACTCCCGGGGAAGGATATGCCGAGGCCGGCAAGACCCTCTCCCTGGTATGTCGGCACCATGGCGACATTACCTTTCTCAATCTGGCGATTTTCAACATGCCGATAAACACCCAGCAAACCAGCGCTCTACAAACCCGCCGGTTTTACGAAGGTGACCTGTCACTCTATACCGATTTTCACCATCCCCTGGGCTGGAGCAGAAAAAAGATACGGCTGTTTCTTGACAGAGAATTCAAAAAACAGCCGGTAATACAAGAAATACTCCAGCGCGACCCCATGATTTTCACCTCGAATCACGCCCCCTTTTTCAGCAAGGGTTTTCAGCATAAACACGATATATGATTTTTTGCCTTCAGTTTTACCAGTTATAAATATACAATGGGAAGAGATGGGAGGAAGACGATACTGCGTTGCGTTTTCCTCAATGACCCACAATTCAAGGAGGACGAACATGTCTGAAAGTGTTTACAAAATCATCGAGATGGTTGGATCAAGTCCCGTATCCTGGGAACAAGCTGCCCAGAATGCCGTCAAAGCAGCCGGCCTCAGTCTGCGTGATCTGCGCATTGCCGAAGTCAAAACAATGGATATGGTCATTAAAGAGGGCCAGGACACGGTGTACCGGGTCAAAGTCAATCTTTCCTTTAAGATACTGTCCGACTAGTCCTGGACCGTCACATCCGATACGGGGCAGGGTATCCTGCCCCATCTTTCACATCTCTTCGGGATCTCTCAGCGGAGGTGTTTACCACATGTCAGCAGAGCTTTGCTCCCAGGGGCACATCCTTATCCGGGACACACAGCACCACTCTCCCCTCGCTGTCATGAAAGCCGGTAACAAGGCATTCCGACATCAGGGGGCCGATCTGCTTGCGCGGAAAATTGACAACTCCGACAATACGCCTGCCGACCAACTCCTCGGCACTATACACCTCCGTCACTTGTACACTGGACTTACGCAGTCCCAGTGCATGGCCGAAATCGACATGAACAATGTAGGCCGGCTTTCTCGCCTCCTTGAAAACCTCGGCGGCAACAATTTCTCCAACCCGCAGTTCCACTCTTTCAAAATCCCGCCACCCAATCGTTTCCACGCTTTCTCCTTTTTCCCCCACAATTTTGTCAAGATAAACCATATAATGTTGAAACTGCCCATTAGTGTATCCATACCTTCTGTAATTGAAAAGACTTTACACTCGCCGTTTTATTTTTTTTATCACTCCACCTTGCAATTAGATGCACAAAAATCTATAGTGTCTTGAAACCATGAAATATCAAAAAGAACCAGTTCCATGAGCAGCAAAAATTCTAATAAGCATGTCATCACGTTGTACGATGTGATGGCTGCTACCATCAACGCAAATTGAACATAAGGAGAACAACATGTCAGATCCGGAAAGAAGCGGTGGCTATGAATCAATGGTTTGGATTTATGATAAAGACGGCAAGGAATACTGCTGTTATGCAGACGATCTTAAAGGAAAACTCAAGACCAAGGATGAGCTCTCCGAAGAAGAGAAAAAGGTGTGCACGGACGTCAGCACAATTGTCGGCACCGAGCGCTGGTAATCGTACCAGGATGACCGCGCGAAACGCTTGAAGGATACGACCAGTTCTTCGAGAGGCTCGTGACCGGCACCGGAATTTTAGCAGCATCCCCCTGATGAAGCCTAGGGAAACCTCGACATTCATCAGGGGGCTTTTTACCTGGAGAGTTCCCATCCAGGAACCCCCTCATCGATTTTTCCCGCATTATCACTTTTTTCTCTGCAGATTAGAGGCGCAGCCTGTCCAAATACTCGGCAACTGTATGAATGCCATTGTACAGCTGGCTGAGGCTGAATTTTTCATTGGGACCATGGGCGCCATCTTCGGGCAGCCCAAATCCCATGAGAACAACCGGAACGCTGAGAATCTCTTGAAAGAGCGAAGCAATGGGAATGGAACCTCCTTCACGCATAAAAACCGGCCTGGTGCCATAGATCTGCTCCATGGCAGCGGCAGCCGCTTCAACATAGGAATTGTCCGGGGACACCGAAACCCCGGCGCCGCCATGCAGGTTGCGCACCTCAACGCTGTACCCTCCCGGCATCTTCTGCTGTACCGCCTTTTCAAAATATAAAAAGACATCTTCAGGCTTCATCCCGGCAGGAAGACGGATACTGATTTTGGCAAGCGCCTCCGCCGGAATGACCGTCTTGGCGCCCTCGGCGGTAAAACCTCCTCGAATGCCATGCACCTCCAGAGTGGGCCTGATGCCAAGGCGCTTGTGGGGGAGTATATGATTTTCCCCGACCAGCTCCCTTACCCCCATTTCTTTGAGCAGCCTGCTTTCCAAGGCCTCCCGATTACTTTGCCAGAACTGTTTTTCTTCTTCCGTCACTTCAACCGAGGAAATATAAATTCCCGGGATATCAATGCGCCCATCCTCGCCCTTGAGCCGGCTTACAAGCAGACAGAGTGCGTGTAGAGGGTTGGGGGCGACACCGCCGTAGCTGCCCGAATGCAAATCGCTTACAGCGCCCCGTACATGTATTTCGGTGTAGAGAATGCCACGAAGACCGCAGATTAACGAGGGCTGCTCGATGGAGTTCATATGGGTATCACAGATAAGAGCGCCATCCGCCTTGAGCTGCTCGCCATTTTCATGGACAAATTGCTCGACAAAGGCCCCGCCGGCCTCCTCTTCGCCTTCGAGCAGAATCTTTACATTCACCGGCGGTTTTCCCTCTGTTTTGGCCCACGCCTCAAGGGCTGCCAGGACAACCATGACCTGTCCCTTATCATCCGTTGCCCCCCTGGCATAGATATCCTCTCCATCAATATACGGAGCAAAGGGCTCATGGTGCCATTCCTTGAGCGGATCCACCGGCTGGACATCATAGTGGCCATACAAAAGCATGGTCGGCTGCTTTTCCTGCTCCAGCCACTCAGCATAAACCAGCGGATGCCCCTCGCCTTCAATCAGCTCAACCCTGGGAAAACCTATCTCTTTAAGTTTGTGCTCCGCCCAGACGGCGGCATCGCGAACATCCCCACTGTGCTCCGGCAAGGTGCTGATACTTGGTATCTTGAGCCAGGAAACCAATTCTTCGACATAACGCTCTTTATTCTTTTCTATATATTCCTTGACGGTAGTATCCATTGGTTGCACGCCCTTGCAAATATTGAAATTTTATTAATCGCCGGCTTCCATGGTCATATTCCCTGAAGCCCTTCACAGCTAACTATCTTATACCTGGAGCGATGAACACAAAAAGAGGAGAAATGAGCCGGAAAACTCGTGTGGAGGGAAGCCGTCCCATGCACTGATTCACACGAACCAGTGCATGGCGGACCAGCAGGCATCCCCCGAATATTTCCTTCCCGACGATTTGCCGGCAAAGGATCAGACAGGAAAGCCCATCGGTTGGGAGTCAGTCACGTTCAGGCAACTTCGACAAGTTCTATGTCAAAGTTAAGATCTTCACCTGCCAGAGGCGGATTGGCATCGAGCTTTATATGCTCATCGGTTATTTCTACAACCGTAACCATAACAACCTCGCCATTGGGACCGCCCATCTGCAGCTTCTGGCCAATTTCCGGGTTGATATCTTCAGGAACATGCTCTTTCGGGGCTGCGATTACAAGCTCTTCGTTTCGCGGGCCGTACGCCTTGTCAACTGGTATGGTGACGTTCTTCTTTTCTCCGACACTCATTCCTGAAACCGCCTCATCAAAACCAACGATGACCTGACCGCCGCCTATGGTAAATTCCAGTGGTTCTCTGCCCTCTGATGTGTCGAATATGGAACCGTCTTCAAGTGTTCCTTTGTAATGGATTTTAACTGTGTTGCCATCTGCTGCTACTGTCATCAAAGTACCTCCAAACCCGTAAGGGTTGTTTTTGTTGGTGGCCTGTATCGGCCAAATAATATTTTATTATCCTAGCATACATGAAATATAAATGATATACTGAAATATTTTTTCTCCGATTTTCAATAAAGTTCGACCGCTACACCCCATGTCGAGGTAACGGTGGGCTTTTTGGGAAACCTCTGGGCGCTTCTGGGAAACCTCTGGGCGCTTCACCATACGGTACATATGCAACGAATACTCGTCATAGGCGGTGGCGCCTCCGGTATGATGGCAGCAGGCCAGGCTGCCGGCATGGGAGCACGTGTAGATCTTCTGGAAAAGATGAACCACCCCGGCAACAAGATTGCCATCAGCGGCCGGGGACGCTGCAATCTCACCAATAATAGTGCAATCACCGATTGTATCGACCACTTCAACCGTGACGGCCGTTTTCTTCACCAGTCCTTCTCTCGCTTTTTCGCCCCACAGCTTATCCAATTTTTCCACGAAATCGGCCTGCCCACGGTTACCGAGCGGGGCAACCGGGTCTTTCCTGCCAGCAACCAGGCCTTTGATGTTGTCGCCGCACTGCAGCGCTGGCTCAAGAACTGTGGTGTCACCCTGCACACAAAAAGCACTGTAACCAGGCTTATCATTGAAAACAACAGGATTGCAGGAGCAGCCGTTGCCACCAGAGACGGGGAGCGCATCATGGCCTGCGATGCTGCTATCCTGGCCACCGGCGGTGCGAGCTATCCGGCCACCGGTTCTTCCGGCGAAGGGTACAGTCTTGCCCGGGATGCCGGGCATTCCATCACGGCACTGCGGCCCGCCCTGGTTCCGCTGCTCGTCAACGACCCCAGCCTGTATTCACTGGCCGGTCTTGACCTGAAAAATGTCGGCGTCCGCGTCTCTATTGACGGCAAACGCAAAAAAGTCGATTTTGGCGAAGTGAGCTTTACTCGTTTCGGGATAGGCGGACCCGTCATTCTGACCCACAGTCTCTTGATTGTTGATGCCCTGCGCGCCGGCAAGAAGGCGGTCATCGCCCTGGATCTCAAACCGGCTCTTGATGAGCGTAAACTCGACAACAGGCTCCTTCGCGATTTTGAAAAGCGTGCCACTGAGAATCTGAGCTCCGTGCTGCGCGGCGTACTGCCGCACAAAATGGTGGCGGCGGCCCTGCACTTCTGCGCACTTGACGGCGACACACCGGCAGGCAGGGTCGACTCCCGGCAGCGCGCGCGACTGCGCACCTGGCTCAAGGATTTCCGACTTTTCATCACCGGCCACCGTCCGCTGGGTGAAGCTATTATTACCGCAGGAGGTATAAGGGTTCAAGAGATCAACCCGCACACCATGGAATCAAAGCGGACGGCCGGACTGTTTATCACCGGCGAGCTGCTCGATATTCATGGCGACACCGGCGGCTATAATCTCCAGGCGGCCTTTTCCACCGGCTGGATTGCGGGCCGCTGCGCCGCCCGGGCCGATTAAATTCTGTTGGAGAGTTGACCACCCACTCTTTTCCTTCAGGGCCAAAGCCACAAAAACTCCTTTCATTTACGAGACTTTTGCGGTATACATGCAACTACATAATGTGCAAATGCACGCCGCAAAGTAGCATCTATTATACATTACCTGCTTTGCAGCACTCACTATGCAGTACGTATACATTATCGAGAACTGAAAAAGAGCAACGAAAGCTGACGAGGCACACCATGGCAAAAAAAATAGTTATTATCGGCGCAGTGGCCACCGGACCCAAAGTAGCCTGCCGCCTTCGACGGCTGGACCCCGAGGCCGAAATCACCCTGCTGGACAAAGATGACCTCATCTCCTACGGAGGCTGCGGCATCCCCTACTATGTCGGCGGAGATATCAACGACCTTGAGGAGTTATATCAAACAGCAGCCCATATAGTCAGGGATACCCATTTCTTTGAGACCTGCAAAGGCATCACCGTTAAAACCGAAGTTGAAGCTACGCATATTGACACGGCGCAAAAGAAAATCACCATACGTCATATCAAAACGCACCAGGAGGAAGAGCTTGAATATGACAAACTGGTCCTGGCAACCGGTGCCAACCCTGTCAGGCCGCCATTTCCCGGCAACGATCTGGATAATGTCTTTATGCTCAGCAATCTTCATGAGGCTGAAAAAATCAAAAAGCTGATGATCGGCGGCAAGGTCGGCAAGGCAGTAGTTGTCGGTGGTGGCGCCATCGGTATCGAAATCGCCGAAGCGATGACCGATCTCTGGGGCATCGAAACCCACCTCATTGAAATGGAGGACCAGGTTTTGCCGACACTTCTGGGTAAATGTATCGCCCGGGTGGTCAAAACGCATCTTGAGGAAAAAGGCGTCAATGTCCTGGTCGACGAGAGAGTCAGCCGCATATATGAGGACCAGGAAAGCGGAATGCGTATGGTTGAAACCTCACAGGGCAGCATCGGCGCCGATATCATCATTCTGGCAACGGGCGTCAGACCCAATACCACGCTGGCCGAGAAGGCGGGACTGGCCATGGGCACCTCGGGCGGTATCCTCGTCGACAGACGCATGCGAACAAGCAATCCGCATATTTATGCCGGTGGGGATTGTGTCGAACTGCGCAATCTGATCAGTGGCGAAAACATGCTTATGGCGCTGGGGTCCCTGGCCAACCGGCAGGGCAGAATAATCGCCAACAATATCAACGGCGGCAGTTCCCACTTTGACGGAACGGTGGGAACCTTCTGTGTCAAAGCCTTCGATCTCGGCATCGCCAAAGCAGGCCTGACCTTTCGCCAGGCCAAAGAGACAGGTTTTGATCCCGTCTACGCCGTTGTTTCGCAGGCCGACCATGCCCATTTCTACCCTGAGTCGGAGCTTCTCTATATCTCCTTGATAGCCGACCGCAACAGCCGCAGGATCCTAGGCATTGAAGCTACCGGAAAACATGGAGAAGCTGTTAAAACACGAGTGGACACCGTTGCAGCATTACTGAAACATGGTGTAACGGTGGATGATATCTGTGATGTTGAAACAGGATATGCCCCACCCTATGCCTCCGCCATGGATGCTATTAACAACGCCGGCAATGCTCTGGACAATGTTCTTGCAGGGCGCAGTAAACCTGTAGATGTCTATGATTTTATACAAGAATTCCAAAAGGGGACGGCCAAGGTGCTTGACACACGAGGCGAAGATGACGCCGCTGCCTTCATCGAAAAATATGGTTCCCGCTGGATTAATATCCCCCAGGATCAGCTGCGCCGGCGACTCCATGAAGTTCCTGGAGACGCCCCCCTCTATCTCATCTGCGATACCGGGCCGCGTTCCTATGAAGCCCAGGTTTTCCTTGCCGCGCAGGGGGTCAACAATACACAAAACATCCAGGGTGGTTTTGCCATGGTGAAGATGACCGATCCCTCTTTCATCTAGACACCTTTCACGCAAAATCACGCCCGTGCCATTACAGGCATCCTCAGGCAACACTTTTCTTCTTGCATAAACAATATCTGCAATCTATTCTATTGATTGCAGATATTTCTTTGGGCCAGTGTCATGTGATGTGACGGATGCTGTAGTATTGCTGATGACCAACGAAACCCAGCCGATCGACCCAGGAGCCCTTCAGTGCTTCTATCTTTGTTTCGTTGGTCATCAGGTTATTATTATTGTATAATCCTGCAAGGGGCGACTGATTAAGCAGGGGCGACTGATTGAGCAGGCTACACTTCGATGGATGGTTAGCGGCTATGCAAAAAATCAAGGACTGGATGAAAAAGAACTGGGAATGGCTCATCACCATTGCCGTTTTCAGCGTCTTCCTCATCATTCTCCTGATCTACACCCTCTTTTTCAAAGGCAACGCAAACGACGAAAACCACCGGGCGAGGCAACTAACAAGCTACACCATCCCCGCGGATCAGCGCCCGGAAACGAAAACGAGTTCCAGTGATGGCAAGGCACTGCAAAGCTCGTCGTTTTTGCTCCAGCCCGGCCCGGCTGAACTTTTGCAAAAGCTGGAAGGCCTCAGTTATTCCGAGTTCAATCAGAAGGCAGATGAGCTACCGGGACTCAAAGTGATGTGGCCGGTATACTTTTTCTCTATCAAAGAGCTACAAGGCAATACAGCCGAGGTCATTCTCGATGCCTCGGAAGACGGCTTTGGTGTTCTTCTCCTGACACGGATTGACATCACCACCTATCCTGAAATCCTGTCACTTGAACGAGGCACCAAAATCTGGCTGGCTGGAGAAATCACCGGTGTTGATCCTTCCGGTACCGGCCGGATAATGCTTGCCACGGAACAGGTACGATTCGATGACTACACGCCGCCGATCAATTCTGCAGCGGCCAATCAGAAAAAGCGGGACGAGTAAAGCGGCGCACAAAAGAAGCTTTCAATACCCAGCAGGAACGTGTTATGGCAACAATACATTCATCCCTCACCATACCGGCACGGGAAATAACCATAACCCAGATTCGAGCACAGGGTGCCGGCGGGCAAAATGTCAATAAAGTCTCCTCCGCCGTCCAGTTGCACTTTGATGTGGTGCACTCCAGCCTGCCCCAAAGAGTCAAAAGCCGGCTGCTCAACCTGCGCGACAGCCGCCTTAGCAGAGATGGGGTGCTTGTCATAAAGGCCCAGAACCATAGAACCTACGAGAGAAATAGAGAGGAGGCACTGCAGCGGCTTGCCGCACTCATCCAAAACGCGGAAAAACAACGCAAAACGCGAAAGGCCACGAAACCCGGCAAAAAGGCGAAACAGCGGCGCATGGACCGCAAGGTCAAACACGGCAGGAAGAAAGAGCTCCGCAAGAAGGTTCTGTAAGAACGAATAAACTCTCACCCTCAACCTAAAGACCACCACCGTGATACTCCAGGGCACACTCATCAACGCCGGTGCAATTATAGGCGGATGCATTATCGGCCACTTCGCCGGGAACTATATTCCTTCCAGGCTGCGCCGTACAATGACCGCCGGACTTGGCCTTGCGGTACTGCTCATCGGCATGCAGCTGGCCCTGCAGGCCTCGCATCTGCTCATTATTATCGCCAGCCTGATCGCCGGCGGCATCGTAGGAGAACTCATCGGCATAGAACAACATCTGCGCAGCACCGCAGAACGTCTGCAGGAGCGTTTTTCCAATCACGGCAGCCTGGTCGAGGGCTTCGTCACCGCCAGCCTGCTCTATTGTGTCGGCGCCATGGCCATCATGGGGGCTCTGCAGGATGGTGTCGGTGAAACACCGACCATACTGTATGCCAAGTCGGCGCTGGACGGCATCGCCTCCATCGCCCTGACCGCAACCCTTGGTCCGGGTGTCATTTTTTCCATCTTCCCACTACTCCTTTACCAGGGAAGCATCACCCTGCTGGCGGGCTGGGCGGATACCATCATGACCGAGACCGCCATAGCTGAGATGAATGGCGTCGGAGGGCTGCTTATACTGGCCATTGCCCTCGATCTCCTCGACATAAAGCGGCTGCCCATCGGCAACCTCCTCCCGGCTGTCTTTATCGCGCTTTTCCTCGTCCATTTTACTGCCTGACGTTGGAAAAACAACATACAATGTCCTGGGTCGATCAGCTGAGTTTTTTCGGAAATCAAATACTATTTTGCCTCCAGACTGCAAAACAGGTGGCACCTCTTGTAATTGATTACTATTTTTTAAAACAGGTCATTGTAGCTTTTAAGACACTACTGTAACCGGGACAACCAAATAAAGCTGCTTTTGTAGCGTTAAGCCGGCATGGCCACACCACGTAACCAGCCACAATAACCAATAAAAATTCGGCTTTTTGGTATGGGAGTAGAGCGGAATCGACACCTTCAACATCAACGCTTTTGACGGAGGAAATATGAGCGAGAAAGCAACCCTGACTGTCGGCGATGCCAGTTATGAACTTGACGTCACGACTGGAAGCGAAAACGAAAAATGCATTGATATTCAAAAATTACGTGATCAATCCGGCTATATCACCATGGATATTGGGTTTGGCAACACCGGATCATGTTATTCGGATATCACCTTTGTTGACGGCGCCAATGGAATCCTCCATTATCGGGGCTATCCCATTGAAGAGATCGCCCAGAAGGCCAGTTTTGTGGAAACATGTTCGTTGCTGATATATGGCGAGTTGCCCAACGACAAGACCCTCAAAAAATTCCGCAATGCACTGGCTGAACATGCACCACTGCATACCAATCTTGAGCGTCACTTCACCGGTTTTCCTCCATCGTCTCCTCCCATGGCCATCATTTCCGCCATGCTTAATCTGGTTTCCTGCTTCCACCCCGATGTGCTGGAAGTGTATGCAGAAGGCCATGGTTTTGATCGGACAGCGGCGCTGCTGCTCTCCAAAGTGCGGACCATAGCGGCCTTTTCCTATCGTATGTCCATCGGAAGACCCTTCAACCCACCAAATCCCAATCTCGGCTATTGTGCCAATTTCCTCCATATGATGTTCACCGAACCCTACCGGGAATATGTCCCTAATCCCGTTATTGAAGAGGCGTTGTCGCTGTTTTTGATACTTCACGCCGATCATGAACAGAACTGCTCAACCTCGACGGTCAGGGCCGTTGCCAGTTCCCGGGCCAACCTCTTCAGCTCCATAGCTTCTGGCGTGAGCGCTCTCTGGGGCCCACTGCACGGCGGCGCCAATATCGGAGTGATTAACATGTTGGAGGACATCAAAACCTCGGGCCGACCAATCGACTACTATCTCGATAAAGCCAAAGACAAAAACAGCGACTACAGACTGATGGGCTTTGGCCACAGGGTCTATAAAAATTTTGATCCGCGTTCACGGATTCTCAGGAAAAAGGTGGACGAAGTACTTAAAGAATTGCATAAGAGCGATCCGTTACTCGACATTGCCCTGGAACTTGAAGAAAAGACGCTCAAGGACGATTATTTCGTCAGCCGCAACCTCTATCCCAATGTCGATTTTTACAGCGGCATATTGCTGCGGGCCATAGGAATCCCGTTGGATATGTACACGGTGATGTTTGCAATCGGCAGAATGCCGGGCTGGATAGCCAACTGGCGAGAGCTGCACGACCACCGTCAACGCATCGCCAGACCACGACAGATCTACACCGGCAAACAAAAGCGTTCTTTTATTCCCCTGGAAGAGCGGTGAGCTTGCGCCGGTTCGGCCTGCGGATTTTTCTCGCCGGGATTTTCTCCCGCTGAGGCGCAGAGGCGCAGAGGCTTACTTTTATGGCTGGTCGCTGTAATCCTCTGCGCCTTCACGCTTCTGCGCAATGCTGTTGTTACATGAATTGTCTCTTTCTATAATGAGCGATGCTTAAACATACATTCTGCCACATTAACGGTATCGGACCAAAAACTGAATCTCATCTCTGGCAGGCCGGAATCTTCGCATGGGAAAACTGGCGTGATTCTCCGGGCATCCCGATTTCCAGAAAATCCCGTATGGAAATCCCCTGGATTTTCGAGCAATCACTGGAAGCCCTGGAAAATAACAAAGCAATTTTCTTCAGTAAACGCCTGGCAGGCAATGCCCAGTGGCGTCTCTTCTCCTCCTTTCGCAACTCGACCGCCTACATCGACATCGAAACCACCGGCGTACACGGTGAGGCCGAAATTACCACCATCGCCCTCTACGATGGCAGGCAGGTCTTCACCTATGTAAACGGACAGAACCTGGAACAGTTTGTCGATGACATCATGCACTATGATGTACTGGTGAGTTATAACGGCAAAGGTTTTGATGTACCCTTCATCGAACACGCTCTTAACACCTCGCTACCCCAGGCGCATATTGATCTTCGTTTTGTCCTGGCCGGGATGGGAATCAAGGGGGGACTGAAAGAATGCGAACGGCAGATGGGAATTGCCAGAGGAGCACTCGATGGCGTTGACGGCTCGTTCGCCGTTGCGTTGTGGCGGCTCTACCAGCGCCATAACGATGAAAAGGCTCTGGAAACCCTGCTGGCCTATAATATAGAGGACACCGTCAATCTGGAGAGACTGCTGGTGGAGGCATACAACAGAAACGTCCAGACCACCCCTTTTGCCGAAGACCTTGCGCTGGCGCTACCCGAGCCACCACAGATTATTTATCAGCCGGATCTTGACTGCATTGCACGCCTGCAAAAAGATTTTGCACCGAGATACCCCTTCTGAAAGGGCCGGCGAAGCCGGAAATACAACCTACAGCTCTATTTCGGTACGTTCACGGGCGAAAAACACCTCCATATCGCCGTGATCTGCCGTCTTGCAATAGGTTTGTGTCATTTCGTCAAGCTGCTCATCGGTCCTGTCGGGATCGTGATGAAAAAGAGCAAGCTTTTTAACACCGGCACGCTTTGCCGCAGCGATGGCATATTCCACCGGGGTATGCCCCCAGCCCAGACGGTTGGTCAGGTATTCTTCTTCGGTATACTGAGCATCGTAGACCAATACATCGGCGCCCTGAAAAAACTTTTGCAGCGCAGCGTTCTGCTCCTCCGCCACCTCCTGGCCTTCCACCGCCATGGCTTCATCGTAATCGGGATGCTCCGGATCGGTAATAAAGAGATTGCGAAAAGGTTCGGTATCATAGCAGGTGCAAAACACCTTGCCGTCATGCTCAAAGCGATAGCCCAGGGCGGTCACCGGATGGTTGAGAAACTTGGTGATCACTTTCAGGCCATCGCCCAAATCCAGATGTTGATCTTCGTTGAGCCGTATATATTCAATCTTTGAGTTCAGTTCACCGAAATTCACCGGGAAATACCGATATTTCATCTGGCCACCGACGACCTCCTCCAGCGGTTCTTCCTCAAAGGTCACAGGGCCATAAACATTAAGGCGCACGCCGGGAACATAAATAGGCACAAAAAAGGGAAAGCCCATAATATGATCCCAGTGGGTATGTGAGAGAAAGATGTCGGCGGAAATCGGGCCGTTGGGCAAATCATTTTTCATGATGGAGCTGCCCAGTTCTCTGATGCCGGAACCGGCATCGATGATGACGATACGCCCCTTCTTGCCAACCCGCAATTCTATGCAGGCGCCGTTACCACCATACTTTTGTGTCGTCGGACCTGGACAGGGGATTGAGCCGCGCACCCCCCAGAATTTCACGTGCATAACAGCCACCTTTTAGACCTGCAGGAATATTTGTGCCTTTTCAATCTGTGTTTCCACGCCATCGCGTACACCGGCATACCCATCCCAGTCAAGACCACTGACGGCAAGAAGCTTGTCAATGCCCTGTTCCGCCGGAAAAATATTGCCGGCATACCCAAAATCAAAAATATTACTGTATATATCGGCAAGTGCCACCGTGGCTATCAACCGCTGAAAAGCTTCATCTGCCTGATCAACATTATGATGAGCGCTGACACACTGCTGTATAACCGGATTCAGCTTCCACTTATCGGCAATCATCAAGCCGACCTCCTGGTGATTGATGCCCATGAGATCCTGTTCGACCTCGACCAGCGGCGCCTGCTCTTTTTTGGCAACACCAAGCACCTCTGAATATTCATCGCCAAAGGGAACCTTGCCGATATCGTGCAGTAAACCAGCAACGAAGTACTCTTCCCGTTCCATAACCGGAACCTCGCCTGCAACCGCCAGCAACTTGGCACAGGCCCCTACCCCGATGGAATGCGCCCAGAACTTCGAGGTTGGAAGAACCTTTGATTTTTTCGCACTTGAAACACTTTTTATAATCGCGGTGCTGAGCGCCATATTCTTCACGGTATTCATGCCGAGCATGGTTATAGCGCGGGTCAGCGAGGTTACCTTGGCAACGAGAGAATAATAGGCTGAGTTGATAAGTTTAAGAACCTGTCCCGTTAAAACAGGGTCAAGCGCAATAACCCTGTTGAGTTCGTTGGGAGAGGCATCGGTTCTACTGCATATCTCCAGAACCTTGCCAACGGTGGTGGAAAGACTGGGCATCCTCCTGATAAATTTTTCTATCTGCCGTCTCTGCTGATCCTGATCAATTTCCATCTCAACGAACCAAAGATATTATAATTGCATTTTTCCTATATCGAAAACGAATGTATTGTATCTGATGCAATGGCCAAAATCAAGAATGGCACGACGGCAGCTATCGGCACAGTGATGGTATTATCCCCGCAACGTACGATGACAAAAGGCAACGGCATCCTCATAGCGCAGCCCCGATCCTCCAAAAATATCCAGCGCACTGCCGATGGTTGCATCCAGCCGGCCTCCACCAAGACGCTCGATACGGTCAAGGTCATCCAGGTTTCTCACTCCTCCGGCATAGGTGGTGGGCAGCGTTACCCATTTGCCCAGATGCTCCACCAATTCTTCCTCGATACCCTGACACCTTCCCTCAACATCGGCGGCATGGATGAGAAACTCATCGCAGCACCCGGCAAATTTCTCAAGATTGTGGGGAGTGATGGCAACCTCGGTGAAATTCTGCCAGCGCTCGGTGACAATATAATATTTGCCATCCCGGCGCCGGCAGCTCAGATCCAGGACAAGGCGCCGGCGCCCCACCTTTTCCACCAACCTGGCCAGATAGTCATGATCAACCCTGCCGTTTTTAAAGACGCAGGAGGTAACAATGACATGGGAAGCGCCGCAATCAAGCCAGTCCACGGCATTATCAAGAGTAATACCGCCTCCGATCTGCATCCCTCCCGGCCACGCCTGCAGCGCGGCTCTGGCAGCTGCGTCATTTCCCGGGCCGAGTTTTATGATATGCCCGCCTGTGAGGTTATCTCCGCGGTACAATTCTGCAAAATAGGCCGGCGCCTTTTCGGCAACAAAGTTGGTCTGCAACTCTTCGGGAGTGTCGTCACGCAGACTTGAACCGACAATCTGCTTAACGCTGCCGTTATGCAGGTCTATGCATGGTCTGAATTTCATTTCCACCCGTTTCATACAAAGGGGTATTTGCATTTTTCAAGCAACAACAACTTGCTGCCGCCATCCAGCACCCTATCATACCGGCCTGCAAAAAAAGAACAAACAAAAAAAGCGAAGAGGGAATCCCCTTCGCCTTTTTGATGTTTCCACCATTCGTTTTTGCTCTGCAACAATGCATGATATCCATGCCAAGTACTTAAGTACTTAAGTACTTCGAGCAGGCACCAAGTCACATTATATACGTTTTAACACTCCGCATCAGACACGCTTTATAAGCATGGTCGAGGGATCAAAGGCCAGTTTGGCACTGGCGTCTTTCACGCATGATTGACACTTGATGATATCAAGTTTGATGGCTTGTTCCGCAGGATTAATAAAGAGCACCGTCGAAAACATCTCATCGGCTTCGTGACACGGTGCAGGAACACCGTTCGCACTGGTGCGAGTATCTTTACGGTGACTGACAGCGGAAAACCATATCCCGCTCAACCCTTTTTGCTCCATAAGATCAACAAACTCTTGCAATGACTGTTTATCACTACCGCTGAAATCATAGCCATCAACGATCAGGCAGTCAGGTTTGTAGACATCCTGCTTCATCAGATCATCGAGGCGCTCCTCAAGGGTGGCGAGATCAAAAGAACTCTCCTTGAATGTCATAATCATACGGTTGCGCATAATCTCAGGCTCAATCTCCTTACGTTCAACGGCGGGCATCTCCGCTGTCGTCAAGGCAAAAATATCATCATACCAATTGCGCGCCTTATCGACGGATTCACCAATGGAAATGTGCAGCACCTTATCGCCACGCATCATGAAATCAAGAGCAATCTGCACCAGTATTGCTGTTTTGCCCAGTCCGGCCCTGGCCATAACAAGCCCCATCGCCCGGCTTTTTTCTTCCGCCTTTTCCCC
>JBHEOR010000006.1:51465-51954 GCA_046260685.1 Desulfopila sp.
TCACTGAGTAACAATACACTACTTGTTCTCTTTTTCCTGCTGAAATTTCTTCACCAGCTCTTCGCTCACACTCTTCGGCACCTGTTTGAAGGTAGCAAACTCCATGGTGAATTCCGCCTTGCCCTGGGTAAGAGAACGCAACGTGGTACTGTATCCAAACATTTCAGAGAGCGGTACTTCAGCCTCGATAACCGTGTACGTACCCTCTTCCATGGTACCGATGATCATGCCGCGCCGCTGGTTCAAAGAGCCCATTATGGCGCCCTGATACTCTGCAGGCCCTTCAGCGGCAACTTTCATGATCGGCTCCATAATAACCGGTTTGGCTTTGAGGTACCCCTGGCGAAAAGCACCAATGGAGGCGAGTTGGAAGGCAACATCGGAAGAATCAACGGCATGCGCGGCACCATCATTAATGACGCAGCGGACTCCGTTAATGGGCGCACCGCACAGCGGACCCTTCTCCATGCTTTTCTGAAAGCCCTTGTC
>JBHEOR010000060.1:0-15446 GCA_046260685.1 Desulfopila sp.
TCGGTGTTGGATGTTCATCTCGGGTTCATAACGAGTTTCGAGAGGTACTCAACCCTAAATAATGCTTCAATCGCCAAGATAGCTTCAGATATTATATGAAAAATTGGTCTGTTATAATTTTTTTTGAAGGATTTCAAATTGCCAAAGAATTCATCAAAACTTTTGAGATAACCTCCTAGATGGGATCGTTTTCTCCATGCACGAAAACATTCCCTTTGACGACAGCATTCGTCACCACAGCGATTGCTTCAGGACTGATAGGACACGTTGTTTATGAGGAAAATCTTGACAGCCGCAGCCAAGGAGCTTCTTTTGCTGAGGCGGGATCGCACAGGACTGCTTATCCTCTTCATCATGCCCGCCCTTCTGGTGATTATCATTACCCTGGTACAGGAAAATGTCATGGAACTCACCGGACAAAAAAAGCTCCAGGTCCTCTTTCTGGATATGGATAACGGAGCGCTGGGCAGTTCTGTGCGCCGGTTACTTGGAGAGGCGAATATTGAAACCGTCGTTCTGGACAGCGCCCAATATGACGACGCTCATCTCCGAAAAACGGTTGCTGCAGGGAATTATCAGGTCGGCCTCGTCATTCCGGCAGGTGCTTCTGCGGCATTCCATAACAGCGCGGCCCGCCTCTTGCGAACCGACGCGCCCTCAACAACACTTCGGCAAACGGCTCCGCAACCCATCTTGGTCTTTTTTGATCCCGGAGTTCTGCCGGGATTTCGTTCCGGCGTGAAAGCCCAGTTATCACTGGCGCTCAGAACTATCAGCATGGAAATCAAAATTAAAAATTTCGCCAGAAAATTTAACAGTACGCTGGACTCTCTGGGCCTACCGCAAGAATACGCGCAACTGTCTTCGGGAGAACTTGCCAAGCGTCTCAGCCACCCTATTCTTGCATTGAAGGAGAGGCAAACCGGTACCGGAGCACAAAATATGCCCGACTATAGCCCGGTTCAGCAGAACGTGCCGGCCTGGGCTATTTTCGGGATGTTTTTTACGGCAATACCCATTGCCGGTACAATTCTCCAGGAAAGGAAATCGGGCATTTGGATACGCCTTGCCTCCCTGCCCGTTTCCCAGCTCCAGCTTTTTTCCGGAAAAGTGGTAGCCTATATTAATGTCTGCCTCTGTCAGTTCATGCTGGTGGGGTTCATTGGCTATTTCCTCTTTCCCCAAATTGGTCTGCCCCCATTTACTGTTTTTCAGAACCTCTTGGGCGTGCTGCTTATCATTCTTTGTATCAGCTTTGCTGCCTGCGGTTTTGGCATTTTACTGGGCATAGTCTGCAGCAGCTATGAGCAGGCATCGGCGGTCGGGGCCAGCTTTGTCGTCACGGCAGCCGCCCTTGGCGGAGTGATGGTTCCGGTATATGCCATGCCCGAAATTATGCAGCATCTCAGTATTATCTCACCACTTAACTGGGGACTGAACGCCTTTCAAGACCTGCTTGTACGCGGGTATTCTATTTTTGCAGTTGCCGATGATCTCGGCAGACTGGTCATTTTTTTTCTCCTTGCCATCATTTTTGCCTGGAAACTCTCCCGTTCACGGATATAGTCTTCCTGCATTTTAAATCTTTATCAAACCTGTTATGGAAATATGGAACCTTCTGAAAAAGAACTGCTCGAACTGATTTGCCAAACATGCAACCTGGACGACATCAACAAAGACGATATCAGCCGCGATGCCCCGCTGATCGGCCCCGACTCACCTCTAGGAATCGATTCCATCGACGCCCTGGAAATAGCCGTTACAGTCCAACAGGAATATGGGGTCCGGATGGATTCGGAAAACACCACCAGAGCTGTAATGCAATCTCTAACGACCCTGGCTGATTATATACAAAAAACACTCCATGAATATCCTTCTCATCAACCCGCCTAATTGCGGACGGAGCATACCTGAAGAGCGTTACGGCATCACCTCGCTCAAACAGATCTTCCGGGGAGAACCGCTTGCCCTGGAAGAGCTTGCCTGGTTTCTGCCACATATCTCCTCGGAGTATTTCCGGGAACCACTTCTGCAGAAACTGCAACAGATGCACTTCCACATCTCTGAAGATAAGTGGTTCACCAACCTTGTCACCAAGGGAAATACCGGTGCGGCCTCATTTTTTATAATGCTGGAGGAGCTGTTTTGCTCGGGAAAACTGCACAAGGGGAAAGGGGATTTCACATGTTGCTTTCATGGGTATCTGCAGCCTGGACGGCTGCAGCTAAGCCCCCAGGGATGGGTTTATGGCGTCCCATGAAAACAACATGTGAAATCCCCTGGGTCAATTAGCTGAGCTTGGTTGGTAATCAACTACGCTTGTACCACTCTGCAATCATCATTAAGCATGAAGGCCTTTGCTCTATTATTCTGTCATGGAGGAGTTGCAGTAAAGGCCACCTTATATACAGAGACTGCGGAGAAAGATGGCGCTTTAGCGGATAAGGTGTTCCCACAAAGGTCCGACATACCCCCGCTGGTGCATTCTGGCCACCATGTCGGCCCCAGTGCTTCCCCCTGACCCGACCACGCAATTAATCCTTTTGCCTACCCGGGCGTTGACCAGAGCTTCAATGCCTTTCAGGTCGATGTCATCGGCTTCAAAAAACACAGGTTTGAGCAGGTCGGTATCAGCGCTGATTTTTCCTTCCCGCAATGCGATATCATACAATGGTGTCCGGGGATATATCCTGATGCCGACAAAGAAAAAAAAGACGGCTTTGTGGAGCTTTTCGATGTTATCGAGTGTTTTCGTGACGGTTGCGGCCGATTCACCCGGCCCGCCCATGAGCAGATAATGGGCCGTATGCAGCCCGGCATCGTTTGCCATGGTATGAGCTGTATACACCTCATCTCTAGTAAAAGGTTTCTGATAGGTTTTCAGCATCGTGGAAGACATTGATTCCGTGCCGAACTCCACATGGGTAAGCCCGGCTTCAGCCATAACCCGAAAATACTTGGAAGGCAGTTTTACCGGCGCAAAAAATCCCCCCCATGGAATTGTTACACCCGCGGCCTTGAAGCTTTCTGCCACGGCAAGACTGTGCGCGATATCCGAATTAAAGGCGGAGTCGGTGATGAAGAAATATCTCGCACCGGCAGTTTGCAGTTCGAGTGCCATACGGGCGACCTGGTCTGGTTCTACCAAACGGTGCCTTCTTCCCTCGATGGCCGGATAGGGACAGTATATACACTTAAAGCAGCAGCCCCTTTTACTTTGCAAATTGAGCATTCCGCCACGATCAAGGTAAAAGTCAAGGTGGGAAGAATCTCTGGAAAAAGCGCGCTCCCGCTGGCCCTGCCACGGTTCCGGGGGCGATGCGGGGCGGGAGGTTTGGGCCGAGATCACCCCTGTAATGTCTTCCGGTTGTTGCCCATTGTGCAGCGCTTCCACCAGCAGACCAAAACGCTCGCCCTCGCCGATAATCCCGTAATCCGCTCCCAGCGCGTTCAGAACCTTTTCCGGCATAATGGTAAAGCCGCTGCCGCCGCAGACAATCACTGCCGTGGAATGCTCACGCAGCCAGGAGACAAGACCGGCATATCCATCCACAAAATATCGTGAGTCGGATACATCGGTGTTATCAATATTGCGGCAGGACACACCAATCACCTCGGGAGAAAAATCACGCAGAATTTTTTCCAAACCTTCAAGCTGGGTAACATTGAGGTCTACAATTTCACGTTCGTGCTCCCTGGCAACGGAACTCGCTACATAATCCAGACCCAGCGGATAAACAGGATAGGGAGCTGTCAGGGTATTTGGAGATATGAGCAGTATCCTCATGGCCTGCAAAGCTCCATGGCGGTAATGTATTGGCCCAGCCCCAATACCAGTAAAGTGTTTTTACCGGGACCCATGACATAGTCCTCACCACCCGTCACAGTCCCGGGAAGCCTTCCCGATTCGACAAAAGAGATGGCCAGCGCCGCGGCTACCGCTGAGGCTGAGGCAAACTCACCGGTGATTTTACGATAATCGATAACCGGCACGTTCAATCCGGATATCCGCAGAAACTGCTCGAGCTGCTGTTCGGCCTGCGGGCGCATGGCGCCGGGTATTCCCGCCATAACCGCGACAACCTCATTTTCCTCATCTCCATCATTGAAGCAGGCCAATGCGTCATACAGCATGTTCATTACATGAGGTGTTGTACTTTTGCGGTAGAACGGTATGGCAAGAGAACACCTGGAACCTTGTGTTTCCCTGTTGACACAAAACGCCGCCCCACCATCTGCAAGCTGTGATTGACAGGCGATAGAAGGGTCAAAGAGCGAGGAAAAGCAGTCGTGTCCCTCATCCGCACCAAGAAGAAGTGCCGCGCTGTCAGGCTCATCACATCCGTCAAACATCAGCTCAGCAGCCAGCAGCGCCTGTTCAAACGAATAATCGCCGCCGCTGGTTGTAATATTTGCTCCGGTTGCCGCCAGCATCATAGCGACCTGGCCGGCAGGGGCGTTATGAACGGAACCGATAAAATCAGTGGGGCTTGGAAATTGCTCTGCTGAATCATTGAGACGGGTGAGAAAATCATGCGTTTCTGAAAGGGCCCCCCAGCCGGTGCCCATATACACGGAATTCAATTTCAAGCTGTCAACTCCGGCATGCTCGCGAGCACCGGCAGCAAGCGCCAGCGTCATACGCGGCAGCCGCTTCAAACGACGTATGAGGCGCGGCGACAGATTCTTTGCAATTGTATCAGAGGCGGCTCTGCCGGCAGCGGAAAAACTGCTGTGCAAACAGTCCATGGTTGCCGCAGTGTCTCCTGCACCACTTACACAAGAATAGCCGTGAACCTGCAGACCACTGCGCACCTGCCGGGTGGGCTCAACCATATTTTGCCGGGGTTTGCCCAGCAGAACGGAGCCGTTGTTGCCCCCGAAACCAAAGGAATTGGCAAGAACGACCTCCACCGCTGCTTTTTGAGGCTTGCGTAGCGGCTCAACACCCAGCACCGGATCAAGTTGGCGCAGGCCTGTGTTGGCAGGCAACAAATTATTTGTGAGCGCTATGGAAGATATCACTGCCTCAATCGCTCCCGCGGCTGCCAGGCTGTGTCCGGTGGCTCCCTTGACCGAAGAGAGCGGCGGATGTTTTACCGGAAAGAGTCTGTTCACGGCCTTGCACTCCGCCAGATCATTGTCTGGGGTTCCCGTGCCATGAAGATTGATATAGCCGACATCCCCGGGGGTGAGTCCCGCATCGTGCAAGGCATTGCGCATAGCCATAAACGCCCCCTGCCCTTCCGGATGAGGAGCGGCTGCGTGATAGGCATCACAGCTCAGCCCTACCCCCAGTAGCTCACCATGGGATGCGGCAGCCCGGTCGGTTGTCAGCAGCAACATGCCGGCTCCTTCGGCAACGGCCATACCCTGCCTGTTTACATCGAGCGGCCTGCAGCCATCACGGTCGACAAGCTGCAGTGAGTGAAAGCCAAAATAGGTCAGACGGCTGAGGGAATCGACACCACCGACGAGAACATTTTGAAACCGGCCGCTGCGCAGCATTGCCAATCCCATGGCCAGAGCCACCACGCCTGAGGAGCAGGCAGTGGATACCGTGAGAGCCGGTCCGCTGCAATGCACTTCTTCGGCAATGTAACCGCTGACCGATTGCAGACCGTGATATCGATACTCCGCACTCCTGCGTTCGTCGTTTCTGAGCAGCTGTTCGGTTGTAAGTATGCCGCCCGTGGTTGTTCCCAAAACGATGGCCTCCGGAGGAGCAGTCTTTCCCTCCAGGGCCTGATCGGCGGCGATTTTTGCCAGACGATGGGTTCGTGGTAAAGGGGGAGTTGCTTCCAGACACTCCATTGGAGCGAATGCATCCACCTGACCGACCGGCAATGGTTTGCTCTGCAGCAGGTTAAAAAGCGTAAGAGGCCGAATTCCAGAGCGATTCTGTCTCAAGGCGTGCTCTACATCCGTTGGATTCGAGCCCAGAGAACAGAGCAATCCGACTCCGCTGATATACACAGGAAGAGAAGTCAAGAGGATACGTGGGGGGAATTATCGTTGATATATTCGGCAAGATTTGCCAGCGAGGAAAAGACCTTTTGGCCGACTTCTTGATTGTTTATGGTTATCCCATAATCTTTTTCTACCATTACGACCATTTCCAAAACATCAATGGAATCGATACCAAGCTCTCCTCCTACCAGCTGGGCATGTTCATCAAAGTCTTCGGGCTGCACATCGGTGAGATTCAAAATGGATATGAGCTTAACTTTAAGCTCTTCTATTAGCGCTGACATAGTATGAAAATTTCCTGCAATTCATGTAATTTTCTCAAACGTTCAGGAGAACTCAGGCATTCTTTTCGACGGTATCCCAGCCCACTGAGTATCCATACGTCCCTTCACGTCACAAACTGTAAACGAGTTGATCAGATAAATCCACTCCGTTTTTACAATGAGAATTCCTGATTACCAATAAAGCCCGGCTCGCATCGAGAAAGCAAGGAGGTTTCGCATGTTGTTTTTCATGGGTATCTGCAGCCCGGACGGCTGCAGCTAAGGGTCTGTCATGAAATAAGTATAACGATTAGGCGCTTTGATTTGGGTTATATTTGGACGATCCAATTGAGAAAAACCGCAGGCGTAGCAGCGCTACGTTGAGGATTTTACGATTGCGGATCGTTCAAAGATAGCCTAAAGCAGGGATGCATACGTGTTATAGTTCTTGTGTTATAGTTCTTATATGGCAGGCCCTAAGAAGCACCGTGAAGTGGCGAACCTTGCAGAGGGAAACCAAGGAATTGGGCCAAAGAAGCCATTGCCATGGAGTCACTGCGAGTCTATGAAAGCCGCGGCAAACAGCGAAGAGCCAGCTGCACGAGGCGCAGGTGGTGATGGAATATTGAGCACTCTCTCACGAGTTTATTATGGAAACGAAACAGACGGAATGCAAAAGATGCGGAACCTGTTGCAGCAAAGGCGGGCCGGCACTGCATAGAGAAGATCTGCCTCTGATTGAGCGAGGAACGGTACCGTTGAAAAGGCTCATTACCATCCGTAAAGGTGAGCTGGTTTATAAACCCTATACATCCGCGCCGATTGCAGCGCGGTGCGAGTTGATAAAATTCAGCGGTACCGGTAAAGAGTGGCAATGTTTCTATTATGATTATGAAGAAAAAGGGTGCATGATATATACGGAGAGACCGGTCTCCTGCAGGCGGTTAAAATGCTGGGACACCGCTGCTGTGGAACAACTTGTCGAGGAGGATACCCTGGACAGGTTTGATATAGTAGCGCCGGATGCGCCGGTCCTGTTTTTTATACAAGAGCATGAAAACAGTTGTCCCTGCCCTGATCTGCAGGCCCTGCAAAGCGCCATTGAGCAGCGGGCCGTGGTGGATCTGCAAGAACTTGAGGAGCTTGTCAATGAGGATATCCGTATTCGAACGGCGGCGGTGCAAAAGCTCAAAATTTCATTGGCGGAGGAGTTGTTCTATTTCGGCAGGCCTATGTTTCAACTCCTCCAGCAACTGGGGGTGAAGGTGGTGGAAAAAGAGAGTAGGCTGGTGTTGCGTTTGCCGTAAAGCCGTCAAGGGACAGCCCCCGATCCGGGCTCCAGGCAATACCAGCAGCTTCCGGCTGTCAACGGCCGGAATCGTGCATCTCGCCCGGTGCCAAGGATATCTCTTCCCGCATGTTCTCCCCGACAGGCTTCCTAAATTCCGGATCAAGTCCGGAATGACGCCGGGGAAGAGATGCACCTCTACAAACCACCTCACCAATTCGTCATTCCGGGCTCGATCCGGAATCCAGGCAAACCGCAAGCGAAGCGAGCGGGAGTACAGAAATTACAGCTGATTCCGGCCATCATGGGATTTGAATCTGCAACCTTGTGCTCCGTGTTACCAGGTTTTTCTTTCCAGTTCTTCGCCTCTGGTTGATACGGTAATCTGTTCAACCGGAACCTTTTTACCCGCCTTGGCCAGGGCCTTGTCGACGATGACATTCATGGCCGAACAGCAGGGCACCTCAACAATCAGAATGGTGATGGAGTTGAGTTCGGCCGTGGTGACAATCTGGGCGAATTTTTCGATATAGCTCTCGGCATCGTCAAATTTGGGACAGCCCATCATAACCACTTTGTCCTGCAGATATTTTTCCTGAAAGCCGGGAACGGCTACCGCCGTACAATCGGCGGCAATAAGCACATCGGCGTTTTTCAAAAACGGCGCGGTGGGCGGGATCAGGCGAATCTGAATGGGCCAGTGGGTCAGGGCCGAAGCTGCGTTGGACTGTGCCTTGGGAATGTTGGCGGACTGGCAGGGAGACTGCGCTGTAAAGCTCTGCAGCCTGGCCGAAGGACAGCCTTTTCCGACAGGGGGGGCGGCCTGTTTGACAGCAGCCTGGGATTCTTCCTTCTTCAGCGATTCGAGGTATTCTTCAACAGCCTCTTCATCGAATTCGTCCGCTTCACGTTCTATGATTTTAAGTGCACCCTGGGGGCAGGCACCAAGACAGGCTCCCAGTCCGTCGCAGAGCTTGTCTTCTACCAGTTTTGCCTTGCCGTTGACTATCTGCAGAGAGCCTTCGGCGCAGTCCGGTACACACTCTCCACAGCCGTCGCACAGCTCTTCATTTATTTCTATAATCTTGCGTGTTGTTTTCATTGATGGCCTCGTTTGGTTGATGGGGACGGCACAATTCAAATTGCATTGTCGCTCAAGTGTTATGAGAATCACTCTTGAATATGACTACACTCTACCAGCTTGCAAGAAAAAAGATTTGACATGAGTCAAGAGTAATAAAAAAATGCACCACCGAGATTGGCCCCTTCCCCTGCGTCATTCCGGACTTGATCCGGAATCCAGGGTGTTGAAAAGGGGGCAAGGGTGCGGAGACCATCCTTGCTTGCAGGTGAGATGTGGGTTTGTGGCGGTTGGTGTTTGAAAATGATTTTATTATCCAAATACCCGCTCGCTTTGCTCGCGGTTCGCCTGGATTCCGGATCGAGCCCGGAATGACGGAGTGGTGAGTTCGCTTTCGGTTTGTCTGGATTCCGGGTCGAGCTCGGAATGACGAAGTGGTGATGGGGTGGAATGAAGTGGTTATTAAGGTGTGGGGTATTGAGTGGTCTCTTTTATGGATAACAAAATTATGCCGGAGAGGCCGCCAGCAGAAGCGTGGTATCCCGTTGCGGAGCAAAAGGGGTTCCGTCATAGGCGCCGGCGCTTTCGGTGATGCAAAATCCTGCCGCCTGCAGCAATTTCTTCCAATCTGTCAGTTCCGGAGCGTAAAAGCTGAGGCAATGGCGCAGATCGCGATTGTGCGGATTGCCCCCTGCCGGACGGACGCGGTAGCGTTCTTCCAGCTGCAGAGTTGCATGCTCGCGGTCGTAGCTTTTCAAGGTTTCTTTTATGATTTTGCCGCCGCTGTCATCTTCCAAAATGGTAAACTGAAATATTTTTTCTTTGCCGGCGACGGTTGTCGGGTGGGGATGATAGAGCTGGAGTAAAAGGCTCCCCGCCGGGCAAAGGTGCTTGCGGCACAGGGCAAGACATTTCTGGATTTTGGCGGGATCTCCCAGCATATTAAGGGTGTTGTAGGGGATGATGATGGCATTAAAGCATTCGGCAAAAGAAATTTCCGTCATATCCATCTGGTGATAGGAAATGTCGGCACCAGGCTTTTGTTGTGCTTTATCCAGCATCCCCGCAGAGATGTCGATGCCGGTGATGTGCCTGCACTTTGCGGCAAGCAGCCTGGTGAGCCGTCCGGTGCCGCAGCCCAGTTCCAGGACCTTGCCATTGTCGGGCAGACGCTGGCTATAAAATACGGCATCATCGCTGAAGGCGCCCATCTCCAGTTCATAAAAATCGCAGTAGTCGTTCTCGGTGAGAGGAGTGAAGATCAGGCGGGGCTCGTCGGCGTATTCCATAATACAACGTAACTGCTTCGATCAGGTCTGTACAAGCGAAACTTTTTCGGGTGTCTCCGAATAGCCGTCCAGATGGATAAGCCAGTAGTGAGCGGGATTATCGACAATGGCGCCGGCCGTATTTTCCGGGAGCCAGTGGCTGTCGTCGATGAGATTGTAGAATTTGGTATCTATGCCGATGAAACCATCAACGAAATGGGTGATGATATGGAGGAGCTTGCTGGGATACCCGCATTCCACACGATGTAAATCCTTTACCGTCTGGAAGCCCGTCTCTGCAAATTCGTCGACGAATTTCTCCAGTGTTGTTCTGTTGGCCTCCACCCCCTTCTCCAGAAGTGCCGCGAAATCTGCATCGCCGGCAGAGCAGCTTTTTTCGGGGCGAATGACGGCGCGGTCGTATTGCACTAGAAGGGTGGTGTCAAAAAAATCCTGAACCTGGGCTGAGGCCGTAGAATAGTCCTGGCCGGCAACGAGAACGAGATGGCTGGATAAAGGTTGCATTGCGAGTGGTTTTTGCAGAAGGGAAAAGTTTCTGCCGGGATGAACCGGTATCCCGGCAGGAGTAAGGCGCAGGGTAATCAGCCGGCTTCGTTGAGCTTTTTACCCACCGAGCGGCCCAGTTCGGTGCATTTCTGCAGATCCTCCGATGCTGGCACATATTTCACTCGAAAACCTGGATCGATAAACTCGAATTTCATCTCTTCCATGGCCTGGTTGAGGAGTTTGACCGCCTCGCCGGACCAGCCAAAGGAACCGAAAGCCGCGCCGATCTTATTGGTTGGCCGCAGGCCCCGCATATACATGAGAAAGCCGGCCATGCGCGGCAGCAGTCCGTTGTTGAGCGTGGAGCAGCCGAGGATGATGGCGCTGGCGTTAAGAACATCACGCATGACATCGCTTCTGTGGTTAAAGCGAAGGTTGAGGAGCTTGTAGGAGATTCCTTCTTCCTTGAGACCCTCGGCAATTTCCCTGGCCATTTTTTCGGTGGAATGCCACATTGTGTCGTAGATGATCAGGGCGTTGCCGTCACCGAGGTTGTTGCTCCATTTATCATAGGCCTGCAGGGCAATGGAGGGATTGGAGCGCCAGATGACGCCGTGGTCCGGTACGATCATGTCGATTTCCAGGCCGCTTTCCTGGACCGTTTCCAAGAGTTTTTTGACTTTTGGTGAATAGAGCGTCAGAATATTGGCATAGTATTTGGTCAGTTCTTCCATGAGGATGGCCTGGTCGACCTCGTCATCGAAACGCTCACTACTGGCAAGGTGCTGGCCGAAGGCGTCACTGGAAAACAGTATTTTGTCTTCTTTGACGTAGGTAAACATGGAATCGGGCCAGTGCAGCATGCGGGTTTCCATGAAACTGAGGGTCTTGGCGCCAAGGCTGATGTCCTTGCCGGGCTGGGCGATTTCATAGGGCCAGTCTTCCTGGTGAAAGTGGTCGATCAGCGCTTTTTTGCCCATCTTGGAACAGATGATTTTTTCGGGTTTGATCAGATCTACCATTTCCGGCAGGATGCCGGAGTGATCCATCTCGACATGATTGACGACAATATAGTCTATCTTTTCGGGGTCGACGATCTTGCCAAGGCGCTCAAGAAATTCGCCTTTAAGCGAGCTTTTGACCGTGTCGATAAGAGTGATTTTCTCATCCATGATAAGAAAGGCGTTGTAGGTTGTGCCACGATTGGTTGAATATCCGTGAAAATCACGCACGTCCCAGTCAATGGCTCCTACCCAGTAGATATTGTCTTTAATTTTTTCAGCATTCAATGGTGTCTTCCTCCTGATTAAAAGTCGATTTTTAAGTATCGATGAGTTAGGGCTATAGATATCACATCAAATAAACTAATGCATGTTCCCGGAAAATTCCAATCGAATCATGGGAAAATCGTGTGTTTTGTGTCGTGTCGTGCCATATATGGCATCATAACAGCGGGATAATTAATTAATAATAAATATTATTATTACTAAAGCCTGCTGTCAACTATTCTGAATGACGGGGCTCCTTCTTGAAAGTTTTTGGTAAAACCTTGCTGGAGATGGTATGGCGATGAGGATGCCTGTTGTAGATATCGGCAGATGCACACTGTGCGGCGGCTGTGTCGAGGTCGCAGCGCAGGTGTTTCGGCTGAACAGTGCTCTTGGTTTTATAGAGGTGATAGATCTTGAGGCGTATCCAGTGGAGGACGTTGATGAAGCCATTCGTCTCTGCCCCGAGGACTGCATAGCGTGGAGTGATGACGGATGATTTTTTGCCGAATACCCGCCTGTTTCGACAGCCATTTCGATCCCGATTTGGATGGTGTCACACACACACCGGGCCTTTCACAAGGGCGGCAGCCAGGTATGCATTACCGGGCTGAAAGGGCACTTTACTTGCTGCTCTGTTGGTGTTCTTTTCTTGTATTTTTTTGCAGCTGTTTTTATGATCGTTAAATGTATTGACAGCGATGATGACTTCGATGATGACTTCGACGAGTGTATATGTGGCATATGTGATCACAATACGGTGGTGGCTCCAGCTGGATCAATACTGCTACCGGGGGCTGGCAGCCGTGGCGCTGGAAGCGCAGCAGCGTGGAGTATGCGCCGGCGTGCAAATACAACCTGCAGCCCGCAACCGACAGAGTCGAGAAAGCAAAGAGATGCGTATTGACGGCCGGTGGTGTGGGCCGGTCCGGGAGTTTGATGGTCCATGTTTAACAAGCTGATAACGAAAATCAAGAGCAGGGTAACCTTCAAGCTGGCATTGTGGGGGGTGGTGTTCAGTGTATGCATCACTCTTCTGGCAAGTGGCTTCCAGCTGTATCTCGTCTACCAAAAAGAGCTTGCAACGATAGAGCAATACTGCGACTCCCTTACCGGACCGCTGCTCAGCGGGTTGTCCGAAGCGGTACGGCGCGGGGAAAGCAAATATGTCCAGGCCCATCTGATAAACCTGACCAGCAAGCGCGATATAACCTATGCCGCTGTCCATACGGCGGACCAGAAACGCTGGCAGAGTGGGTACAGCGATGGTGAAAATACAGTTGACATCAGCTATGACCTCGTCAATGGGGAGAGCTCCGCCGGCTATGGTATCACAAAGCTCAAGATGAATGCTGCTCTTGATCCGATGTATGAAAGGCTTCGATGGGCGGCAATGAACATTTTTCTTGTCAATGGCATGAAAATATTTCTTTTTGCCGGTGGTCTGCTTTTGCTTTTCCAGTATACGGTGACACGGCATCTGGAAAAACTTGCCGAACATGTGGTGACGCTTGATTACCGGCGCAAGATTGTCCCTTTGCGGCTCGACAGGGAGTCGGGGAAGGGGGAGGATGAATTTTGCAAGGTTGTTGCCATGCTCAATCTCCTCCAGCGCCGCGGGCACAATGCTTTTAAGGCATTGAAGAAGAGCGAGGATCGGCTTCGGCTGTTTTTTGATGCCACGGAGGAGGGCATCTTCGGCATTAACGCCGAAGGGCGTATAACCTTTGTCAATGCCACATGTCTCGACAGGCTCGGTGTTGAAGAGCCGAACACCATTATCGGCAGGAAGGTCGAGGATCTGATGCGCTACTCCAGCAAAGCTCTTGGTGTCATGGAAGATGATACGGAGATTTTTCTCAAGCCGCTGCATACCGGTAAATCATTGATCATTGATGAAGGCCTGCTGCACATCGCCGGTGGTGCATCCTTTCATGCGGCAGTACGGACGTATCCGCTTATGATGGGAGAACGGACCAGGGGGGCTGTGGTTTTTGTAAATGATATCACTGAGCAGCGTGAGATCTTTCGAGAAAAGAATCTGCTCAGCCAGGCTGTGCGGCAGTCGCCCATGGCCGTGGTGGTGTTTGATAGTGATGGCAATATAGAGTATGTCAATCCCGGCTATGAGAAGCTGACCGGTTATGCTCTGCGCGATGTCATTGGTGAAAAGATTTATTATTTCGGTCACCATAAAAAGAACAGAATGGCCTTTCGTGATATGCGTGACACCCTGTATAGAAAGGAAAAGTGGCAGGGAATAGTTCATCTGAGAAGCCGGTATGGTGATGAATACAGTCTCGATACTCTTGTCGCGCCGGTTGTAAATAGTCGAGGCGATGTCATCAATATTATCGCTCTCTGCCTGGATATTACCCAGAAGGAGGCATTGCAGAATCAACTGCTGCAGGCACAGAAAATGGAGGCGGTGGGCAGATTGTCGGCCTCATTTGCCCATGAGTTCGGCAATCCTCTGCTGGGTGTGCGCTCCGTTATCAAGGATATAAGCGATCGGATTTCCATGGACCATGAAGATAAAGAGCTTTTGGAGCTTGCCTACCGAGAGTGCGATCGCATGAAGAATCTCATTCGTGATTTCCAGCAATTCCAGCGAAGCGGTTCGAATATCAAGGCCAATGAGAATGTTCATGAAATCATTGATGATGTCCTGCGTTTTTATAGTAAACACTTTGAAAAAAGCGGTATCACGGTGGAACGGCACTTCAACGCTGATGTGCCTCTGCTCCATGTCAGTAAAAACCAGATTGCCCAGGTGTTCCTCAATCTCATTATAAATGCTGTTGACGCAATGGCGGATGATGGAGGCCGACTGAAAATTACGACAAGTATGGTCGGCAACGAAGTTTTGATTGATCTCAAAGATTCGGGGCCGGGAATTAGTGAAATGGAGAAAGGGCTTATATTTGAGCCGTTTTATACGACAAAATCGGAGGTTCAGGGGACGGGCCTTGGGTTGTCGGTGTCGTATGGTATTATCTCTAGCCATGGCGGAGAAATCACTGTTGATTCGGCCGAGGATGGTGGCGCCAGGTTTACCGTTAAGCTTCCCATGGCACCAGGGAAGAATTGATCGCAGCTGTTGTTGCGGCAAAAAACCCGGGAAACGATCTCTTTCACGATTGCCGATTCGTTCACCACTGCTTCATCTCCGGTCGTTCCGGGCGTCGATCCGGAATCCAGCAAAAAGCCTTGCGTATCTATGACCAACAGGCTCCACCGGTCTGCCCGCGGGAATTTCCGTCACCCTGCAGGCCGCTGCAAAAACAGGGGGAAGCCGGATGAAGTCGCGTACCCCAAAGACATCCATATCAGGAGTTACGACTCATGGACTACTCATGGACTACTCATGGACTACATTTCCACTGACAATTGCCGCTATGTGGTTTAGAGTTGATAGCGTTGATTACGTTGTGAACGGTTTAAACAGGTTACGCGACACCGGCTTGAGGGTTTTCCCTTCGGTGGTGCATTGAAGGGTTGCAGGAAACGACGTGGAAAAACAATTTATACTGGAAGCACCCTATGAGGCGTCGGGGGATCAGCCCGCCGCCATCGAACGATTGTCACGGGGAGTCTTGGGCGGCGAGGACAGCCAGGTACTGCTCGGGGTAACGGGTTCCGGCAAGACCTTCACCATGGCCAAGGTTGTCGAACAGGTCCAGCGACCGACCTTGATAATTGCCCCCAACAAGACCCTGGCGGCCCAGCTTTTTTCCGAATTCAAGGAGCTTTTTCCGCGGAACGCCGTGGAGTACTTCGTCTCCTATTACGATTATTATC
>JBHEOR010000060.1:15456-15884 GCA_046260685.1 Desulfopila sp.
CCGCAGTCGGATACCTACATCGAAAAGGACTCTTCCATCAACGATGTCATCGATAAATTGCGTCACTCTGCCACCAGGTCGCTGCTGACGCGCAGGGATGTGTTGATCGTTGCCTCGGTTTCCTGCATCTATGGTCTTGGTTCGCCCGACGAGTACAAGAACATGCATCTCTTTGTCGAGCGTGACCGTGACTATGCCATGGAGGAGGTGAGCCGCAGGCTCGTCTATATGCTGTATGAGCGCAATGATACATCCTTTCACCGTGGCACCTTTCGTGTTCGTGGCGATGTTATCGACATTTACCCGGTCCATGAGGAGGACCGCGCCGTACGTCTGGAGTTTTTTGGCGATACGGTCGAATCCATCACCCTTATCGATCCGCTGCGCGGCGTCGTCCTGGAACAGCTCGACGAGTATACGGTTTTTCC
>JBHEOR010000061.1:0-4625 GCA_046260685.1 Desulfopila sp.
GCCCTATTGACGCCATAGGTAGGATTTGGACAAACTTTTTGGAGTTGATCTGTCATTAAGCTGACTGCAACAACACTATGGTCTCTTGTGGGATAGATTTAGCTTTACGGGTTTCCGAGTCAATATGAACCACCACTGTTTTTCCAACAACGCATATCTCTCCGTTTTGAATCACTTTCTGACCAAAGGTTATGGAGCTGCTGCCAATTTTTTCCACAAAGGTATGTATCTTCGCTACGGTGCCATAAAAAATCTCTTTTTTGAAATCGATCTCATAGCGAACTAGGAAATGGCGAAACCCGGCTCCTTGGAGTGTTTCGTTGATAAATGCGAATCGGGCTTCCTCAAACCAAACGGGGATAACAACTGCCCCGATATGCCCCCCCAAATTTGTCTCAGAAATTCTAGGAGTAATGGAATAATGATGTATCATACAAGCGCTATTTTTTTTCATTATGATTTGCTAAGATCAGGTAATCTCAGTAACCGAGCATTGAATTTGACATTGCCAAATCAAAGGTAATACGTGTCCTCTTCCACTTCAGTTATGGGTGTTTTCTGTATAAACATCCTGTTCCGCAGTCTTCGCGATAGGTTGACCTTAGTACTTTTTTAGGATTGAACAGAGCCCATAAAATAACTTCCTTGGAACATCAACAAAAGCAAAATTTTCAAAACGTCTAATAATCGTCTAATAAAGCCAGGGGGGCGGGAAACGCAAAAAGCCAACCACTAGGTGAGTGATTGGCTTTTTGAGATATAAATGGTCGGGGCGGTAGGATTCGAACCTACGGCCTCCTGCTCCCAAGGCAGGCGCGCTAACCAGGCTGCGCTACGCCCCGACTATATTGAAAAAGGCTCGATTTCAAAAAATCGAGCCTGAAGAATCTGGCTCCCCGGGACGGACTCGAACCGCCGACAAGGTGGTTAACAGCCACCTGCTCTACCAACTGAGCTACCGAGGATAACTCTTTGCCTTGCCATCTTATTGATTTTGTTTTTATTTCAATCGATTTTGGCGTACAAAGCGTTTTGTAACTGCCTGAAATTGCGTTGGCTAAATCCTGAACTTCGTGGCAGCGTGCTGCGGGAATATATAGCCGTTTTATATTACTGTCAACAGTTTTTTACACCTCACCCCACTATTATTGCATTGTCCAAAACACTTGTCAAACCGGAAAAATGACACTCTCAACACCACAGACAGCTAGCCGGAATGGCCGGCAAAGAACTTGTTAAGGGAATCCGCGGCGGTTACCATCTGCTGATCATCATTATAAAAGTGGGGCGCACATCGAAGAAGGCCGACGGGGGCGCTGACAATGACCCCTTTATCGCGCATCTTGTCCACAATATCCTGAGCCGCTGCAGTGGCAGGTTCGGCGGCGAGTATCCCGGATCTGTTGCCGGCCGGAAAATCAAAAAAACGGAGATTGCCCGGGGCTATATTTTCCAACAGGATATCCTGCAGCCGAAAGACCTCCTCGCGAATATCTTCCATGGAATATTTGAGAAAAAGATTCTCCAGCACTGCGTTCAAAGCGGCGACATGGTCCCAGGGAAGGGTGGAGTGCTCGAATTTCCTGCCGTCATCGTGGGGGTCCCAACGCAGATCGAGATAATCAAGCCCCTGGCGCATCAAACTCGGCCCC
Organism: Desulfopila sp.; assembly: GCA_046260685.1. GTDB lineage: Bacteria > Desulfobacterota > Desulfobulbia > Desulfobulbales > Desulfocapsaceae > Desulfopila_A. Next base: position 1,653 of record JBHEOR010000061.1, read on the forward strand.
GCCATGGTTTCCGTCAACTTTTCTCTGAACTCGGCAGAGGTGTAGCACAATCCAGACCCCATGGGTCCCATGAGCCATTTCCAGCCGGACGACACCACGGCGCTGATATTGCACTCCTCGGGATAGACCGGCAGGCATCCAAGACTCTGGGCACAGTCAATGACAAGGTCAACGTTTTTGTGCCGGCACAGCTCACCGAGTTGGTGCAGATCAGCGGCAAAACCGCTGGTAAACTGCACATGGCTGAGCGCTACAATGCGTGTCCGTTTGGTTATGCGCGACTCGAGCTCATCCATGGACCATCCCGTCGGATGGGCGAAATCGGCGTATTGCCGCAGCGGTGCGTTATCGGACAGCAGCTCCAGTGCAACGCCCCGCTTTTGCTGGAGCAGCCATGGATAATGGTTGCTGGGATACTCATGGAGGTAACTGATAACCTCATCCCCCGGCAAAAACGGATAGCCATTGGCAATCATGCAAAGCGCCTCGGCCACGTTGTGGACATAGGAAATATTTTCTGGAGAAGTACGGAAAAACTGCGCTGCATTGCGATGGAATCGCGGCAACAGGTCAAAATATCCGGGCAGCGCACTGATGCCGCCTGCAGCCATATCAGCGCAAAATTCCTGCTTGGCGGCGGCCGCTTCGGCAAAGAGGGGCGAGATTGCGCAGTGGGCCATAAAGATCCGGCTCTTTTTTGCTGGAAAGATACTTTCCAAAGTGTCAAACATAACTCCTCCCTGGAGTAAGGATGCGCAGGTACGCGTAGACTCCAAAGGTCCGTGCCATTTGCAGGATTTAGAGACTATGTCACCCCGCCGATAAAACTGGCTATAATACGGTGAACCCGACCGGCCTCCGGCCCGCTGGTAACGATATGTCTTGTACTGTGGAGCAGCATATACTCCTTCTGCTCAGCTCCCAGTTCTTTATACATTTTGAGAGAACCGGCCTTATCGACCACAGGGTCCTCGTCGGCATGAATAATCAGGCTTGGATGTGCGACATCCTCCAGCGCCGGCCGCAATTTCTCCAGAAAACTTTCGACGTTTTTAACCCCGAGTACCGGATTACGGTCATAGTTACTGTGGGCGTTTTCGGAACTGAAACGAAAAAAATCGACATCCAGGTCATCTCTTCTCAATTTCGCCACTATACGCTTCCAGACATCGTTTGAAGGCATAAACACCGTCGAATAATCCTTGATGCGCAGCGGTGGGCACACAGCAACCACCCCCGCCAGATCTTTCAGCCTCGACGCAAGGTCAAGCGCCAGGCAGCCCCCTAAGGACAGACCGCCGAGCACAACCTTGCGGCATATTCCATTGATAATTGCATAGCCTCTCTCCACTGAATGCTGCCAGGCCGAATATGCGGTCTGCGAAAGATCATCAACGCTTGTTCCGTGTCCGGCCAACCGGGGAACATAGACCCACAATCCCTGGCGGTTGAGATACCTGGCAAGCCCCTCGACCTCCTCGGGGATGCTGAGATAGCTGTGCACCAGCACAACCCCCATTTTTTTCGTGGATCCGCGGAGCAAATAGGCACCACCGGAACGTATGCCATTTTCACTGCATCCGCGGCAATCCTCGTTGTAACGCTGCATTTCTTCCGCTATCAATGTTTTGACAATGCGCCGCTTTATAAGGAAATCGGGCTGCCAGGCCACCGAACGGACGAGTTTTTGTATATGACGCAGCGGTTCAACCTCATTGACCATGACATCAATGGGATTATCTCTTCGCTTACGGTGTAACTGGAGGAGATCGGGGATATTTTTTTCCGTCTTGACGAGTGTATCTCCGGCTCTGCCGATTACACCTTTTTCCAGTGCCAGCGTAAGAAAATTTTCCGCCTTCTTGAACCTGTCGTCGGTGAGCAGGTGAACCTGATCTTCTTTGAGGGAACGATGGAGATTACATCCCACCGTGTTTTTATCGCATATCTTCTTGGCGGCAAGATACACCCTGCGGCGCAACCCCATCTCGGACATTTTACTGAATGGATATCTCTCCAGGAAAGAGGCAAAGAGGTGCTCGTGGTTAATGGTGGTCATTCCGTATATCGCGCTCATATAACGCTGCATGATCTCATTGGCCTGGCTGCGCATGATATTGCCGAGCTGCCCGGATAACCTGGGCTCGCTGCTCTTACTGCCTGCGCTGCCTGCACTGTCTTTGCTGTCTTCACTGTCTTCGCTGCCATGGGAGCCCTGGTGGTCAATGGCCTGGTCCAGCTCATGCTGCACGGCGGGGATCTCAAGAAAATCATCCATGGTCAGAGGCGAACCAAAATGGATATCGAGATCCACCCCGGAAAAGAGCATGGTTCCCTCGGTCATCAGCTCTTCCAGCACCCGCTCAGGCACCTCCTTCATTATTCGCGAGGCAAATTGGGAGGCGATGTTCTCCTTTGCCCGAATAGGATAATAGGTGAGATTGACCGGAACAATGGAGGTACACTTGCCGCGGATCTTGTCGAGCGAATGCAGGCCGAAATTACGGAGAAAGCGCTCGACATTTTCCGGTTCCCGGTGTTCTCGGCGCAGCAGATGGTTGCGATAGAACTCAGTGCGCAGAGCCAGGGAGGCCGCACCGGTATGCGGTTTGTGTCTGCCCTCGCTGTGGGTGACAAGAAAGGATCCACCACCTATTATCTTTTTGCTCTTTACCATCCTGCCTTCGGGAAAGATGATCCAGTTTTCCGCACCGGTGAGCAGACTCTTGATGATTATGGTGTCCCTGTGGGGGTCCCTGGTTGAGACCACCCCCACCAACTCGAAATATTTCTTCAGCCGTCCCTTGAACAATGTATCAGAGGCCATGGACAGTGCCGGTACACCAGTCAGTTGATAGATATAATAGGGAATCAGCAGGGTTTCTATTCTGGTGAAATGGTTGACCACAAAAATAGTTGGACCGGAGGGGATATTTTCCTGACCCTCAATGGAAACATTGGCCTTGGACAGGT